>NZ_JADBRE010000025.1:0-47689 GCF_014930525.1 Enterobacter cloacae complex sp. S1
TCTCTTCAACCGACCGGGTTATCTGTGAAGTGATTCACATCCGCCGTGTCGATGGAGGCGCATTATAGGGAGCCGCCGAGGAATGACAAGCGGAAAAATGCATTTTTATTTCAACCGCTCACCTTTTCGCCAAAACGCCTATTTTTGGTGCTTTTTAATCTCTTTTGGCAGTTCTGCCAGACTAGTTATCACCCAGTCGGCTGCATTTTCTGCTTCTGGGGTGACCGGTTTACCGGTACGCACTAATACTTTGGTACCTACACCTGCCGCCGCTGCTGCCTGCATATCTTCCAGTTTATCGCCCACCATATAAGATGCGGCCATATCAATGTGCAGGAATTCCTGTGCAGAGATAAACATGCCCGGGTGTGGCTTACGGCAATCACAGATCTGACGATACGCCTCTACACTTCCCTGCGGGTGATGCGGACAATAATAGATGCCATCAAGATCGACGCCACGATCGGCCAGAGACCAGTCCATCCATTCCGTCAGCGTCTCGAACTGCGCTTCGGTGAATTTACCCCGGGCGATACCGGACTGGTTAGTCACCACCACCAGCGCATAGCCCATCTCTTTCAACTGGCGCATGGCATCTATTACGCCCTCGATAAACTCGAACTCATCAATCTCATGGACGTAACCGTGATCCACATTAATAGTGCCGTCACGATCGAGAAAAATTGCGGGTACAGATTTTGCCACCGGTTTGCTCCTGAAAAAGGCTTGTTCAGCTAGTATCTCATGAATCGCAGCGCAATAAAGTGCTCATCGCACAGAGGTGGATTGATTTAGACGTCTGGATGCCTTAACATCCATTTTGTTTACGGTCATTCCCCGTATCTGGCAGAAGAAAATGCCACGGCTAACTTACTTACGATAAAAATAATCTAATGATTAAACTTTCCAATATCACCAAAGTGTTCCAGCAGGGGAACCGAACCATTCAGGCGCTGAACAACGTCAGCCTGCATGTGCCTGCTGGTCAGATTTATGGCGTCATTGGCGCATCGGGTGCGGGTAAAAGTACGCTGATCCGTTGTGTTAACCTGCTTGAGCGCCCAACCCAGGGCAGCGTAGAAGTTGGCGGCCAGGAGCTTACCGCTCTCTCAGAAAAAGAACTCACCAAAGCGCGTCGCCAGATTGGCATGATTTTCCAGCACTTTAACCTGCTGGCATCCCGCACCGTGTTCGGCAACGTTGCCCTGCCGCTTGAGCTGGATAACACGCCGAAAGAAGAAGTTACGCGTCGCGTCACCGAACTGCTCGACCTTGTTGGTCTGGGCGACAAGCATGATAGCTACCCGGCAAATCTGTCCGGTGGGCAAAAACAGCGTGTGGCCATTGCCCGCGCGCTGGCAAGCAATCCTAAGGTGCTGCTGTGCGATGAAGCCACCAGCGCGTTAGACCCGGCCACCACGCGCTCTATTCTGGAACTGTTAAAAGACATTAACCGTCGCCTGGGCCTGACGATTCTCCTTATTACGCATGAAATGGATGTAGTGAAACGCATCTGCGACTGCGTGGCGGTCATCAGCAACGGTGAGCTGATTGAGCAGGACACGGTGAGTGAAGTCTTCTCGCACCCGAAAACGCCGCTGGCTCAGCAGTTCATTCAGTCCACACTGCATCTGGATATTCCGGAAGATTATCTGGAACGTTTAAAAACAGACGCAACGCCTGACAGCGTCCCGATGCTGCGCATGGAGTTCACGGGCCAGTCCGTTGACGCACCGCTGCTGTCCGAAACCGCGCGTCGCTTTAACGTGAATAACAACATTATTAGCGCGCAGATGGACTACGCCGGTGGCGTGAAGTTCGGCATTATGCTGACGGAAATGCACGGCACACAGGAAGAAACCCAGGCGGCAATTGCCTGGCTGCAAGAACATCACGTAAAAGTAGAGGTACTGGGTTATGTCTGAGCCGATGATGTGGCTACTGGTTCGCGGCGTTTGGGAAACGCTGGCAATGACCTTCGTATCGGGCTTCTTTGGTTTTGTGATTGGGCTGCCGGTCGGCGTGCTGCTGTACGTTACGCGCCCGGGTCAAATTATTGAAAACGCGAAGCTGTACCGCACGCTCTCTGCGCTGGTGAACATTTTCCGGTCTATTCCGTTCATTATTCTGCTGGTGTGGATGATTCCGTTTACGCGCGTGATCGTCGGGACGTCGATTGGTTTGCAGGCAGCAATTGTCCCGCTGACCGTAGGCGCGGCACCGTTTATCGCCCGTATGGTGGAAAACGCCCTGCTGGAAATCCCAACCGGCCTGATCGAAGCTTCCCGCGCTATGGGTGCGACGCCAATGCAGATCGTTCGCAAAGTTCTGCTGCCAGAGGCGCTGCCTGGGCTGGTGAACGCAGCAACCATCACGCTTATCACCCTGGTCGGTTATTCCGCAATGGGCGGCGCCGTAGGTGCTGGCGGTTTAGGCCAGATTGGATATCAGTACGGCTATATTGGCTATAACGCTACCGTAATGAATACCGTTCTGGTATTGCTGGTTGTGCTGGTTTACTTAATTCAATTCTCTGGCGATCGTATCGTCCGGGCTGTTACGCATAAATAACGTTACAAACAACACAAACTCGACGAGTTAAGGATATAACATGGCGTTTAAATTTAAGACCTTCGCAGCAGTAGGCGCACTGATTGGCTCGCTGGCACTGGTGGGTTGCGGTCAGGACGAAAAAGATCCAAACCACATCAAAGTAGGCGTTATCGTCGGTGCAGAACAGCAGGTTGCTGAGGCCGCGCAGAAAATCGCTAAAGAGAAATATGGCCTGGACGTTGAACTGGTGACCTTCAACGATTACGTTCTGCCGAACGAAGCGCTGAGCAAAGGCGACATTGACGCTAACGCCTTCCAGCATAAACCGTACCTGGATCAGCAGATCAAAGATCGCGGCTACAAACTGGTTGCTGTCGGTAACACCTTCGTTTACCCGATTGCCGGTTACTCCAAGAAAATTAAATCTCTGGATGAACTCCAGCCGGGTTCACAGGTTGCCGTCCCTAACGACCCAACCAACCTTGGCCGTTCCCTGCTTCTGCTACAGAAAGTGGGCCTGATTAAACTGAAAGAAGGCGTTGGCTTGTTACCGACCGTTCTGGACGTAACCGAAAACCCGAAAAATCTGAAAATTGTTGAGCTGGAAGCACCACAGCTGCCACGTTCTCTGGACGATGCGCAGATCGCCCTGGCCGTGATCAACACCACTTACGCCAGCCAGATCGGCCTGACCCCAGCGAAAGATGGCATCTTCGTTGAAGATAAAGATTCCCCGTACGTCAACCTGATCGTGACTCGCGAAGACAACAAAGACGCGGAGAATGTGAAGAAATTCATACAGGCATATCAGTCTGAAGAAGTGTACCAGGAAGCCAATAAGGTGTTTAACGGCGGCGCGGTTAAAGGCTGGTAATCTCCCGGCAGTGTAATATCATCAAGACGGGCATTTGCCCGTCTTGTCATTTGTGCGGTCAACTGCTTCAATATCTGACGTTTTGATTATCCACTGAGGAATTATTATGCGTGCTTTACCGATCTGTTTTTTAGCACTGATGCTGAGCGGCTGTTCTATGCTAAGCAGATCTCCTGTTGAACCTGTTCAAAGCACTGCAACCCCGCCAAAAGCGGAGCCAGCAAAACCGAAAGCGCCTCGCGCTGCGCCGGTACGTATTATTACCAAAGCCGACGAGCTGGTCGGTAAGCCATTCCGTGAACTGGGCGAAGTGAGCGGCGAATCCTGCCAGGCAACGAATCAGGACTCCCCACCCAATATTCCGACAGCCCGCAAGCGTATGCAAATCAACGCGTCGAAAATGAAAGCCAACGCGGTGCTGCTGCACAGCTGCGAAGTCACCAGCGGCACACCAGGTTGCTATCGCCAGGCGGTATGTATCGGTTCTGCGCTTAACATTACGGCGAAATGAGTTCATTTCAGTTCGAGCAGATAGGCGTTATCCGCTCCCCTTATAAAGAAAAGTTCGCCGTGCCGCGTCAGCCGGGTCTGGTCATTAACGGCGGCGGCGAGCTTCATCTTGTGGCGCCGTATAATCAGGCCGATGCAGTGCGCGGGCTTGAGGCGTTCAGCCATTTATGGGTGGTCTTTGTGTTTCACCAGACCATGGAAGGCGGCTGGCGTCCCACCGTGCGTCCGCCTCGTCTGGGCGGAAATGCCAGAATGGGTGTCTTTGCCACCCGCTCAACCTTTCGTCCCAACCCCATCGGGATGTCGCTGGTCGAGCTGAAAGGCATACGTTGTCAGAAAGATCAGGTGATCCTGGAGTTAGGTAGCCTTGACCTGGTTGATGGTACGCCGGTCATAGATATTAAGCCTTACCTGCCCTTCGCCGAAGCGCTGCCGGATGCCCGGGCAAGCTATGCTCAGGACGCACCGCAGGCAGATATGGCGGTTCACTTCACGTCTGAAATTACAATGCAAATCAGCGAGCTGGAAAAGCGTTATCCTCGCCTGCGTGACTTTATCGTTGAAGTGCTGGCGCAGGACCCCCGACCCGCCTACCGCAAAGAAGAGGAAGCCGGCAAAACGTACGCCGTCTGGCTGCTGGACTTTAACGTGCGCTGGCGCGTGACTGCGGCGGGTTTTGAAGTGTTTGCCCTGGAACCCAGGTAATTTTGTTCTCCTCTCTTTTGGCATCTTTGCCACACTGGTAAACTAAACCACTTTTTTTGTGTCAGGCTGGTGTTTCAGCCTGTTCCAATCGTCGAAATGGAACCGTAACAACATGCGTACTAGCCAATATCTGCTCTCCACTCTGAAGGAGACACCTGCCGACGCCGAGGTGATCAGCCACCAGCTGATGCTGCGCGCCGGGATGATCCGCAAGCTGGCCTCCGGGTTATACACCTGGCTGCCGACCGGCGTGCGCGTCCTGAAAAAAGTCGAAAACATCGTGCGTGAAGAGATGAACAACGCCGGTGCTATCGAGGTGTTAATGCCGGTCGTTCAGCCCTCTGAACTGTGGCAGGAGAGCGGTCGCTGGGAGCAGTACGGTCCTGAACTGCTGCGTATTGCCGATCGTGGCGATCGTCCATTCGTTCTCGGCCCAACGCATGAAGAAGTGATCACCGACCTGATCCGTAACGAGCTGAGCTCTTACAAACAGCTGCCGCTGAACTTCTTCCAGATCCAGACTAAGTTCCGTGACGAAGTGCGCCCACGCTTTGGCGTCATGCGTTCTCGCGAGTTCCTGATGAAAGATGCTTACTCTTTCCATACTTCTCAGGAATCGCTGCAAGAGACCTACGACAAAATGTACGCGGCCTACAGTAAAATCTTTTCCCGCATGGGGCTGGATTTCCGTGCTGTACAGGCTGATACCGGTTCAATCGGCGGTAGCGCCTCCCATGAATTCCAGGTTCTGGCGCAGAGCGGCGAAGACGATGTGATCTTCTCTGACTCCTCTGATTACGCCGCGAACATCGAATTTGCAGAAGCGCTGGCACCGAAAGAACCACGCGGCGCGGCAACGCAAGAGATGACGCTGGTTGATACGCCAAACGCGAAAACTATCGCCGAGCTGGTTGAGCAGTTTACTCTGCCGATCGAAAAAACCGTGAAAACCCTGCTGGTGAAATCGGCTGAAGGTAGCGCTTATCCACTGGTTGCCCTGCTGGTACGAGGCGATCACGAGCTGAACGAAGTGAAAGCCGAGAAGCTGCCGCAGGTTGCCAGCCCGCTGACCTTCGCAACGGAAGCGGAGATCCGCGCCGTGGTGAATGCAGGTCCTGGTTCTCTGGGTCCGGTGAACATGCCTGTTCCGGTGGTCATTGACCGCACCGTTGCGGCGATGAGCGACTTCGCTGCGGGCGCAAACATCGACGGTAAACACTACTTCGGCATCAACTGGGATCGTGACGTGGCGACGCCGGAAGTGGCTGACATCCGTAACGTGGTCGCAGGCGATCCAAGCCCGGACGGCAAGGGTATCCTGATGATCAAACGCGGTATCGAAGTAGGCCACATCTTCCAGCTGGGCGATAAGTACTCGCGCGCAATGAACGCTGCCGTTCAGGGCGAAGATGGCCGTAACCAGGTTCTGACCATGGGCTGCTACGGCATTGGCGTAACGCGCGTTGTTGCTGCCGCTATCGAGCAGAACTATGACGAACGCGGAATCGTCTGGCCGGATAACATCGCGCCGTTCCAGGTGGCGATCCTGCCAATGAACATGCACAAGTCTTACCGCGTGCAGGAGCTGGCTGAGAAACTCTACGCTGAGCTGAGCGCGAAAGGTATCGACGTGCTGATGGATGACCGTAAAGAGCGTCCTGGCGTGATGTTTGCTGACATGGAACTGATCGGTATTCCACACACCATCGTCATTGGCGACCGTAACCTCGACAGCGACGAGATTGAATACAAATACCGTCGCAACGGCGAAAAACAGATGATCAAGACGGGAGATATTCTTGATTACCTGGTGAAAGCCATCAAAGGTTAAGAAACAAAAAACCCCGCCAGTGCGGGGTTTTTTAATGGCTATATCTTATTTGCTTCCGCAGTCTTTCCCCGCAGCAAACTTCGCATCTTTATCTGCCACCAGCGTTTTCACCAGCTCGCCGCTATCCGGGTTTGGCTCCAGCGTAAAATGCCCTTCAACCGTCAGCAACACTGGCTTACTGTCGTTGCCGCGCGCGACGGCATAGTCTCGCTCCAGCTGGGCATTGTTCGCCACGCTGACTTTCTTCCCGGTTGCACAGTCAGTGAAGATCGCCGCATCCGCCATGTAGAAATACATCCCTCGCATCGCCATTGGGGTGGCTGGCAGGGTCGCTTTCACCGGGGCCAACGTGTAGTTGAACTGGGATTCAATCGGATTGCCTTCGCGATCGAGCATCTCCATCCCCTCGCCTTTGGCGCGGAAGAAGGTTTTATCGCCCGTGGTATCCGTCAATACCAGCTTCTCAGCCGTACGCGCCCATGTTCCGTAAGATGCAAAAGAAGACGGTTCTTTCGCCCCCTGGTAACGCTGGTTCATGACCCAGGTGCCATCTTTTTGCAGGAACAGAGAGGTTTCGATGCCCTCGCAATCTGCACACGGTAATACGCCGCGCCAGCTTTGCTGCATCGGCTTTAATTCTTCATTTTGCGTTGGCTGTAGTACCTGCGTTTCTGAACGGTTATTACAGCCAAAAAGCGCGAACAGGCTTGTCACGGCCAGCGCTGATAATAATGCTTTTTTCACAATACTTTCCTTATGAAAAAGGGTATCCCTTTCGTCACATTATGGGTGACGGACTTTGCCACGCAGTGATTTTACGGTGGATTTCTGCGCCTTCGATGACAACCGACGTTCTTTCGATGCCCGCGTTGGACGTGTTGCCCGGCGACTTTTTTGTACAGCCGTCAGCTCTTTAATGACCGCGACCAGCCGGGCTATTGCCGCTTCCCGGTTAAGCTCCTGGCTGCGATACTCCTGCGCTTTAATCACCATCACACCCTCGCTGGTGATCAGGTGATGGCTGGCGGCAAGCAGGCTTTCTTTATAATACTCTGGCAGGCTGGAGGCCCGAATGTCAAAGCGCAAATGGATAGCCGTTGAGGCCTTGTTAACGTGCTGTCCCCCTGCTCCCTGGGCCCGGATGGCGGTGATCTCCAGCTCGTTATCAGGGATGCTGACGTTTCGGGACAATACAATCATGATGCGGGCTGCCAGGCCGTGAGATGAATTTCCAGATTATTCTGAGAATCGGAAAGCCAGATGGCGCCGTCCTGAATCGTCGCCTGTAGCGCCATCGTCCGGCTGGCGAACGCACTCAGCTGCGCCAGCTGTTCATCATCCAGATACCAGACGGTAAGATTTTTGAACAGCACACATTTATTTTTATTTTGTTGCCACCAGATCTCCGCCGCTCGCTGGTTGTAGGCAAACAACGCTACTTTAGCAGACTGGGTGCAGGCCTTTTTGATCCGGCGTTCATCCGGCAGGCCAAGCTCAATCCATAAATCGATACCCAGATGATCGTTGCGCAGCCAGGCTTCCGGTTCATCTTCCGCGCTTAAACCACGGGTAAATTGCAGACGCTCGTCGGCATACTTAATCCACGCCAGCAGGCGCAGCATCATGCGCTCCTGGGTTTCAGAAGGGTGACGCGCCAGCGTCAATGACGCATCCAGAAACTGGTTACGGTCAAGATCCGCCACATTGACCACAGCTTTATAAATTGTCGCTTTCAGCGCCATGAGAGAACTCCTTTCGAATCAGGCATACATTGTAGCGAAAACCGCGGCAAAAGGCTGTTACGAGGTGGTGGCTCCCTCTTATCAAGGCGCTGATATTGCTTAAATGAGTATGGTATAGTCACCTTGCTAAACCGAGTTTAACTTCGTAGGCTTAATGATATCTCACAGTAAGTCAGTACGCTGGCAGGAGGTGATGTGAATAATTATTGTGAGTTGATTCGCAGACGGTATGCGGAGATCGCCAGCGGAGATCTGGGGTACATTCCGGATGCGTTGGGCTGTGTATTGAACGTGCTAAATGAAGTGGCCTCTGATGAGAGCCTTTCTGAATCGGTCAGGGAAAAAGCAGCGTATGCTGCGGCGAATTTACTGGTGAGCGATTATGTCGATGAATGATACCTATCAACCCATCAATTGTGATGACTATGACAACCTCGAACTCGCCTGCCAGCATCATTTAATACTGACGCTGGAGCTAAAAGATGGCGAAGTGCTAAAGGCAAAGGCCAGCGATCTGGTTTCCCGTAAAAATGTGGAATACCTAGTTGTGGAAGATGCAGGTGCAACGCGTGAGCTACGCCTCGACAAAATTGCCAGTTTCAGCCATCCGGAAATCGGCACCGTTGTGGTGAGCGAATCCTGATAACCAACGGGCAGCCAGGCTGCCCGTTACGCTTTCCATTCAAAATTAACACCCGCTTCAGCCCACCCCTCTTCAGTGATGAACACCTCTGCCGCCGCGATGAGCGTGTCGCCGTAAAACAGAAGCGGCGTGGTATCACGTCGCCAGGGCGGAACGTTCTGTTCCTGCCAGATTTTCTTCAGCTTACGCCCGCCGTTACGCCCGACGATATGCAGCATGCCGCTGGCCCTGAAGCGTATAGTGACGTTCTCGTCCGGCTCAGGTAGACGCACATTGCCCGAATGGCTTAACGCAACGACACCGGCATTCATCGGTAGCGTTAATGCTTTTTCCGGCGACGGCCAGTCGAGCACAACGTCAGCCAGCGACGGCACAGATTTTACCCACCAGAGTTGCCCTTTATAGCGCCTGACGTCATAACCATTCAGGTGTATACACGGGGCGGCATCTTCCCTCGCCTGTGCAACTTCCTCCCAGATACGGTTGAGCATCGCCCGGGACGGCATAACCGCACGGTGGTAAGCCATCCAGCGACGAATCAGAGCAGCCCGGCGCACGGGGCTCATCACCTTCAACGGCGCAATGTTCAGGGCACCGTCAGCGGTAGTCAGCGTATCCAGCTCCTCGCTCAGCAACTCATCCAGCAAGCTTTCCTGTTCAGCACACAGCATGGCGCTTCTGGCCGCCGCTTCGGAAAAATGCGCCCAGCGCTCACTCAGCAGCGGTAAGACGCGCAGGCGCAGGAAGTTACGGTCGTAACTGTCGTCCTGATTGCTCTCGTCTTCAATCCAAAACAGATGATGCTGCTGCGCCCAGGCTTCCAGTGATGCGCGCGTCTCACCCAGCAGCGGGCGGATGAGCTCTGTTTCAGCAAAATCTGCGCGCTCAGGCATGGCAGATAATCCCGCAGGCCCGCTGCCCCGCTTGAGCGCCAGTAAAAACGTCTCGCACTGGTCGTCCAGATGCTGCGCGGTGACCAACGCTTCCCCTTGCTGTAATGCGCCGGAAAACGCGGCGTAGCGGGCTTTCCGCGCCTGCGCCTCAATACCCAGCCCCTCATCCTCAAGCGTGACGCGTTCAACGATCAGCGGGATCGCCCACCCTGAACACACCGCTTCGCAGTGCGCTACCCAGTCGTCGGCATGGGGGCTTAAGCCGTGATGGATATGCATCGCCCGCAGCTGGACGTCAGGCTCACGGTCGCGCCAGAGCTTAAGGCGGTGCAGCAAAACGGTGGAATCCAGGCCACCGCTGAACCCCACCAGCAGCTGGCGATAGGGTGAAACGGCGTGCGCGATAGCGGGTAAGGTCATAGGAAATTACACATAAAAAATGCCCGAACTGAACGGGCATTATCACACATGACGGCGATTACTGCTGGTAAAGCTCCAGCGGCAGCCCGTCCGGATCGTTGAAAAAAGTGAAACGTTTATCGGTAAAGGGATCGACACGAATCGCTTCGCAGGCCACGCCGTGGGCTTCCAGATGTTTTACCGCGCTGTCCAGGTCATCGACGCTGAAGGCCAGGTGGCGCAGGCCGCAGGCTTCCGGGCGTGAAGGACGCGCTGGCGGGAAAGGAAAAGAGAACAGTTCAATCACATATTGTCCGTTTAACGCCAGATCGCCTTTCCAGGAGTCGCGCTCCTCACGGTAGGCCTCGCTCAACAGCGTAAAGCCGAGAACGTCGCAGTAGAATGCCTTACTTTTCGCGTAATCGGTGGCAATGATCGCAATATGATGAACCGCTTTTAAACCCAGCATAGTTTCTCCTTTTTATGATGCCCTGAACGTTACAACCGACAACCCGCCTCTGGCAAGCAGACCCTTTTATTTTAGGACTCTCACCCAGTACACGCCGTTATCATCGCGTTTCGCGCCATGAATATCCGTTTCAAAGCCCGGATAGTGGCGCCCCACCGAACAGAGCATCAGCAGGAAATCGAGCACCGCCCGGCTCTCCTCAGTGATCATTTCACCCGGCATCAGCAGCGGCACGCCCGGCGGATAAGGCAGGATCATGTTGGCCGATACCCGCCCGACCAGGTTCTCCAGCTCAACGGTTTCAACCTCCCCTTTCACCTGGCGCTGCCACGCCCTGTGCGGCGTCAGCTTCATTTCAGGCAGAACATCAAATGCCTGCAACATCAGGCGCGGCAGATCGTGCTGGCGGATCAGCCTGTGGATCCCCTGGGCCAGATCCTGAATACGCATATTGCGATAGAAGTCAGGATCTTCCGCGTAGAGATCCGGCAGCATATTCTTCACCCGCAGGTTCAGATCATATGCACGCTTAAACTCCATCAGTCCGCGCAACAGCCCCATCGCGCGGGTTTTATCGATCCCGATGCTGAACAGGAACAGCAAATTATAGGGGCCGGTTTTCTCCACCACCACGCCGCGCTCATCAAGGAACTTCGCCACCAGTGCCGCCGGGATCCCTTCCTCACCCATCACGCCCTGCTCATCCATGCCCGGCGTCAGGATCGTCACCTTAACCGGATCGAGGAACATATGGTCCGCATCGGCATCCCGAAAACCGTGCCAGCTCTCCCCCGGCGCGACGGGCCAGCATTCTGCTTCATCAATCTCTTCCGGCTGCCAGATATCAAAGAACCAGCCGTCCGCTTCATCTTTAAGTCGCTGAACCTCTTTTCGGAAATGCAGCGCCCGTTCCACCGAACGATTGATCAGGCGTTTACCCGGATTACCGCGCAGCATCGCCGCCGCCGTTTCGATGGACGCCACCAGCGGGTAGCTCGGCGACGTGGTCGTGTGCATCATAAAGGCTTCGTTGAAGGTGTCCTCGTCGTACTCGCCCTTGATGTGAATGAGAGACGCCTGGGAAAACGCGGCCAGCATTTTGTGCGTCGACTGCGTTTCGAAGAATACCTTGCCAGGCACCCGCTCACCGCTCATCCCACTTTTCCCCGAGTAAATCGGGTGGAAATTGGTGTAAGGCACCCACGCGGAGTCAAAGTGGATCGACGGCACGTCGAGCGTCTGCTTGATCCAGTTCGTGTTGTAAAGCAACCCGTCATAGGTGGAGTTGGTGATCACCGCATGCACAGGCCAGCTTGCCTCGGGGATCGCCGCGATCTTATTTTCAATGGCTTCATGCGCGAATTCACGGCGAGGAATGCCGCCGAGAATACCCAGCGCATTACGCGTAGGCGACAGCCAGAGCGGCACCACGTCGCTCATCATCAGCAAATGCGCCAGTGATTTATGGCAGTTGCGGTCAATCAGCAGCGTACTGCCGGCAGGCGCGGCGTACATCCCGACGATTTTGTTCGAGGTTGAGGTACCGTTGGTCACCATGTAGCTTTGCTCGGCGCCAAAGGTCCGGGCGATGTACTCTTCGGCTTCCAGATGCGGGCCGGTATGATCCAGCAGAGAGCCTAACTCGGTGACCGAAATCGACACATCCGCCTTCAGCGTGTTACCGCCGAAGAAATCGTAGAACAGACATCCCACCGGGCTTTTTTGATAGGCTGTTCCCGCCATGTGGCCTGGCGTACAGAAGGTGTACTTCCCTTCATTCACATAGGTGAACAGCGCGCGCGTGAACGGCGGTGTGATGTTATCGAGGTATTCACCGGTGTACTGCTGAATGCGGGTCGCAATGTCCTCGGCAACGCCGAGTGAGTATTCGAAGAACCACAGCGCCATACGCATATCATGCGCGCTCACGTCCATGGTCGAGTGAGTGTTGATAAACGCGTACAGCGGAAGATATTCGTTGAGCTTATTGATATCGCTGCACAACTCCATGTCGTATTCGTCCCAGTCGAATATCACGCCACAGATGCGCGGATTGTGTTCGATAAATTTCAGCAGGTCGGCGCTGTTTTGCGGCCAGATCAGCTGGTATCCACGTGCTTTAAGGGCTTGCTCCAGCTCCTTGATGGGTTCGTCTTTATAAAAGACGCCGTGTGGCCCCATGATGGCAATGATGTTCATGGTTTACCTCCTTGAAAAACATCAGATAAGCATAGTTAAGGTAAACGGCAGGTATAAAAAAAGCCGCAACAATGTGCGGCTTTTAGGATAATTGTGAGGCTTACGCGTAACCGTAGGTCATCAGACGCTGATAACGACGGTTGAGCAGATCTTCTGTGCTCAGCACGTCGAGGTCTGCCAGATCCGCCAGCAGCTGCGCTTTCAGGGAAGCAGCCATCACTTCCGGCTTACGATGCGCGCCACCCAGCGGTTCAGGGATAACGGTGTCGATCAGCTTCAGCTCTTTCAGACGTGGGGCAATGATGCCCATCGCTTCAGCAGCCAGCGGCGCTTTATCGGCACTTTTCCACAGAATGGAGGCACAGCCTTCCGGAGAGATAACGGAATAGGTACTGTACTGTAGCATATTCACTTTATCGCCCACGCCAATTGCCAGCGCACCGCCAGACCCACCTTCACCGATAACGGTACAGATGACCGGCACTTTCAGGCGAGACATCTCACGCAGGTTGCGTGCGATGGCTTCAGACTGACCGCGCTCTTCAGCGCCAACACCCGGGTAAGCACCCGGCGTGTCGATGAAGGTGATGACAGGCATATTGAAACGCTCAGCCATCTCCATCAGACGCAGGGCCTTACGGTAGCCTTCTGGTGCTGGCATACCGAAGTTACGACGGATTTTCTCTTTGGTTTCACGGCCTTTCTGATGACCAATAATCATCACCGGACGTCCATCCAGACGCGCGATACCGCCGACGATAGCTTTATCGTCAGCGTATGCGCGGTCGCCTGCCAGTTCGTCAAATTCGTCAAACGCCAGGCGGACATAATCCAGGGTGTACGGACGCTGTGGATGACGCGCCAGCTGGGCGATCTGCCATGCGCCGAGATCGGCAAAGATTTTGCGCGTCAGTTCTACGCTTTTTTCGCGCAGACGATGCACTTCTTCGTCGATGTTAATATCCAGTTTTTCATCCTGACGGCTCACGGCTGTCAGAGAATCGATTTTCGCTTCCAGCTCTGCAATCGGCTGTTCGAAATCAAGGAAATTCAGACTCATAGTATTCCTGTATTAGTCAAACTCCAGTTCCACCTGCTCCGAACCAATGAGGCCACGGAGATCGTTCAGTAAACGATCGCTCGGAGAGACACGCCACGTTGCACCAAAGCGCAACCGCGCACGTGCATCCGCCCTCTGATAGTAGAGATGTACTGGAATGGTCCCCGAGCGGTGGGGTTCCAGAGACTGACGGAGTCGGTTTAAAAGCTGGTCATCAATTTGCCTGTCCGTCAGCGAGATAGCAAGCCCGCGAGCATATTTTTCCCGGGCTTCGTCAATGTCCATCACTTCGCGGGCGGTCATTTTAAGCCCCCCGCTGAAGTCATCAAAGCTGACCTGTCCGCTGACGATAAGTATGCGGTCTTTTTCCAGCAATTGCTGGTATTTATCCAGCGCGTCGGTGAACAACATCACCTCCAGACGCCCGGAACGGTCATCCAGGGTACAGATGCCGATACGATTGCCGCGCTTGGTGACCATTACCCTTGCAGCAATCACGAGCCCCGCAGCCGTGGTGATTTTACCACGTTCTGTCGGATGCATGTCTTTAAGCCTGTGGCCGCCGACATAGCGCTCAATTTCTTTCAGATACTGGTTGATCGGGTGCCCCGTCAGGTACAGGCCTAACGTCTCACGCTCCCCATCCAGCACCACCTGTTCTGGCCAGGGCTGGCAGTTGGAATAAGACTGCTCAATCTGCTCTGGCTCTTCCGCCAGCACGCCGAACATATCCGCCTGGCCAATGGCTTCCGCTTTCGCGTGCTGATCGGCTGCTTTCAGCGCATCGCCGAGCGAGTTCATCAGCGCGGCGCGGTGTGGCCCCAGCCGATCAAACGCGCCGGACATGATCAGTTTTTCCAGCACCCGGCGGTTCAGTTTTTTGGTATCGGTGCGGGCGCACAGATCGAACAGCTCGCGGAAATAGCCGCCGTTGTTACGCGCTTCGATGATCGCCTCGATCGGCCCCTCACCTACGCCCTTGATCGCGCCGATCCCATAGACGATTTCTCCGTCATCGTTAACGTGGAAATGGTACAGGCCAGAGTTAATATCCGGCGGCAGGATCTTCAGCCCCATGCGCCAGCACTCGTCTACCAGACCAACCACCTTCTCGGTGTTGTCCATATCGGCGGTCATTACCGCCGCCATAAACTCAGCGGGATAGTGAGCCTTCAGCCACAGCGTTTGATACGAAACCAAAGCATAGGCGGCGGAGTGGGATTTGTTAAATCCGTACCCGGCGAATTTCTCCACCAGGTCGAAGATTTTCATCGCCAGTTCGCCATCGACGCCGTTTTTCTTCGCCCCATCCTCAAAGATGGAACGCTGCTTGGCCATCTCTTCCGGCTTTTTCTTACCCATCGCACGACGCAGCATGTCTGCGCCGCCAAGGGTATAACCAGAAAGCACCTGGGCGATCTGCATGACCTGTTCCTGATACAGGATGATGCCATAGGTTGGCTCCAGTACCGGTTTCAGGCTTTCATGCTGCCACTGCACGTCCGGGTAGGAAATCTCTTCGCGCCCGTGTTTACGGTCGATAAAGTTATCTACCATCCCCGACTGCAACGGCCCCGGACGGAACAGGGCCACCAGCGCGATCATATCTTCGAAGCAGTCTGGTTGCAGACGCTTAATCAAATCTTTCATGCCGCGGGATTCAAGCTGGAAGACGGCTGTCGTCTCCGAGCGTTGCAGCATGTCGAAACTTTTCTTGTCATCAAGCGGGATAGCCGCGATATCCAGCGGAGGCTCGCCGTTCTTCTCGCGACGGGCGTTGATCATCTCCAGCGCCCAGTTGATGATGGTCAGCGTACGCAGGCCGAGGAAGTCGAACTTCACCAGCCCGGCGTATTCTACGTCGTTCTTGTCGAACTGGGTGACCGGATGCTGGCCCGCTTCGTCGCAGTACAGCGGCGCAAAGTCGGTGATTTTGGTCGGGGCGATAACCACCCCCCCCGCATGCTTACCGGCGTTACGCGTGACGCCTTCCAGCTTGCGCGCCATGTCGATCAGCGCTTTGACCTCTTCGTCGGCTTCGTAGATTTCCGGCAGCTGAGGTTCAGCTTCAAAGGCTTTCGCCAGAGTCATGCCCGGATCGGGCGGCACCAGCTTAGAGATACGATCGACAAAACCGTACGGGTGGCCCAGAACGCGGCCCACGTCGCGGATAACCGCTTTCGCGGCCATCGTACCGAAGGTGATGATCTGCGAAACCGCATCACGACCGTACATATCGGCCACGTGCTCAATCACCTGGTCGCGTTTTTCCATGCAGAAGTCGACGTCAAAGTCGGGCATGGAGACACGTTCCGGGTTGAGGAAACGTTCGAACAGCAGGTCAAATTCCAGCGGATCGAGATCGGTAATTTTAAGCGCGTAGGCCACAAGCGATCCCGCACCGGAACCACGGCCCGGACCTACCGGCACGCCGTTATCCTTCGACCACTGGATGAACTCCATCACGATCAGGAAGTAGCCAGGGAACCCCATCTGGTTGATCACCTGGAGTTCAATATCCAGGCGCTCGTCATATTCAGGACGTTTCTCTTTACGGACCGCTTCATCCGGGAAGAGGAATTCCAGACGCTCTTCCAGACCCTCTTTCGATTTCATGACCAGGAAATCTTCGGTGGTCATGTCTCCCGTCGGGAACTGCGGCAGGAAGTATTCGCCAAGACGCACGGTGACGTTACAGCGCTTGGCAATCTCTACGCTGTTTTCCAGCGCTTCCGGGATGTCCGAGAAGAGCTCACACATCTCCTCTTCGCTGCGCATGTACTGCTGCGATGAGTAGTTGCGCGGACGTTTCGGATCGTCAAGGGTGAAACCGTCGTGGATAGCGACGCGAATTTCATGCGCGTCAAAATCAACCGCCTCAAGGAAGCGCACATCGTTGGTGGCCACCACAGGCAGGCCACGCGCTTCCGCCAGGGCGACGGCCGCATGCAGGTAGCTCTCTTCATCCGCACGCCCGGTACGGATCAGCTCCAGGTAATAACGATCCGGGAAATACTCTTCGTAGAACGAGACGCACTGATCCACCAGCGCATTATTACCGCGCAGCAGACATTTGCCGACATCTCCCATACGGCCACCGGAGATCAGCAGCAAACCTTCGTTCAGCTCCGCCAGCCAGTCGCGGTCAATCCATGGACCCAGTGCGCCGTAACCGCGTTGGTAGGCTTTTGAGATCAGCAGAGTGAGGTTCTGATAACCCGTGTTATTCATGGCTAACACGGAAATTTGCGTCATCTCATCCCCAAGCAGGTCGCTCTGCACGTGAAAATCCGCGCCGACGATGGGCTTTAATCCTGCGCCATGCGCCGTTCCGTAGAACTTCACCAGGCCACACAGGTTGGTAAAATCGGTGATCGCCAGCGCAGGCATGCCAAGCGAGGCCGCCTTTTTTACCAGCGGCCCGGTCTTTGCCAGCCCATCGATCATGGAGTAGTCGCTATGCACCCGCAGGTGTACGAAACGTGGTTCAGCCATCTTCAAATCCCGCGTTACTTAATTGCTTGCGTCTTGATTCAGGACACCAGTCCCAGCGCGCGTTTCACCGGGCCAAAGCTGCGCCGATGATGTTCAGTTGCGCCATGTTCAGCCAGCTTTTCCAGATGGAAAGCCGTTGGATATCCCTTGTGCTGGGCGAAACCATACGCGGGATAAGTGAGGTCCAGCGCGGCCATTTCGGCATCGCGCGTCACTTTGGCAATGATTGACGCCGCACTGATTTCTGCGACGCGGCTATCGCCTTTAACAACAGCCATGGAAGGCATTGGCAGCGCCGGGCAACGGTTACCGTCGATCAGCACATACTCAGGCACAATCTTCAGGCCAGCAACGGCACGCTGCATCGCCAGCATGGTGGCGTGCAGAATGTTCAGATCGTCGATCTCATCCGGCTCTGCGCGCCCGAGACTCCAGGCCAGTGCCTTTTCTTTAATTTCATCGAACAGCGCCAGGCGACGCTTTTCACTCAGTTTTTTCGAGTCGTTCAGGCCAACGATCGGGCGGGCTGGATCGAGGATCACCGCCGCGGTCACAACGGCACCCACTAACGGGCCACGACCGACTTCATCCACACCGGCAACGAGGTGGGTATGGGGATAAATAAATTCCATCATTGTGCTAACTCCAGCACCGCATCGGCCGCCTGCTCATCAGCATTACAGCGGATCAGTTGATGCAGTTCACGGAAGGTATCATGCATCTGGTGGCTGGTTTTACCGTTGGCCAGCAGCGGCAGTAATGCATCAGCCAGTGCCTGCGGCTGGCATTCATCCTGCAAGAGCTCTTTCACCAGTTCGCGACCCGCAAGCAGGTTTGGCAGGGATACGTAATCTGTTTTTACCAGACGTTTTGCCAGCCAGAAGGTAAACGGCTTCATGCGATAACCGACCACCATTGGGCATTTTGCCAGCATACACTCCAGAGCAGCCGTGCCGGAAGCCAGCAGTGCGGCATCACTCGCAAACATGGCTTGCCGCCCTTTTCCGTCCAGCAGGCGGACGTGAAGATCCGGGGCGACGTCGGCTTTGATACGCTCAAACTGCTCGCGGCGTTTGGCATTCACCAGCGGCACGACCACTTCAAGATCGGGATAAGTCTTGCGAAGAATTTGCGCCGTTTTCAGGAAATCGGCACTGAGCATTTCAACTTCCGCACCCCGGCTCCCTGGCAGCAGCGCCAGACAGTGCACATCATGCGGGATGCCCAGTTCGTCACGCGCCGCGTTTTTATCCGGATCCAGCGGCATGGCATCCGCCATGGTATGACCGATAAAACGGCACGGGACATTAAATCTGTCGTAAAACGCTTTTTCGAAAGGCAGAAAAGCCAGCACCAGATTGGTGGACCGTCCGATTTTGAAAACGCGTTTCTGTCGCCACGCCCATACGGACGGACTGACGTAATGGATAGTTTTGATCCCCTGCTTTTTCAGGTTCCCTTCAAGGGTAATATTGAAATCAGGCGCATCAATGCCGACAAATACATCGGGCTTAAGGTCGGTAAAGCGGCGGGTAAGGTCGGCGCGAATATGCAGCAGGCGACGCAAGCGGCCCAGCACTTCGACGATGCCCATCACAGCCAGCTCTTCCATTTCATACCAGGCTTCACAGCCTTCGGCCTGCATCAGCGGCCCAGCCACACCCACAAAGCGGGCATTGGGTACACGGGCTTTAAGCGCGCGGATAAGACCTGCACCAAGAATATCGCCGGAGGTTTCTCCGGCGACCAGGGCGATGGTAAGCGGACGACTGTCGACCATTAACGAATCAGACCACGGGTTGAACGTTCAAAGAATTCCATGAACATCTTCACTTCAGGGTGCTTATTCGCCAGCTCGGCAATTTCCGGCTTCGCCTCTTCCAGCGTTTTACCGCTACGGTACAGCAGTTTGTACGCGTTGCGGATGGCAGTAATCGCTTCGCGACTAAAACCACGACGCTTGAGACCTTCGATGTTCACGCCAAACGGCGTGGCATGGTTGCCCTGCGCAATCACAAACGGTGGGACGTCCTGCGCCACACCGGAGCATCCGCCGACCATCACGTGTGCACCAATGATGCAGAACTGATGGACTGCGGTCATGCCGCCAATAATTGCGAAATCATCGACCGATACGTGTCCCGCCAGCGTTGCGTTGTTGGCGAGAATACAGCGGCTACCCACGGTACAGTCGTGCGCAATGTGCGCATTAACCATAAACAGGTTGTCGCTGCCCACCTTCGTCAATCCACCGCCTTGCGTTGTACCACGATGAATGGTGACGCTTTCGCGAATGCGGTTACGATCGCCGATTTCCACGCGGGTCGGTTCGCCAGCATACTTAAGATCCTGGTTAACTTCGCCGATGGAGGCGAACTGATAGATCTCATTGTTGCAGCCAATGGTGGTATGACCATTCACGACAACGTGAGATTTCAGTACTGTACCCTCACCAATTTCGACATGGGGTCCAACAATACAAAACGGGCCAATGTGGACGTTGGCACCAATGATGGCACCCGTTTCCACAATGGCGGTAGGATGAATAAAGGCGGATTTATCAATCACGTATCAGGCCTCCCGGCTACGCGCACACATCATTGTCGCTTCGCAAACAACTTTGCCGTCAACCATAGCTACGCCTTTGAAGCGAGTCAGGCCGCGACGCGTTTTTTCAAAAGTGACTTCCATGATCATTTGATCACCAGGCACGACCGGACGCTTGAAGCGCGCTTCATCGATACCCGCGAAGTAATAGAGTTCACCCGGTTCCAGTTTACCTACGCTTTTAAACGCCAGAATACCGGTAGCCTGTGCCATCGCTTCCAGGATCAATACACCCGGGAAGATAGGCTTACCAGGGAAGTGCCCCTGGAAGAACGGCTCGTTAACGGAGACATTTTTCACTGCGCGCAGAAAGCGACCTTCTTCAAAATCCAGCACACGGTCTACCAGTAAAAACGGATAGCGGTGCGGCAGAAGTTCTAAAATCTCTTCAATATGCAGAGTATGAGTGTCAGTAGTCAAAATACTCTTCCTGTCAAATGTACTAAGTAGCAATAATAACACGGCCTGCCGGTTTATAAACAAAGCCGACAGGCCGGGAAATTTAGCGTTAAACGGATGAACGCTTAGTCTTGTTGATCGATTTTGCGCTCAATCGCTTTGAGTCGCTTGCTCATATCATCAATATTCATCACCAGTGCAGCTGTTTTACGCCAGACCTTGTTCGGTTGCAGCGGAATACCTGAGGAATAAACGCCAGGCTCAGTGATTGGACGCATCACCATACCCATCCCCGTCACCGTGACTTTGTCGCATATTTCCATATGGCCATTGATCACGCTGGCACCGCCAATCATGCAGTAACGGCCAATTTTCAGGCTGCCTGCCATGATAACACCACCCGCAACTGCGGTATTGTCGCCAATCACAACGTTATGTGCAATCTGGCACTGGTTGTCTATGATAACACCGTTACCAATAATGGTGTCGTCAAGCGCACCGCGGTCGATAGTTGTACAAGCGCCGATCTCCACACGATCGCCGATAATCACGCGACCCAGCTGAGGGATCTTAACCCAGTTACCCCGATCGTTGGCGTAACCAAATCCGTCAGAACCAATCACCGTGCTGGACTGTACGAGACAATTCTCGCCAATCTCAACCTCATGGTAGACAGAGACATTGGCCCACAGACGAGACCCTGCGCCAATTTTCGTATTTTTTCCAACAAAGCAGCCAGGGCCAATCACCACGTTATCACCCAAAACAACGCCGGATTCGATAACGGCGTTTGCGCCGACTGATACGTTGTTACCCAGCTGAGCCGTCGGATCAATCGCAGCACTGGCTGCAATGTTCTGTGCCGGCTGCGGCGTGGTATCAAGAATTTGGGCCATGCGCGCATAGGTCAGGTAGGGATTTTTCACTACCAGTGCAGCGCTAGTGGCAAACGGAAGATCGTCCTGCGTCAGCACAACGGCAGACGCCTGGCACTGGGCCAGGTGTTCACGGTACTTAGGGCTTACCATGAAGGTAATAGTGCCTGCTTTAGCAGATTGCATGGACGCAACAGCGGTGATGACGATATCGCCATCACCGTGTAATTCTGCATCCAACTGCTGAGCTAAATCAGCCAGTCGAATTGAAGGCATTACTTATTTAACCTGTTTCAGAACATCAGCGGTGATGTCTTTAACATCGCTGCTGTTGAATGCAACGGCGTTCGCATCAACAACCAGATCGATGCTCTGATCGGCTGCTACTGCTTTAACGGCAGACTGAATACGCGTCACCAGTTTGCCACGCTCTTCGTTAGAACGACGCTGACGATCCTGCTCGAAAGCCTGTGCTTTCTGAGAGAAGGTCTGGCGCTGAGACATGACGTCTTTTTCCAGTTTGCTGCGCTCGCTCGCTTTCATGGTAGAACCATCACGCTGAAGACGCTGCATCTTGGACTGAAGATCACCTTCCATACGTTGCAGTTCGCTCGCACGGCCTTTGAATTCGTTTTCCAGCGTTGCAGAAACACCGGTTTTCTGTGCAACCTGCTGGAACAAATTACCCATGTTGACGATTGCAATTTTATCCGCTGCCTGAGCAGAAGTTGCCATCGCTAAACCGAGACCTGCAGCTAATAACCACTTTTTCACAATTAACTCCTTACCATCCCATTGGCACCCGAGGGGTACCGTTCTTTGCGTGGCAAGGCGACCGTGTTACCGATCGCCGGTTGTCAGCGCTACACTGCCAACGCATTCCATTGCAGCGGATTATTACCAGGTTTTACCAATGTTAAACTGGAACTGCTCCGCTTTGTCTCCATCGTATTTCTTAAACGGCTGGGCGTAAGAGAAGACCAACGGCCCCAGCGGTGACATCCATTGTAATGCGATACCTGCGGACATGCGAATGTTGCTCGGATCGCTGTAGTCCGGAACCCCCGCCGCACGCATCTGGGCGGTGTTCTCCCAGTTGGTGTCCCACACCGTACCTGCATCCATAAAGAAGGAGGTACGCACGGAGTTCGCATACTTATCACTGATAAACGGCGTAGGCGTGATGAACTCGAGGCTCGCCACGGCCATAGCGTTACCACCTACTGCGTCATCAGAGCTACATACTTGCTTAGGATCACGGCTTGCGCAGTTATCTTCGTCATTACCGCCGTAATAAACCGCTTTCGGACCAATGTTATTGGACTGGAAGCCACGCACGGTGCTTGAACCACCGGCGTAGAAGTTTTCATAGAACGGCAGTTCTTTGCTTCCAATACCGTCACCATAACCCCAACGGGTACGACCCAGAACAACCCACTTGTGATCTTCATCAATTGGGAAGTAGGACGCTGTATCCAGCGTGACCTTGTAGAACTCGTTATCCGAGCCCGGGATAGTCACTTTACCGTTCAGGTTGACGCGTGAACCTTCCGTCGGGAAGTAGCCACGGTCAAGACGGTTGTAGGTCCAACCGTAGTTGAAGGTGAAGTCATCCGCGGCGAAACCGTTATCATCGCTGGACGTACTCGCCGACTGACCGATGGAGTCCAGGTAACGCCACATCGCCACCTGCGGTTGCATGTTGGACAGGTCGTTATGCACGTACCCTAAACCTGCGCGCAAGGTGTTGTATTCGTTAACCGGGAAGCCGAGCGTACCATCCAGACCGTAACTCTTGTTGGTATACGAGGAGAGGTCCGCGTCGTCCGCTTTAAAGTCGTTATAGAAGATACGACCGCCCAGGCTTACACCGTCGACGGTGAAGTATGGGTTGGTAACGGAGAACTCAGAGTAGGTCTGGTAGTCGTTTTTCGTCCCGTTGATACCGACAGAGTAGCCCGTACCCAGCCAGTTATCCTGCTGAACACCGACCTGGAAGCTAACGCCACTTTCAGTACCGTAACCAATACCGAAGTTGAAGCTACCGGTATTACGTTCTTTAACTTTATAAACAACATCAACCTGATCCGGACGACCTGGTACACGCTGAGTATCGGTATCGACCGTTTCAAAGTAGCCCAGACGGTTCAGACGCTCTTTACCCTGATCTACCAGATCGCTTCCCAGCCATGCCCCTTCCATCTGGCGCATTTCACGGCGCAGAACGGAGTCTTTAGAGGTATCGTTACCTTCGAAGCGGATCTTACGCACGTAGAAGCGGTTGCCCGCATCAACGTTAACGTGCAGCTTAACGGTTTTATCCGTGTCGTTAATTTCCGGCTGCGTTTGCACACGCGGATACGCATAACCATAACGGCCGAGCAGCTTCTTAATGCTGTCTTCCATTTTGGTGACTTTAGATCCGCTGTACAGATCGCCCGGCTGAATTTTGGTCAGAGATTCAATTTCAGCTGAATGTCCTGCCAGGTTGCCGCTGACTTCAACACCCGAAAGCGTGTACTTATCGCCTTCTGTGATGTTAACGGTAATGTAGATACCTTTCTTGTCCGGAGTCAGACTCACCTGAGTTGAATCGATGTTGAAACGGGCGTAACCGCGATCCAGATAGTAGCTGCGCAGGGTTTCAAGGTCACCCGCCAGTTTCTGTTTCTGGTATTTACGATCGCCTACCACGTTCCACCACGGCACTTCGTCACGCAGCTGGAAGTTGGAGATCAGTTCGTCGGTGCTGAACGCGTGGTTGCCCACGATGTTGATCTGCTGGATCTTCGCAGAAACACCTTCCTGGAAGACCAGTTTCAGGTCAACACGGTTACGTGGCAGCGGTGTAACAACCGCTTTAACGCTCGCGCTGTATTTACCGACGCTGTAGTAGAAATCTTCCAGACCTTTTTCAATGTCTGCAAGGGTTGTGCGGTCCAGAGATTCCCCCACACGAACACCCGATGCCTCAAGGTTCTGCTTGAGCATGTCGTCTTTCACCGATTTGTTACCGGAGAAAGTGATGCTGGCAATCGTTGGACGTTCTTTTACCTGAACCACCAGCGTATCACCATCGCGCAGGACGCGGACGTCCTCAAAGTTGCCAGTGGCAAACAGAGCACGGATGGTGTTACTGATATCTTCATCATTAACCGTATCGCCGGGGCGCACAGGCATACTGAGGAGGGCCGCACCAACGGCGACACGCTGAAGGCCTTCGAAATGAATATCTTTCACTACGAACCCGTCAGCACCGTATACGGTCGCGCTGCTAAACAGCAGCGACGCTATGAGCAACTTTTTCATCGCCATCGTTATTATGCGTTCTTCCTAACTAACTCTCTTACAACCGAGAGAAATCATTGAAAAGTGCAAGCCCCATTAACAGCACCAGCAAAATCGAGCCAATGCGATAACTAAAGTCTTGAACTCGCTCGGATACCGGTCCGCCTTTTAGCTTTTCAATCGCTAAAAACAGCAGATGGCCCCCATCTAATACGGGAAGCGGGAACAGGTTGATTATCCCCAGGTTCACGCTAATCAGCGCAAGGAACATGAGATAGTAAATCACCCCGAACTCCGCTGACATCCCAGCCCCCTGAGCAATCGAAATTGGCCCACTGAGGTTGTTCAGTTTCACATCACCGGTTATCAATTTCCCCAACATGTTGACCGTAAGCTTCATCAGCTGCCATGTTTTATCCGTGGCCTCAACGATGGCGCTAAACGGCCCATACTGGCGTATTGTCTTGTACTCATCTGGCAGTGGGATCACTTTCGGCACAACGCCTGCAAACCCTTCCGCCTTACCGCCGCCCGATTTGGTATCCGGGGTGAGAGTCAGTGAGAGCGAACTCCCCTGCCTTTCCACTTCCAGCGCGAGCGGCTTGCCTGGATTATCGCGCACCAGAGTAACAAAGGTCATCCATTGTGTTAATGGCTGACCATCGACTTTAACGATCCTGTCACCCGCTTGTAAACCTGCTTTACTCGCTGCCGATTTGGCCTGTACTTCGGCTAATACCGGCTCGATCTGCGCGCCGCGCGGTCGAATCCCGAGTGCGGCGACAGGGTCCTCTTTGTCTGGCTCAAAGCGCCAGTGGCGTAAATCCAGCACTTTTTCCTGCCGCTGGTCGGAACCAAATGGCGATACGCTGACGGTTGTCTGCTCATCACCAATTTTGGCAACCAGTTGTAACCTCACGGCATCCCAATCAGGGGTTTCGATACCATCAATCGCTTTAAGTTCCATTCCCGGTGTAATTTGCGCCGTTGCCGCAATAGAACCCGTAGTGATTTCGCCCACGACCGGGCGCACGCCAGGCACGCCGATGATAAACACCAGCCAGTAAGCGAAGATAGCGAAGATGAAATTGGCTACCGGGCCGGCAGCGATGATGGCAGCACGTTGTCCAACAGTTTTATTGTTAAACGCGCTATGGCGAAGTTCCGGGGCGACAGGCTCAACGCGTTCGTCGAGCATTTTGACATAGCCGCCCAGGGGAATCAGAGCAATGACAAACTCGGTGCCATGCTTATCGGTGCGCTTCCAGAGCGATTTGCCAAAGCCAATCGAGAATCGCTCCACCCGCACACCACAGCGCCGGGCAACCCAGAAATGGCCAAATTCATGCACGGTAATCAGTACACCCAGTGCAACAATGAACGCCGCCAGATTCCAGAGAATGCTCAGCATAAAACCTTCCGTTATATCGTCCCAAACACCAGTAAAAGCAGGCAAGCAAATACGGGAACAGCCGCGGTAAGGCTGTCAATGCGATCCAGTATTCCGCCATGTCCTGGAATCAGGTGACCACTGTCCTTAATCCCTGCTTCACGCTTAAACATACTCTCGGTTAAATCACCCAGCACCGATGCCAGCGCCGCGAAAATCGAACATACCAGCAGCGTCGAGGGGGCAACCTCAAGATTCGCCCAGACGCCATAGCCCCAGGAGATAATCGCTGCCGTAAACAGGCCGCCGATGAAGCCTTGCCAGGTTTTGCCCGGAGAAACCTTTGGCGCCAGTTTATGTTTGCCGAACAGTTTACCAAACATATAGGCCCCGGAGTCAGCCCCCCAGACGAGAATCATCACATAAAGCAGCCATATCGCGCCGCTGTAGTGGTTTTCGTCATAGTGCCAGGCGCGCAACGCAACCATACCCCAGAAAAACGGAACAATCGTGAGCAGACCAAAAATAAGGCGCAACACTTTAGAGTTACGCCAGATCGCCGCAGAGCCCGGATAGAAAAGCACTAAAACAAGCGCAGCAATCCACCAGGCCAGCGATATCCATAAGGATCCGGCAACCAGCGGCTGGTGAACATCATGATGATATTCAGGCAAGGTATACAGCATCAGGGCCAGTAAAAAACCACAGAGTACCGCCAGCCATACCCGCTGAGTGCGCGAGGTAAAGCCGCTAAGCTGCCCCCATTCCCACGCGGCGAGCATACACACCACCAGCGTAACAATAGCGAATCCCACCGGAGGCAGTAAAAACAGCGCTGCGATGACGACGGGTATTAATACAAAAGCGGAAATCAGGCGATACTTCAGCAAAAGCTACCCCCATCAGGCGTTATCGCCACCAGGCTCGGTGCCGCCGAAACGACGCTCTCGATTGGCAAAGGCATGCAGCGCACCTTCAAAGTCTTGTTCATCAAAATCTGGCCAAAGAACATCCGTAAAGTAAAGTTCGGCGTAGGCAATTTGCCACAGCAAAAAGTTACTTATGCGATGTTCCCCCCCTGTCCTTATAACCAAATCCACGGGTGCCAGTTCATTCATGCAGATTTGCTGACTCAGCGCCTCTTCATCAATCTGGTCGGGTCTTAACAGCCCTTCCTGAACCTGCTCAGCCAAATGCCGAACCCCCTGGATAATATCCCAGCGTCCGCCGTAATTCGCCGCGATATTGAGCGTCAGGCCGGTATTATTTTCCGTCAGCGCTTCTGCTTTGCGAATCCGTTCCTGCAAACGTGAGTTAAAACGACTGGTTTCGCCAATAATACGCAAGCGGACGTTGTGGCGGTGCAGGCTTTTTACTTCACTATCGAGCGCCCACACGAACAGTTCCATCAACGCAGTCACTTCCTGCGCAGGTCGATTCCAGTTCTCACTGCTAAAAGCATAGAGCGTTAACGCATCAATGCCGTTATTGGCGGCAAAAGAGACGGCGCGGCGAACAGATTTCGCCCCAGCTTTATGCCCAAAGGCTCGTATCTTCCCTTGTCTTTTCGCCCAGCGGCCATTGCCATCCATGATGATTGCAACATGGCGACAGCCATGTGCTGGCAAGTTTTCGCTTATTGGTTGATTCGCAGACAACATAACGCGTTTTTAGTCCCTGAAAGGATTTAACGGTACACAGGAATACTGAAGCCTATACATAAAAAAGCCGTGTCAAACCACGGCTTACCTGACCACTTAAAGCCAAATACCTGCGATCAGGTGGCGCAGACTATATCACTGAAGCCCAACGCTAACAAATAGCACGACGACTAGTGCTTGCTTTATCACCAGCTTGCGAGACGTGTCACCTGTTTACGCGCAACAATGCGTGCCTGTTCATCCACGGCCAGCACCTCTTCCACGCTCTGCGGCTCACGCAAATCCATTATCTCCAGCACGGATAAATTCAACGCGGCGATGTCAGTAAAGCGGATCTGCTGATTCAGGAATGCTTCAACGGTCACTTCATTGGCTGCATTAAGCGCCGTTGTCGCCGCCTGCCCCTGATCGAAGGCCGTCATCGCCAGTTTCAGACAGGGATAACGGTCGTAATCAGGCTCGCTAAACGTCAGTGAACTCAGCTTACAAAAATCGAGAGGCTTAACGCCCGATTTTACGCGGTTTGGCCACGCCATCGTATGAGCAATAGGCGTACGCATATCCGGTTCGCCCAGCTGGGCCAGCACGCTGCCGTCCTGATAGCGCACCATCGAGTGAATCACCGACTGCGGGTGGATCAGCACTTCCATCTGTTTCGCCGACGCATTGAACAGCCAGCGAGCTTCAATGTATTCCAGACCTTTGTTCATCATGGTGGCCGAATCGACGGAGATCTTACGCCCCATTGACCAGTTCGGATGACGACACGCCTGATCCGGCGTCATTGCGCTCAATTCAGACAGTGGCGTTTCACGGAACGGGCCACCAGACCCGGTAAGCAGAATCGACACAACGCCATTCTGCTCCAGGTCAGCGTACCCCAGGTTTTGTTGAAAAGGTTGAGGTAAACTCTGAAAAATCGCGTTGTGTTCGCTATCGACCGGCAAAAGACGCGCCCCACGCTGTTTTACCGCTTCCATAAAGAGGCGTCCGCAGGTGACCAGCGACTCTTTGTTCGCAAGCAGGACATCTTTACCCGCATCAATAGCGGCAAGCGTCGGCAGAAGACCCGCCGCCCCGACGATTGCCGCCATGACCTGATCAACTTCATCAAGCGCGGCCATATCGCACGCCGCCTGTTGCCCGCTGAGTACCTCGGTACGGCAGCCCTTCTCCTGCAACAGCGCTTTCACCTGGCGGGCGCTCTCTTCGTCATCCATCACCGCAAAACGGGGGGTAAACTCCAGGCACTGTTCGACCATTCGCTGCACGTTTTTTCCGGCCACAAGCGCGGCCACGGTGTAGCTGTCAGGATTATGACGTACAACGTCGAGAGTGCTGCAACCGATAGAGCCGGTCGAGCCGAGGAGAGTGAGATGCTTCATGAGATGCCCAAAAGTTAGACCAGATAAAAGCAAAACGCCGCCAGCAAGACTCAATGTCCTTCTGAACGGCGTTTATCAGTGTACAGCGAAAATCAGAACTGCATCAGTTCCGCTTCTTTTTCTGCCAGCGCCGCATCAATTTTCTTGATGGCCGCGTCGGTCATTTTCTGAATGTCGTCCTGAGAACGACGATCGTCGTCTTCGCTGATCTCTTTTTCTTTCAGCAGGGCTTTCACTTTATCGTTCGCATCGCGACGCACGTTACGTACGGAAACACGACCCTGCTCAGCTTCACCACGAACTACTTTGATCAGGTCCTTACGACGCTCTTCCGTCAGCGGAGGCAGTGGAACGCGAATATCCGCGCCGGCTGAGCTCGGGTTCAGACCCAGGTCAGATGCCATGATCGCTTTTTCAACGGCCGGGCTCATTGAGCGGTCGAACACGTTGATTTTCAGGGTACGGGTATCTTCTACCGTCACGCTCGCCAGCTGACGCAGAGGCGTTGGCGTACCGTAATATTCTACGATGATGCCATCCAGCAGGCTTGGGGAAGCACGGCCAGTACGGATTTTGCTGATTTGGTTTTTGAACGCTTCTACGCATTTTTCCATGCGTACTTCAGCATCTTTTCTGATGTCGTTAATCACGTTACGGATCCTTGAAAACTTGTCTCAGGCAGACTATCCGCCAGCACAGCGCTACAGGTGTGCTAAGTATAGTCGCGTTTAATTCATGACAACGCCAAAGGCGCGCCCGGGTAAGATACCACGTCGAAATAAAGCGGAATCTTACCTGTATTTATCGCCGACGGAAATTATTCCGTGATCAAAGTGCCTTCTTTTTCGCCCATAACAACGCGACGCAGCGCGCCAGGCTTGTTCATGTTGAAGACACGGATCGGTAGTTTGTGGTCACGAGCCAGCGTAAAGGCGGCAAGATCCATCACTTTCAGCTCTTTTTCCAGCACTTCGCTGTAGGTCAGCTGATCGTACATGGTCGCTGAAGGATCTTTTGCCGGGTCGGCAGTAAACACGCCATCTACTTTGGTCGCTTTCAGCACCACATCGGCTTCGATTTCGATACCGCGCAGACAGGCTGCGGAATCGGTGGTAAAGAACGGGTTACCCGTACCGGCGGAGAGGATCACCACGCGGTTGTTGCGCAGCAGGCTGATGGCCTCTGCCCAGCTGTAGTTATCGCATACGCCATTCAAAGGAATAGCGGACATCAGGCGAGCGTTCACATAGGCGCGATGAAGCGCATCACGCATCGCCAGGCCATTCATCACGGTTGCCAGCATACCCATGTGGTCGCCCACTACGCGGTTCATCCCCGCTTTCGCCAGACCAGCACCACGGAAAAGGTTGCCACCGCCAATGACCACGCCAACCTGAATACCCAGTTCGACCAGTTCTTTGATTTCCTGTGCCATGCGATCAAGGATGCTTGCGTCAATACCGAAGCCTTCCGATCCTTGCAGCGCTTCGCCACTCAGCTTAAGCAGAATGCGTTTGTACACGGGTTTTGCATTGGTAGCCATGTTTCTTTCCTGAGACTGTCAACGATTAAGATGGGGTTAATTCTGGCGACATGATATGTCGCAAATCAGCACAGCGATACTGGAGCCTGTCTGATTTCGTGAGACGGGTGACAAAAAGAAGCCGCCCTCAGGCGGCTCCTTTTCAATCATTAAGACTGCTTGGACATTGCAGCAACTTCTGCTGCGAAGTCAGTCTCAACTTTCTCGATGCCTTCGCCCACTTCGAAGCGGATGAAGCCAGTTACATCAGCGTTGTGCTCTTTCAGCAGCTGAGCAACAGACTTGCTTGGATCCATTACGAAAGGCTGGCCAGTCAGAGAAACTTCGCCGGTGAATTTCTTCATGCGGCCTTCAACCATTTTCTCTGCGATTTCTTTTGGCTTACCAGACTGCATCGCGATGTCCAGCTGAACCTGGTACTCTTTCTCTACCACTTCAGCAGACACGTCTTCTGGCTTAACGAATTCTGGTTTGCTTGCAGCGATGTGCATTGCCAGCTGTTTAACCAGCTCTTCGTCAGCGCCTTTAGCCGCAACCAGAACACCGATACGCGCGCCGTGCTGGTAAGAGCCCAGAACATCGCCTTCCAGGGAAGAAACGCGACGGATGTTGATGTTCTCACCGATTTTAGCAACCAGCGCTACACGCTCTTCTTCGAACTGTGCTTTCAGAACTTCAACGTCAGTGATTTTGCCTGCAACCGCTGCGTCCAGAACTTTGTTAGCAAATGCCTGGAAACCAGCATCTTTAGCAACGAAGTCAGTCTGGCAGTTAACTTCCAGAATGATGCCGTAGTTGCCGTCGATTTTGGTGATGATCACGCCGTCAGCAGCAACGTTGCCTGCTTTCTTAGCTGCTTTGATCGCACCGGATTTACGCATGTTTTCGATTGCCAGCTCGATGTCGCCGTTCGCTTCGGTCAGCGCTTTTTTGCAATCCATCATGCCTGCGCCAGTACGTTCACGCAGCTCTTTTACCAGGGATGCGGTAATTTCAGCCATTCTTAAATCCTCGGGAGATGTGAACTGCCCGGCCGGGAGCCAAACAGTATAAATTGAAAAAAGGGGCCGATAATGGGCCCCTATTCATACACGGTACTAATAAGGGGTAAAACCTTATTATTCAGCTTCTACGAAGCTTTCTTCCGCCTGAGAAGCCAGATCCTGGGAACGGCCTTCACGAACGGTAGCAGCTACAGCGCTCAGGTACAGGCTAACAGCACGGATTGCGTCGTCGTTACCCGGGATAACGAAGTCAACACCGTCCGGATCGGAGTTGGTATCAACGATAGCGAATACCGGGATACCCAGGTTGTTAGCTTCTTTGATTGCGATGTGCTCGTGGTCTGCATCGATTACGAACAGCGCGTCTGGCAGGCCGCCCATATCTTTGATACCGCCCAGGCTGTTTTCCAGCTTGTCCAGTTCACGAGTACGCATCAGCGCTTCTTTCTTAGTCAGCTTATCGAAAGTACCGTCCTGAGACTGGGTTTCCAGATCTTTCAGGCGCTTGATGGACTGACGAACAGTTTTCCAGTTGGTCAGCATGCCGCCCAACCAGCGATGGTTCACGAAGAACTGGTCGCAGCTGTTAGCAGCATCTTTCACAGCTTCGCTTGCAGCGCGCTTAGTACCAACGAACAGAATCTTACCTTTACGGGAAGAGATCTTGTTCAGCTCAGCCAGGGCTTCGTTGAACATTGGTACAGTCTTCTCAAGGTTGATGATGTGAACTTTGTTACGTGCGCCGAAGATGAAAGGCTTCATTTTCGGGTTCCAGTAACGGGTCTGGTGACCGAAGTGAACACCAGCCTTGAGCATGTCGCGCATGGAAACAGTTGCCATGTTTAAAACCTCTATATTGAAAGTTGGGGTTATGCCTCCACGTATCCCATATTACCGACCCCGAAGGGCACCCCGGAATATGTGCCGATACGTGTGTGTTGTTACACAAAGTGAGATTTGTCGCTCCCGTCCAGCCTGTGTATCTGAGATGGATCGGAAGTCCGGCGCGCTTTATATCACAAAACACGGCCAGAAACCAATAATTGTTGGCGGAGTGTGCTGTTAATGATTCTCAATTTGGCACGGGGTGCGCCTGACTGATACCATTGACAACACTTACACTAGTATTGTCGAAAAAATCGACACCGATGGACAGATTACATGGCTATCTCTATTAAGACACCTGAAGAAATTGAAAAGATGCGCGTCGCCGGTCGTCTGGCCGCGGACGTGCTGGAAATGATCGAGCCGTTTGTGAAACCGGGCGTCAGCACTGGCGAACTGGATCGCATCTGTAACGACTATATCGTCAACGAGCAGCACGCGGTCTCCGCCTGCCTTGGCTATCACGGTTTCCCGAAATCCGTCTGCATCTCTATTAATGAAGTGGTTTGCCACGGCATTCCGGACAACGAAAAACTGCTGAAAGATGGCGACATCGTCAACATCGACGTTACCGTGATTAAAGACGAGTACCACGGCGACACCTCTAAGATGTTCATCGTTGGCAAGCCGACGATTCTGGGCGAGCGTCTGTGCAAAGTGACGCAAGAGAGCCTCTACCTGGCGCTGAAAATGGTGAAGCCGGGCATCCGCCTGCGCACCATCGGCGCCGCAATCCAGAAATTTGTGGAAGCGGAAGGTTTCTCCGTGGTGCGCGAATATTGCGGTCACGGTATTGGTCGTGTGTTCCATGAAGAACCGCAGGTTCTGCACTACGATGCAGACGACGGCGGCGTAGTGCTGCAAAAGGGCATGACCTTCACTATCGAACCAATGGTCAACGCGGGTGATTACCGCATCCGTACCATGAAAGATGGCTGGACGGTAAAAACCAAAGACAGAAGCTTGTCTGCCCAGTACGAGCATACTATTGTGGTTACAGACAACGGCTGCGAAATTATGACGTTGCGCAAGGATGACACCATCCCGGCGATACTGACGAACATTGAGTGATAAGAAGCCGGCGAATGCCGGCTTTTTTAATGGCGATAGCTTTTTCTTATGGGTGGCGCACGATGAGTAATCTCTTACCCGAACAGTATGCTAACACAGCACTTCCCACCCTCCCCGACCAGCCTGATAACCCGGGCGTCTGGCCACCACATGAGCTGACCTGCGCGCATATCAAAGCCCACATGGAGGTTTTCCATCGCTGGCTGGGTAACGCATTTGACGCAGGCGTTTCAGCCGAGCAGCTCATTGAAGCGCGCACCGAATTTATCGACCAGCTCCTGCAACGTCTGTGGATCGACTACGGTTTCGGACAGGTGAGCGACGTCGCGCTGGTTGCGGTCGGCGGCTATGGCCGGGGTGAACTGCATCCGCTCTCTGATATAGACCTGCTGATCTTAAGCCGTAAAAAACTGCCGGACGATCGGGCGCAGAAAATCGGTGAACTGTTGACCCTGCTCTGGGACGTAAAGCTGGAAGTGGGCCACAGCGTACGCACGCTGGAAGAGTGTCTGCTGGAAGGGTTATCTGACCTGACCGTCGCCACCAACCTGATTGAAACCCGCCTGCTGATTGGCGACGTGGCGCTGTTCCTCGAACTGCAAAAGCACATCTTTAGCGACGGCTTCTGGCCTTCGGAAAAATTCTTCGCCGCGAAAGTCGAAGAACAAAACCAGCGCCACCAGCGCTATCACGGTACCAGCTATAATCTCGAACCGGATATTAAAAGCAGCCCCGGTGGCCTGCGCGATATCCACACCCTGCAATGGGTCGCCCGTCGCCATTTTGGGGCAACATCGCTGGACGAAATGGTCGGGTTTGGTTTTCTGACCGAAGCCGAACGTAACGAACTCAATGAGTGTCTGCATCTGCTGTGGCGCATCCGTTTTGCCCTGCACCTGGAAGTCACCCGCTACGATAACCGCCTGCTGTTTGACCGACAGCTCAGCGTGGCGCAGCGCCTGAATTACCAGGGCGAGGGCAACGAGCCGGTCGAGCAAATGATGAAGGATTTCTTCCGCGTCACCCGCCGCGTCTCTGAGCTCAACCAGATGCTGTTACAGCTGTTCGATGAGGCGATCCTCGCGCTGACGGCAGACGAAAAACCGCGTCCGATTGATGACGAATTTCAGCTGCGCGGCACGCTTATCGATCTGCGCGACGAAACGTTGTTCATTCGTGAACCGGAAGCGATCCTGCGAATGTTCTACACCATGGTGCGCAACAGCACGATCACCGGGATCTACTCCACCACCCTGCGTCATCTGCGCCATGCACGACGCCATCTGAAGCAGCCGCTGTGTTACATCCCGGAGGCGCGCTCGCTGTTCCTGAGCATGCTTCGTCATCCGGGCGCCGTCAGCCGCGGTCTGCTGCCGATGCACCGTCACAGCGTATTGTGGGCCTATATGCCCCAGTGGTCGCATATTGTCGGGCAGATGCAGTTCGACCTGTTTCACGCCTATACGGTAGATGAGCACACGATCCGCGTCATGCTGAAGCTGGAAAGCTTCGCTAAAGAAGAGACGCGCTCCCGCCATCCGCTGTGCGTTGATCTGTGGCCACGTCTGGCGCACCCGGAGCTGATCCTGATCGCCGCCCTGTTCCATGATATCGCCAAAGGTCGCGGCGGCGACCACTCCGTGCTCGGTGCCCAGGACGTGCTGAAATTTGCCGAGCTGCACGGCCTGAACTCGCGTGAAACGCAGCTTATCGCCTGGCTGGTTCGCCATCATCTGCTGATGTCAGTTACCGCTCAGCGTCGTGATATTCAGGATCCGGAAGTGATCAAGCAGTTCGCCGAGGAAGTGCAAACGGAGAACCGCCTGCGCTACCTGGTCTGCCTGACGGTAGCCGATATCTGCGCCACCAACGAAACCCTGTGGAACAGCTGGAAGCAGAGCCTGCTGCGCGAACTCTACTTCGCCACCGAAAAACAGCTGCGTCGCGGGATGCAGAACACCCCCGACATGCGCGAGCGTGTACGCCACCATCAGTTGCAGGCGCTGGCCCTGCTGCGCATGGATAACATCAACGAAGAGGCGTTGCATCAGATTTGGGCGCGCTGTCGCGCCAACTACTTTGTGCGCCACAGCCCAAACCAGCTTGCCTGGCACGCCCGGCATCTGCTGAAGCACGACCTGACAAAACCGATGATTCTGCTCAGCCCACAGGCCACGCGCGGCGGGACGGAGATCTTTATCTGGAGCCCGGACCGGCCTTATTTGTTTGCAGCGGTCTGTGCCGAGCTGGACAGGCGTAACCTGAGCGTTCACGACGCGCAGATTTTTACCACCCGCGACGGCATGGCGATGGACACCTTTATTGTGCTGGAGCCGGACGGCAGCCCGCTGTCGTCGGACAGGCATGAGGGGATACGCTTTGGCCTCGAGCAGGCGATTACGCAGCGCAGCTGGCAACCTCCGCAGCCGCGTCGTCAGGCGGCAAAACTGCGCCACTTTACCGTCGATACCGAGGTCAATTTCCTGCCAACCCATACCGACCGTAAATCGTTCCTTGAGCTGATTGCGCTCGACCAGCCAGGGCTGCTCGCCCGCGTCGGTCAGGTTTTTGCCGATCTGGGAATTTCGCTTCACGGCGCCCGAATTACAACCATTGGCGAACGAGTAGAAGATTTATTTATAATCGCGACGGCCGACCGGCGTGCCCTTAATAATGACCTGCAACTTGAAGTGCAACAACGGTTGACAGCAGCCCTCAATCCAAACGATAAAGGGTGACGTGTTTTTTAGTGAAATGGAAAGAGTAAACAATGCAGCAGTTACAGAACGTTATTGAGTCCGCTTTTGAGCGTCGCGCCGACATCACTCCGGCAAATGTGGATACCGTGACCCGTGAAGCGGTAAACCAGGTTATTTCCCTGCTGGATTCCGGCGCGCTGCGCGTGGCAGAAAAAATCGACGGTCAGTGGGTTACTCATCAATGGCTGAAGAAAGCTGTGCTGCTCTCTTTCCGCATCAACGATAACCAGGTTATCGACGGAGCAGAAAGCCGCTACTTCGATAAAGTGCCAATGAAATTTGCGGATTACGACGAAGCGCGCTTCCAGAAAGAGGGCTTCCGCGTAGTACCACCGGCGGCCGTTCGTCAGGGTGCCTTCATCGCACGCAACACCGTGCTGATGCCATCCTACGTGAACATCGGCGCCTACGTTGACGAAGGCACCATGGTGGACACCTGGGCTACCGTCGGCTCCTGCGCGCAGATCGGTAAAAACGTTCACCTGTCCGGCGGTGTGGGCATCGGTGGCGTTCTTGAGCCACTTCAGGCTAACCCAACCATCATCGAAGACAACTGCTTCATCGGCGCACGTTCCGAAGTGGTTGAAGGCGTGATCGTCGAAGAAGGTTCTGTGATCTCCATGGGCGTTTATATTGGCCAGAGCACCCGTATTTACGATCGCGAAACCGGTGAAATTCACTACGGCCGCGTTCCAGCTGGTTCCGTTGTGGTTTCCGGCAACCTGCCGTCTAAAGATGGCAAATACAGCCTGTATTGCGCGGTCATCGTGAAAAAAGTGGACGCAAAAACGCGCGGTAAAGTGGGCATCAATGAACTGCTGCGCACCATCGATTAATCGGGTATAACAAAAAGCGGGGGCAACCCCGCTTTTTTTATATCCGAAGGTGGCGAAAATAGATTTTTTCGTTAATTATTCATAGGTTATGTTGAGATCAAGGGTACCGCTATGTACGATAATCTGAAAAGTCTGGGCATTACCAATCCTGATGAAATTGATCGTTATAGTCTCCGTCAGGAAGCCAATAACGATATTTTGAAAATCTATTTTCACAAGGACAAAGGAGAGTTCTTCGCCAAAAGCGTGAAGTTTAAATACCCTCGCCAGCGTAAGACCGTTGTCGCTGACGGTATCGGTCAGGGATATAAAGAAGTACAGGAAATCAGCCCTAACCTGCGCTACGTGATCGACGAACTCGATCAAATCTGCCAGCGCGATCGCAGCGAAGTCGATCTGAAACGTAAGATCCTTGACGACCTGCGTCACCTGGAAAGCGTAGTCACCAATAAGATCAGCGAGATTGAAGCGGATCTTGAGAAATTGACGCGTAACAAATGAGCCGTTTTATTGCCCGGTGGCGCTTCGCTTACCGGGCCTACGAACGCATGTAGGCCGGGTAAGGCGAAGCCGCCACCCGGCAAACAGCATCATCTCTGTTCATCCAGCTGCAACGCCACATACAGCAGTAGCCGGTCGTCAAAATTCCCTAAATCCAGCCCCGTCAGTTCCGAGATCCGGTTAAGCCGATACTCCAGCGTATTACGGTGAATAAACAGCGCTTTTGACGTTGCCAGCGGCTGCACGTTATGCCGGAACCACGCCTGCAACGTGCGGCGCAGCAGCCCGTTGTTGTCCATCGCTTTCAGACGCACCAGCGGACGCGCCAGCTCGTTGGCCTGCCAGCCGCCGCGCAGGCTGTCGAGCAGGACCGGCAGCATCAGATCCTGATAGAAATAACTGCGGCTCTCCGGCATGCGCTGTTTACCCACCATCATGGTGGTGCGCGCCGTTCGCCATGAACGGGCAATACTTCCCGGCCCGGTAAAGTAATTTCCCAGCGCGACGCGAAAACGGAGCTGTCCGTTCTCCTTCATGCGCTCGATGAGCAGCTCAACGCGGCGACGATGATCTTCCGCGTCCCAGCGACCAAACTGATTAAGCGCAGGCTTGAGCACCACCATTTCCGTCAAAGAGACAATCGCCACCAGGTTGTTACGCTCCGGCGTCGCCAGCATGTTTTGCAGCTGCTGTAGCTCCACCATGGCGCTGTCCACACCAAGCTGGCCGCTATCCACCTCAATAACGGCGACTACGCGCGGCTGATTCAGGTCGATACCCAGACGCTGCGCCCATTCGCTCAGGGCAGGCGTGTGCTCCTCCGCCTGAATCAAATTCATCACCAGCTCTTCACGCAAGCGGCTGTCCTGGGCGAGCAGATGCATCAGACGCGACTGCTCCAGCATCATCTCCGCCGTCATGCAGACCAGCTCGCCGTATTTACGCAGCGATTCAGGATCGCCGGTCAGACCGATAACGCCAACAATCTCTCCTTCCAGACGCAGCGGCAGGTTGATCCCCTGACGGACCCCGTGGAGATGTTTCGCCACGGCGTCATCGATATCGACCACGCGCCCCTGAGAGAGCACCAGCAACGCCCCTTCGTGCAATTCCCCAATACGCTCACGATCGCCACTGCCGATAATGCGCCCACGGGCATCCATTACGTTGATATTGGTATCGATGATGCGCATGGTTCGCGCCACGATATCCTGCGCCATTTTGGTATCAAGATGCCAGCCAGCCATATAACCCTCCCGTGAGCAGAGCTCAAGCATAGGGAAGTTCAGCTAAGGCTGCATTGTGCAGATGCCCAAAGGCAGAGAGAGATGTATGGAGTTGTGGGAAAGGTCACAGAAAAGAGAAAGCCCCTGCGAACAGGGGCTTAAGAAGATTACTGCATCAGGAGATAAATAGAGGTATCACCACGCTGAATATTCAGTGCCAGCACGGACGGCTTGCTGTCGAGAATTTTGCGCAGTTCAGCGATGTTTTTCACCGGCTGCTGGTTAGCGCCCATGATCACATCACCTTTTTTCAGGCCGATACGGGCAGCAGGTGAGTTCGCTTTCACGTTGTTCACCACCACGCCTTTATCTGCCCCTTTGTTGCTCATTTCAGCACCTTCAATACCGCTGAAGATGGTGCTGGAATCGACCTGATTCTGACTGCTCTGTTGCAGTTCCAGGCTCACGTTAACCGGCTTACCTTCACGCAGCAGGCCGAGGGTCACTTTACTGCCGATTGGCATAGAACCAACTTCCGCACGCAGGGCGGCAAAGCTGCTGATCGGCTTACCGTTCAGAGAGGTGATCACGTCACCCGCTTTAATGCCGGCTTTAGCCGCCGAAGAGTTCGGCATGACCTGGCTTACGAATGCGCCGCGCTGAGCGTCCACTTTCATCGCTTTCGCCAGCTCGGAGTTCAGTTCGGTACCCATGATCCCCAGCTCACCGCGTTTCACCTGTCCATATTGCACCATCTGCGCAGTCAGGTTTTTCACCATGTTGCTCGGGATAGCAAAGCCGATACCGATGTTGCCACCGTCCGGTGCCAGGATAGCGGTGTTGATACCGATCAGCTCACCGTTCAGGTTAACCAGCGCACCGCCGGAGTTACCGCGGTTAATGGCCGCATCCGTCTGGATGAAGTTTTCATAGTTTTCCGCGTTCAGGCCGCTACGTCCCAGCGCAGAGACGATACCCGAGGTCACGGTTTCACCCAGACCAAACGGGTTACCGATGGCGACGGTGTAGTCACCCACGCGCAGCGCGTCAGAGTCGGCAAGCTTAATCGCCGTCAGGTTCTTCGGATCCTGGATTTGAATCAGCGCGATATCAGAGCGCGGGTCTTTACCGACCACTTTGGCATCGAATTTACGGCCATCGCTCATCTGCACCTTAATGGTGTTAGCATTATCTACCACGTGGTTATTGGTCACCACGTAGCCTTTCGCTGCATCAATAATAACGCCCGAGCCGAGTGCCATGAATTTCTGCTGCTGGCCGCCGCCCTGACCGTCATCCCCTGCGCCGCCACCCTGACAGAACGGAGAACTCTGGAATGGCGAACCGTCCTGGCAGAATGGCGAATTGTCGCCGAAGAACTGCTGGAAATTACGCGGCATACGCGGCGTATTGACGGTCGTGCTGCCCTCAACGTTAATACTCACCACCGATGGCATCACTTTTTCGAGCATCGGGGCCAGGCTTGGCATCTGCTGCGCAGTCGCTGCCGAGGAAGCTGTCTCGGCCGCCATCGCCAGAGGGGACAGCGCTAAACCTAAACTCAGAGCCAGTGCACTCATTGCTAATGTGGTTTTTTTCATGTTTCTCAATCTCGATTTACCAGATAACGCAAAATTGCTGTGTAACTCAGATTCGTTTTATACCGCTTAGTTCCGGGATTAAGTTTATGGAAAAAGTAAAAATTTATTGGTCGTCTTTACAAAACTCATGGCTTATTCAACGGCCATAAGCTTGCGGTATTCATCCCAGGCATACAAATCTGTCATCCCGCTGATATAGTCCTGGATAAGACGACAGCGATAATAATATTCCATGACTGGCCATTGGGAAGAATGGCGATCTATTTTACTGACGGCTTCAATGTATGCCAGCCGGTGGCGGGTTGAAAGCTTCTGATAGAGACGAGATTCAATCGGCAGGCGGCGAACACGTTCATTTTCGACCAGCTCACTGAACTCATCGACCGTCAGCTGGAGCAGCGGGCCATAAATCTCCAGCAACCCGCTGATAACCCGGTATCCTTGCAGCTCCAGTTGTTCGACATCCGGGTGGCTGAAAACATGGCGAACAGCCACGTTTTTATATAATTCAAGAAGCTGACTAAAACTGCTCTCATCTTCCAGCAGGGCGTGATTAAATTCCCCGCTAAATATCATCGGCAAATTATCAATGAAACGGGCGGCCGCATACGGCACCAGTTTATTCAGCGTGTTCACCCGCAAATACATAAAGAACTGATCTTCGGTACTGCGGCTCAGCGAATTTGAACGCGATTTATCCCAGGCATTCTCAACGACCTGCGCAAACAGAGAACCTTTTTCATGCTCTCCCCAGGCATCATGAAGATGCTGATACAGCTCCTCGACGCTGAATATTCTTTTTTCCACCGCGTCTTCCAGATCGGCCACGCAATAAGAAATGTCATCAGCCGCTTCCATAATCCATGTCAATGGAAAACGGCCATTAGGGGTCAGAGACAGCTCTTTACGCAACCGAGCGATGTATGCTTCTTCCGATAAGTAATAGCCCGGTTTTTTCATCAGGTAGCTATGCGTGGCGGGCGTTTCTCCGGTCCACCATGCGGGACGCGTGTATTTAAGAATACAGCCCACCTGGGCCCAGGTCAGATTCATCCGCATCAGGGAGTGCACCAGACGGATCCCCTGCGCGTTACCTTCGAAATGACACAGATCCTGGCGCACCTTACGGCGCAGATCGTTCATGCTATCTTCGCCTTCACGCAGGCATAAATCGCGTACCACACAGCGGTCATCGCTGAGCGGCTGGCTTATGGCGTCAGAGGGAAAAAGCCGCTGTTTAAACCAGTCATTGATGGCGGCCTCGCCGAAATGACCAAAGGGAGGATTGCCGATATCGTGCATCAGGCAGGCCATCTCAACGATGCTTTCGAACGGCCCGGTCAGTTCATCCAGTCCGTAGGTTTCCAGCAGACGTTGCTCTTTGAGACGGCTGAGGATCTCTTTCGCAATGTAGCGCCCCACCTGCTGCACTTCCATGGAGTGCGTTAACCGCGTACGCACCGCGGCGTTACGCTCCAGCGGGAACACCTGGGTTTTTTGCTGTAACCGACGTATGGCGGGCGAGTTGATGATGCGTCCGCGATCGCTTTCGAAAATGCGCAGGATCTCATGTTCGCTCTTATCGCCCTGTGGCGAACGGAAACGTCGGTGCCAGTTAATTTTGGTGCGAAAATCGATTGGTGCCATGTGCTCCCCCGCGTGAGAATGCGTTTCCCCTTAACCGCATGATAGACTATGCATCTTAACAAGGCACATCGCGAGTAAATCTATGAAAATCGGCATTATTGGTGCAATGGAAGAAGAAGTTACGCTGCTGCGTGACAAAATTGAGAACCGTCAGACCCTCTCCCTCGGTGGCTGTGAGATCTACACCGGCCAGTTGAACGGTGTTGACGTGGCTCTGCTGAAATCAGGCATCGGTAAAGTTGCAGCGGCACTGGGCGCGACCCTGCTGCTTGAGCGCTGCAAGCCTGACGTTATCATTAATACGGGTTCTGCGGGCGGTCTGGCGCCGACGCTGAAAGTGGGCGATATCGTGGTTTCCGACGAAGCGCGTTATCACGATGCAGATGTCACCGCATTCGGCTACGAATATGGTCAGCTTCCGGGCTGCCCGGCCGGGTTTAAAGCGGATGATAAGCTGATTGCCGCCGCTGAAAGCTGCATTAACGAGCTGAACCTCAATGCGGTGCGTGGCCTGATCGTCAGCGGCGATGCCTTTATCAACGGCTCTGTCGGTCTGGCGAAAATCCGTCATAACTTCCCGCAGGCTGTGGCCGTGGAGATGGAAGCCACGGCCATCGCGCACGTATGCCATAACTTCAGCGTGCCGTTCGTGGTCGTTCGCGCGATCTCTGACGTGGCGGACCAGCAGTCCCACATCAGCTTCGACGAATTCCTGGCCGTTGCGGCCAAACAGTCCACCGTGATGGTGGAAACCCTGGTGCAGAAACTGGCGCGTGGGTAAGGTGTCATTCAGGGCGCTGGTCGCCCTGCTTCTGCTCGCTCCGGCCTGGCTCATCGCCGCACCGCGGGTGATCACTCTCTCCCCTGCCAATACGGAACTGGCGTTTGCCGCCGGGATCACGCCCGTTGCGGTGAGCAGCTTTTCCGATTATCCACCGCAGGCCGCCCATATCGAACAGGTTGCCACCTGGCAGGGAATGAACCTGGAACGCATCGTGGCGCTAAAGCCCGATCTGGTCCTCGCCTGGCGCGGCGGTAATGCCGAACGGCAGGTGAACCAGCTCTCTTCGCTGGGAATAACGGTAAAATGGGTGGACGCGGTGAGCATCGAACAGGTGGCGCAAACCCTCCGTGACCTCGCGCCTTTCAGCCCTACCCCCCAACGCGCCGGGCAGGCTGCACAGCAGATGCTCAACGACTATGCCGCGCTAAAAGCCCGATACGGCACGCAACCGAAACAACGCGTTTTTCTGCAATTTGGCAGCCAGCCGCTGTTCACTACCGGGAAAGGCTCGATCCAGAACCAGGTGCTTGAAACCTGTGGAGGTGAAAATATCTTTGCCGAAAGCCGGGTTCCCTGGCCCCAGGTCAGTCGTGAGCAGGTTCTTGCGCGACAACCGCAGGCCATTGTGGTGGTCGGAAATGCGAGCGAGATTCCTAAAATAGAACAATTCTGGCATCGGCAGCTTAAAATTCCGGTTATCGCACTCAACAGCGACTGGTTTGAACGCGCCAGCCCGCGTATTATCCTCGCCGCAAAACAACTCTGCGCCGAACTGGCAGAGAGTCACTCAAACAGATAAATACCCCCTTCGAGGATTTAACGATGCTCGTGTATTGGCTGGATATTCTTGGCACAGCCGTTTTTGCTATCTCCGGCGTTTTGCTTGCCGGAAAACTGCGCATGGACCCTTTTGGCGTACTGGTACTCGGCGTTGTTACGGCGGTGGGAGGCGGAACGATCCGCGATATGGCGCTGGCAAATGGCCCGGTATTTTGGGTAAAAGATCCCACGGATCTGGTGGTGGCGATGGTCACCTGCCTGTTAACCATCGTGCTGGTTCGTCAGCCTCGCAGACTGCCAAAATGGATATTACCGGTGCTGGATGCCGTCGGTCTGGCGGTCTTTGTGGGAATAGGCGTGAATAAAGCCTTTATTGCCGGGACTGGCCCGCTGGTGGCGATCTGTATGGGCGTGTTAACCGGCGTGGGCGGAGGGATTATTCGCGACATACTGGCGCGAGAAGTCCCGATGATCCTGCGAACGGAAATCTACGCGACGGCCTGTATCATCGGGGGGATTGTTCACGCCACGGCGTATTACACCTTTGCTGTCCCGCTGGAGAATGCGGCGATGCTGGGGATGGTGGTCACGCTGGTGATCCGTTTAGCGGCGATACGCTGGCACCTGAAGCTGCCGACGTTTGCGCTGGATGAAAATTCAAGATAGGCGTCGTTTATAAGCCCGGTAGCGCTTCGCTTACCGGGCCTACAATCTGCATTCAGGCTTAAATACTGAACGAAGAACCACACCCGCAGGTGCTGGTCGCATTCGGGTTAGTCACCACAAAGCGCGAACCTTCCAGACCTTCAGTGTAGTCCACTGAACCGCCCACCAGATATTGCAGGCTCATCGGGTCAACCACCAGCGCGACGCCCTGTTTCTCGATAGTCATATCACCATCGTTAACCTGATCGTCAAAGGTAAAACCATACTGGAAGCCACTACAGCCGCCGCCGGTAATATAAACACGCAGTTTCAGATCCGGATTGTCCTCGTCGGCAATCAGGGTTTTCACTTTTTTCGCTGCTGCTTCGGTAAATTCCAGCGGCAACGCTACGTCATCACTCATCTTATGCTCCCATGAATACTGCGACTGCTATTGGGCAAAAATCACCCAATTCTTTTTGTCATTATCTAATACCCTGGTAATTCATTCAAGTATTCTGCTTCAGGGCCTGTTCAGCTTCCTGTTTTGCCAGGGTACGGGCAAGAATGGTGGAGTATAGTGGTTTTCCACCCAGGAATTGGGCTAATAGTGTCGCGCCGAGACAGGTAATGATCATTGGCAAAATGAGCTGGTAATTGTCGGTCATTTCCAGCACCAGTACGATCCCGGTCAGCGGCGCGCGCAGGGAGGCCGCCAGCAGCGCCCCCATTCCCGCAACCGCAAACGTCCCCGCATCCAGATGGTAGGCCGGGAAACCTGCCGCCGCCGCCATCCCGAACGCCGTACCCAGCAGCGTCCCCAGTGCCAGCATCGGAGCAAAAATGCCGCCCGGGGCGCCAGAGGAGAAGCACAATACCGTGGTGATGACGCGTGAAATAAACATAAACAGCAGCAGGCCTACGCTGAAATTCCCCGCCGCGGCAATGGGAATCAGGCCGAAACCGCCGCCCGCCGCATTCGGTTCGATGAAACCGAGGATCCCGCACACGCCGCCAAGCAGGCCTCCCACCAGCACCCATTTCGTGGTATTTCCGCCATGGATGCGCTGAAACATATCCTGCGCCCGTAAAATCAGGGTGTTAAAAAGCGGGCCGACGACGCCAAAAATCATCCCAAGAACCAGATACAGCCACAGGGTATTGACCGGCGCATTGGTCAGCTTGCCAACTTCAATCACCGCCCCTTCGCCGTTAAAGACGCGAAAGACAATGCTCGACATAATCACGCCGGTAAACACCGCTTTAATGGAGATCAGGTTGTAGCGGAACTGGGCGCGCATCTCTTCAATGATAAACAGGATACCCGCCAGCGGCGCGTTAAACGCCGCAGACAGCCCCGCTGCGGCCCCCGTCGCCAGCAGTGTATGCCGTGCTTCGGCGCTGCGCATACGGAACAGATCGCCGACCATGCGCCCGACGTTACCGCCCAGCTGTACCGTTGGCCCTTCCCGACCGAGCACCATGCCCGCCCCGAGGGTTCCCATCCCGCCGATAAATTTCACAGGAAGCACCCGCCACCAGCGAACCGGGCGTAGCTCCTCCAGCGCCCCCTCAATTTCAGGGATCCCCGAGCCACCTGCTTCAGGTGCGAATTTACGCACCAGAAAATACCCCACCATGGCAAACAGCGCCGAAAGGCCAAAGGCCCACACCCAGACCAGCCATTCCCGATCGGCAAAGCTGGCGACAGTACCTATGCGCCAGTTGAGCACCGCGTTGACCGCTTTCTCGAATGCGACCCCCACCAGCCCGGCCAGCGTACCGACCACGGCGGCTGCCAGCAGAATGGCTAACGGTGTTTTGTCACGGTTGAGCAGCCGCCGGATACTGACCCGGTGCTTCGCGCGCGTAAACTGTTGTTGTTCAAAAGAAGGTGTGTTCTCGTTCATTACCTGTTCTGTTTCGTCATACAAAAGGCCGCAGGGATTCTACCAGAGACAATCCCCTCGTCCCCTGAAAAATACTTAACAATTGTTAAGCCTTCTGAGGGGCAAAAATTTTATAACCTCTTCCGAATCACTTAGAATAGTTGCCTTAACTTATTTCTACGAACCAGGAACGACGCCATGAGCAAGTCTGAAAACCTCTACAGCGCAGCCCGCGAGCTAATCCCAGGCGGCGTGAACTCACCCGTGCGCGCCTTTACCGGCGTGGGTGGCACCCCGCTGTTTATCGAACGTGCGGATGGGGCATATCTGTATGATGTGGATGGTAAAGCCTATGTCGATTACGTCGGCTCCTGGGGCCCGATGGTACTGGGGCACAACCACCCGGCGATCCGCAACGCGGTGATTGAAGCCGCTCAGCGCGGCCTGAGCTTCGGCGCGCCAACCGAGATGGAAGTCAAAATGGCGGAGCTGGTCACCGAGCTGGTGCCAACGATGGACATGGTGCGTATGGTGAACTCCGGTACCGAAGCGACCATGAGCGCTATCCGTCTGGCGCGCGGTTTTACCGGTCGTGACAAGATCATCAAGTTCGAAGGTTGTTATCACGGCCACGCCGACTGCCTGCTGGTAAAAGCCGGTTCCGGCGCGCTGACGCTCGGTCAACCGAACTCCCCGGGGGTGCCGGCTGATTTCGCGAAACACACGCTGACCTGCACCTATAACGATCTGAACACCGTTCGCGCCGCGTTCGAGCAGTATCCGCAGGAGATCGCCTGCATCATCGTTGAACCGGTGGCGGGCAACATGAACTGTATTCCACCGCAGCCGGATTTCCTGCCGGGCCTGCGCGCACTGTGCGATGAGTTCGGCGCGTTGCTGATCATCGACGAAGTGATGACCGGTTTCCGCGTCGCGCTGGCGGGAGCACAGTCATACTACGGCGTAGAGCCGGATCTGACCTGCCTCGGCAAAATCATTGGCGGCGGCATGCCTGTCGGCGCGTTTGGCGGCCGTAAGGACGTGATGGACGCGCTGGCGCCAACCGGTCCTGTTTACCAGGCAGGTACGCTCTCCGGTAACCCGATTGCGATGGCGGCGGGCTTTGCCTGTCTGACCGAAGTGGCGCAGCCGGGTATCCACGAAACCCTGACGGACCGGACGACGCAGCTGGCAAACGGCCTGCTGGAAGCCGCAGAAGACGCGGGTATTCCGCTGGTGGTAAACCACGTCGGCGGGATGTTCGGGATTTTCTTCACCGATGCGAAAACCGTGACCTGCTATCAGGACGTGGTGAAATGCGACGTGGAACGCTTCAAACGCTTCTTCCATCTGATGCTGGAAGAAGGCGTGTATCTGGCCCCGTCAGCGTTTGAAGCGGGCTTTATGTCCGTGGCACACAGCGAAGAAGATATCAATAACACCATCGACGCAGCGCGTAAGGTGTTTGCGAAGCTGTAAAATGTGCGGCTTGATGCCCTCACCCCAACCCTCTCCCACAGGGGGAGAGGGTTCCCCAGTA
>NZ_JADBRE010000025.1:47920-58503 GCF_014930525.1 Enterobacter cloacae complex sp. S1
GCCACCCTGGCACGTTCACCGGTCATGTCGTGACAGAGTAGCAAGGAACATAAAGTGAACGGAATGACCACCAGAGCCGTATGTTCCCCCTCACCCCAGCCCTCTCCCTCAAGGGAGAGGGGGCCGTCTGTGCAGGCATTATTTTGTGGGGAACCCTCAGCCCACAGGGAGAGGAAGCAAAAACGAAAACGGCAATCTAAGGATTGCCGTTTACTTTTATTACCGACTCTGCTTTCTCAACAGATATATAAAGTACGGCGCGCCGATAAAGGTCGACAGCAGGCCCGCCGGGATCTGATACGGGAACAGCACCATCCTTCCGCACCAGTCAGCAAAGACCAGGATCGCTCCGCCCGTCAGCGCAGAGATCACGATATGCGGCAAAGTCCTGCGGAAGCCCATCATACGGGCGATGTGCGGCGCCATTAATCCGACAAAACTGAGCGGGCCGATAGTCATGGTGGCCGTCGCCGTCAGGCACGCGGCCAGCAGCAACAGGGCGATACGCGTTGGCGTCAGCGCCACCCCGACCGCGCGGGCGGTATCCCCACCCAGCGGCAGAATGGTCATCCAGCGACGGCACAGCGGCACAATCGCCAGCAGTACGATCATCACAATCCCGGTATGCACCACCTGACTGCCGGTGGCGTTGTACGTTGAACCGGAAATCCAGGTCAGGATCTGCGCCATGCGCGGATCGCCGCTCGCCTGCAACATCATCAGCAGCATAGTAAACGCGGTGCTGAGCGCCATCCCGGCCAGCAGCATGCGGTGAGGTGAGAACCCCCCTCGCCCGGAGGCGATCAGGATAATCATCAGCGTGCCTGCCGCGCCGATACTCCCGGCAGGCATCAGCCAGCCGAACGCATTTCCCGGCACGAGGAACAACATTAACACTACGCCAAACGCGGCCCCGGAGCTGATCCCTAATACTTCCGGGCTTGCCATCGGGTTGCCGGTGAGACGCTGGATAATACAGCCCGCCACCGCCAGCATGACGCCCGCAATCAGCGCGGAGAAGATCCGCGGCCAGCGCCACTGCATGAGTTCATGCAGCAAATCCCCCGTCGCCCAGTGCCAGCCCGTGGCGTCGCGTCCCAGCGAGAGTGCGGCAAACGAGGCGATAACCAGCACCGCCAGTCCGGCAAGGCTGAACCACACCACCGACTGACGTTCGGCATGTACTTTATCGCCGGCATCCATTGCCGGGGCGCTAATGCTGCGCAGGCGCGGCAACAGCCACAGCAGCAGCGGCGCGCCGATCAGGGCCGTCACCGAGCCCGTGGAAACTTCCATCCAGACGCGCGCCAGCCAGAGAATGAGTTGATCGGAAAGCCAGAGGATCAGCGCGCCAATCAGCGGAGCCAGCATCAGACGCGCCAGCAGACGGCGCGCGCCGAGCATTTTTGCCAGCAACGGCGCAAACAGGCCGATAAACCCGATGATGCCGACGGCGTTAACCAGTAACGCGCTCAGCACAATCGCCAGGGTCAGGGCCGCCAGACGCGCCAGCGACAGCGCCAGCCCCAGATTGCGCGCCACGCCGTCGTCCAGGCCCATCAGCGTGAGCGGACGCAGCAGCAGCAGCGTCAGCACCACGCCGCCGAACAGCTGCGGCCACAGGCGCTGGACGATACTCCAGTCGGTCTGGGTGAGCGTGCCGGTACTCCACATAAACATGCTTTGCAGCTGGTCGTGGTGAAACAGCACCAGCAGCTGGTTGATCGCCCCACAGTAGAGGCTGACGACCAGCCCCGCGAGGATCAGCGTGACCGGCGAGAGACGTTTTCCCCAGGCCACGCCAAAGACCAGCGCACCGACCACACATGCGCCTGCCAGCGCGGCAAACTGCGAGGTTAACGCTCCCGGCAGGGTCCAGAGAGTGGTGATGGTGATCCCCAGCTGAGCCCCCGTCGCCACGCCCAGCGTGGTCGGCTCTGCCAGCGGGTTACGCAGCACCTGCTGAAACAGTACGCCCACCAGTCCCAGTCCCGCCCCGACCAGCAGGGAGATAGCCAGACGCGGCAGCAGGCTGTAGTGGAACAGCATTTGCTGAATATTATCGATATCCGGTGCGGCAAACGCGGCTGCCCACTGATCGCGCGGTAACGCCGTGGTCAGGTTAAAGCCGGTTAACACCAGGGCAGCCAGAAAAATGAGCGCTAACAGTAACATCGGGAAACGGGCCATACGCGTGCTCATGCCTTGCCTCCCAGTGCATTGTCCAGCACGCGGGCAAAATGCATTGCCGACAGCGTCGCGCCGTAGAACCATACCGCTGGCGCGCGCAGGAAGCGCTGCTCGCGGACGAACGGCATTGCCTGCCAGAGCGGGGTCGCCATCAGGGTTTGCATCTCGCGCTCGTTCCCGTGATCGAAGCACAGCACGTCCACATCACGAAACGCCGCCAGACGGTCAATACCCACGGCGGTACTGCCCCAGAATGTCATCTCGCCTTCCCAGGCATTGCGAATGCCAAAGCTGTCGAGCACTTCCTGGAACAGACAGTTATTTCCAAAGACCAGCATATGGCGGGCATCCAGCAGGGTTACCATCAGCAAAGGCCGATCGCCACGGTGGGCAAAGCGCGGCTTGAGGGAATCAATCAGCGCATCAAATTCATCGAGATGTTTTTTCGCCTGAGCCTCACGGTTGAGGAACTGCGCCATCTCGTGGATGGAATTTTTTGCCATGGTCAGCGGCTTTTTGCCGTCGCTAAAGGAAAAGCCCCGTCCGGGCGCAATCTTCGCCATGGTCTCTTCCGACGGGCCATACCCCGCAGACCAGAATAAATAAGACGGTTTCATCTGGGTGAGAAGCTCAAGGTTCGGCTCCGTACGCAGGCCAATGTCGATGACGGAGTCCGGCAGTTTTGGCTCATTCACCCACAGGGTGTAGTTGGGAATATCGGCCACGCCGTAAGGCGTCACGCCAAGCGCCATCATCAGTTCGACGGGCAACCACTCCAGCGCCACGATGCGGTGCGGATCGATAGCGGCAGCGCGGGCCGGGCCCATCTTTAACAGCAGCGGTGAGAGCGCCATGGCCGTCAGCAGGCGACGGCGGCTAATGAATGTTGAATCCAGCATCAGTAGACAAAGCTCACGGGTGCAGCTCCGGCTGGGTGAGGCAGGATGCCCATAGGAATACCGTAGATATGTTCCAGCGTTTCGCTGCGCATCAGTTCGGCAGGCGTACCCTGAGCGATCATTTCACCGCCGCGCAGCGCTACCAGGTAGTCGCAATAGCGTGCCGCCATGTTGATATCATGCAGAACGGCAATCACCGTCAGGCCGCGCTGCTGACTTAAGCGATGCACCAGCGCCAGGACGTCAACCTGATGAGCAATATCCAGCGCCGAAGTGGGTTCGTCGAGCAGCAGGCAGCGGCTGTCCTGCGCCACCAGCATCGCGATCCATGCGCGCTGACGCTCGCCACCGGACAGGCTATCCACCAGACGATGCGCCAGCGGTTTTAACCCAACCAGCGCGATCGCCTCTTCCACTTTCTCTCTGTCAGCGAGGCCAAAACGCCCGAGCGCACCGTGCCACGGATAACGTCCAATCGCCACCAGCTCGCGCACCGTCATCCCCTCCGCCTGCGGCAACTGCTGCGGCAGATAGGCCACCTTGCGGGCAAAGGCCTTACTGCTCCAGCTCGCCAGCGGCTGGTCATCCAGCAATATGTCGCCCTCGGACGGCGGCTGATGACGACCCAGCATCTTCAGCAGCGTCGATTTACCGGAACCATTGTGCCCGATTAAACCGGTCACTTTACCTGCGGGAAACGTCAAAGAGAGCGGATGCAGCAAGGTGCGCCCGGGTACGCGAAAGGAGAGATTGTTAAGCGTGAAGGTGGAGTCGGATTGCGTTTTATTATCCTGCATGTCAGCCAACTTAAATAAAAAGGGCACGGCGAACCGTGCCCATAAAGAGGTTAGAAGCGGAAGGTCGCGGTGGCAACAACCTGGCGTCCTGCTCCCCAGTAGCATGCATACTCGCTGTAGCAGCTGGAGACGTATTCACGGTCAAAGATGTTGTTCACGTTGACGCCGACGGAAGATCCCGGCAGACCAAAGCGCGCCAGATCGTATTTCACGGTCGCATCCGCCAGGGCATAACCCGCGACGTTAAAGGACTCATAGGCTTTAGGCGACGCTGAGGAGTAGTACGTCACCGTGTTACCGATGTAACGCGCGCCCGCACCGACGGTCAGGCCACTCAGCGCCGTCTCGTGGAAGGTGTAATCCGCCCACAGGGATGCCATGTTGCGCGGTACTTCTGCCGGACGACGACCTTCATACCAGGTATCGTGGGTATATTCCGCATCTGTGTAGCTGTAGGCCGCCGTTACGTTCACGTTAGCCGACACCGCCGCTTTCGCTTCCAGCTCAAAGCCACGGGAGCGAATTTCACCGCCCTGCACACTAAAGCCGCTGGTCGGGTTCGCCGGATCGGCGGTCAGGTTGTTGTTCTTGGTCAGCTGATATACCGCGGCCGTCACCACAACAGGCAGATCTTTAGGAACATACTTCACGCCCGCTTCATACTGCTTGCCGCGCGCCGGATCGAACGGTTTGCCGCCCTGGGTGGTGCCAGAGAGCGGTTCAAAGGATTCACTGTAGCTGAAGTATGGGGTAATCCCGTTGTCGAACAGGTAGTTAATCCCCCCGCGCCAGGTAAATGCCTGATCATTAATTTCCGCGGTGGTCCCGTTATTACGGTTAAAGGCAGACGTTTTTGCAAAGTCATAGCGGCCACCCATGGTGAGTACCCACTTATCCCATTCCGCCTGATCCTGCGCATAGAGCCCGGTCTGCTCCTGGCGATTGAGCATGGCATACGGGAAGTTCACATTGACGTTCGCATTGCCGTGCTGCGGATTGTTCATGCTGATCGGATCGGCGGTACCGTAGTCAGCATCAATATCATTGCGCATACGAAGGTAATCCACCCCCGTCAGCAGCGTATGGTCAACGGCACCGGTCGCGAATTTCGACTGGAGCTGTGTATCAACCGTGAACGAGTTGAGGTCTTCATCTGAGCGCACGTACGCACGGCTGATCTGGGCCGGAGCGATATAGCCGTTACCGTAAACTGAACGGTAAAGCGTATTGATTTTGGTATAACGCAGATTCTGACGCACGGTGAAGGTGTCGTTGAATTCATGCGCGAAGCTGTAACCCACCATTTTCTGACGACGGGAGATCTTATTGTCTTCATCGCCTTCGTTGAAATCGGTCGGCAGTTTGTGCGCCTTTCCGTTAGCATCATAGTAAGGCACAACGGTACCTTCACGCGGCAGCCAGCCGTAGTAACCCGCATCGGGATCGCTCTGGAAGTTGCTCAGGAAAGTGAAATCGGTTTTATCATCAGGACGCCAGCTGAAAGACGGCGCAATCGCGTAACGAGTAGACTTCACCATCTCCTGCTGCGCATTTTCACTGCGTCCCAGGCCGGTCAGACGGTAGGACCACACGCCGTTATCATCAATCGCGTCGCTGAAGTCAAACCCAGTCTGCCACAGGTTATCCGTCCCCATTTTGAACTGAATTTCTTTTAACGGTTCCGTGGTTGGACGCTTGCTGACCATACTCACTACGCCGCCAGGGTGGCTTTTTCCATACAGTACGGACGTCGGGCCTCGCAGCAGCTCTACGCGCTCCAGGAAGTATGGATCCATCGACGCTTCAGAGTAGTTATCCCCTTGCAGCTTCATACCATCCAGATACTGGTTGGTATTCACGGTGCTGGAGGTGGTGAACCCACGAATCGAAACCACATCATAGGTCGTGGAGGCGCCGCGCGTTGCGAAAACGCTCGGCGTGTAGGCCAGCGCCTGTTTAACCGTCCCCGGCTGTTTCATGTCCATCTCTTCACGTGTGACCACGGAAATGGACTGCGGGGTTTTCTCGATCGGTGTATCGGTTTTCGTCGCCGTTGCAGTGCGCTTTGCTGCAATCGTCGGTGCAGGCCCCCAGGCACTCTCCTGCGCAGCCGGTGCGGCAGTAACAGTAATGGTTTCTTCTTTTTTCGGGGTTTCGGCGGCATGAGCATAAGCAGACATGCCGGCAACCGCTGTGGCTACGACGACCGCGATTTTACGCAGCGACGTGTTAATTGGCTGAGCAGTATTGGAAAGCGCCATGATGGATCTCTGATGGAAAAAGTGAATGATAACGTAAACGAGAATTATTATTATGACCGCAGAATAATATGCGAAACGTTGGCTGCATAGCAAGCAGTATGCGGCCCTACAAGATTTAAGGGTTTAAGAATTAACCAGATGAAAATAGAGGGTTAATGAAGTTAGCGGAATGATCGCTAAAGCCCGCCGAAACGGGCCGGAGGGCTTAACGATAGAAGAGTTCGAAAGTCGCGACGGCGTCGACTTTCCCGGCTTTAACCTCTCCCGTTTTGATGTAACGGGCTTTGAGTGGGATCTCAACCGGGACGTTGTCCTGGGTACGGGTTATTGCCGTGTAGCTTTGGTCGAACTGCAACACCGTGTCGTTCTTGTCGAGGATTTGAATACCGACACCTCTCGCTGCACTATCGCCGTCGGCGATAGAAAGAATGTTTCCATCGGTCACCCCGGTTGATCCTGCACTAGTGAACTGGTAGTCCACCTTCGTCCCCGCCGCACAGTCGGTAATATTAATTTTGAAGGCACTGTCTGTCAGAATATCGGAATACTGTCCGTCGAAATCCTGTGTATTTACGGTTTTAAGCGGAACATAAATATTCTTATCAACCAGATTACAGGTGTTGGTCGTAATGTGAACACTGGTAGGTGAAAACCTCATCTCACCGATGACGACGCCCCCTAACTCGTCCTGAGCGGTTAATCGGGAAGTATCCAGGTAGCCCTCTTCCACATCACCAATCACAACCAGCTGTGCAATCGCACGAAATATTGACTTGTTCTTAGACGAACCGTGAGTCATACCGATATAGCGCCACGGGCGAGTCAAATTATCTTCGATGTAATTGGGAAACTGCTCGTTAGATGATGCCGCGCGGATCCCGATGCCAGGCACATTGGTTTTATACACGCCAGGCAGAACATCTTCGCGTGCATCTGCGTCCGTTAGCGTCAAATACCCCCGACGGATTATCTCATCAGAGCCTGAGCACCTCACGGTGATCTCTTTGCTTTCAACATTATCTTCGTAAATCACCGTGCCGACTGGCGTGTCAGGTTCGAGAACAATCACGGCTGGAAGCGGGAACGTGACTATGCCATCACTCTCTCCCCCGCCGCTGAAGGTACACGTAGCAAAAGCCGGATGAAAGAAAGCACTCAGCACCACTAAAAAAGCGGCCCGAAGGTAAGGTATCATAGAAAAACGTTGACTCATTTTGTCACCTGACTCACTTACAATTTACTGTGGTTTTAACGATCCCTGATGGGCTGTCGACAGGTACATCAATCATGCCCTGGCATTGTTGTTCCGGCGTTTCCCCCCACTGCACGCTGAATGCCGTTTTGCCACGAAGCCCTGAGAGATAGACCTCCCCCTCATCCCCCACGATTGCCGTAGTGTTATCAAGCGCTATAACAGCGCCAAAGGGAACCACTTTTCCCTGTCGTAATAAGGTCACCAGGGCACGCTGCCCAACGCGAGCATCAAAGGTGGCGGATACCGCGGCACCTTTCGTGGGCACAAGATCCTGTGTCGCCGCGTCAATATCAATATCTTCCCGATCCTGAGTATTCACTGTGAGAATATTGTGCCGGTAGGCCGTCAGGGAAGGGACAATCGCGTTACCAAAGCGATCGGTGTAGATCCCTCGCCCGTTCTGTACTTTGACGTTATCGCCATCTTTGATATGGACAATGGCAAAGGCGTCGCGGACGGATTGCCCCAGGGTTACTCCATGTTCATGCGCAACAATTGAACCCTGCGCGCTGTAGTTCCACTGTCGGTTATCACCCCCGTAGTTATACCCCAGCCCGACATCACCGGCAGATCCCCGGTAGCGCCCGGATACACTGCCGCCATAGCCAGTATCTTGACTGGCATAGGTCTGCTGGAGGTTATAGCTGAGGTTATTGTTCTCAAGTGCCGTGCCGCCGATCCCTACCTGATGCGAAACGAATCCACCGCTGGCAGTGTTGACGCTGTAAGTTGACCAGGCGTTCGCTAACCAGCGTGAAAGAGGTACGTTGACCATCAACGCCATTTGCCGATCGGTATTGGCGTCCGGCGTACGCGTCAGGCTGTAGCTTACCGACCAGGTTATACCGCGCCAGCCGGAGCTTAGCCCCGCACTGACGCTGCGCTCGTGTCCTGCCATGTTCCAGTAATCCTGCTGATAGCCATTAAGGTAAGCCGATCCCCAGTCGGAAACGCGTTGGGAAAGATTAACCTGCATGCGGCTGCGCCGATTATTGGTTCGCCGATAGGTATAAATCCCGTCGTCAATCTCGCTGTCACGCTGGTCGACAGCTTCCTGAAAGGTATAAAACCCAGAGGTGGAATAACGGTAGCTGGCAAGCGTCACGGTGGTGTCTGTATCCGGAATATCCCTGGAATACTGCGCACGCCATGACATCCCGCGGGCATCATCTCGTCCATCATCAAAAGCCGTACGGGCGGCGGTCACATCCACGGATGCCGATCCGAAACGGCCAAGATCGGCGCCTGTTCCCGCCAGCATAGCCTGATACAGCGATGCACCAAGCGCGCCGACGTAAGTCGTTACGCCATAAGGCAGGCCGTAGATGACCGTCCCTTGCAGAAAAGGGGGCTCATCCTCACCTTCATTACCGCGATAACGCCCTGCTGCCAGCGAATATTTAAATGCCCCTTCCCGCTGTAGCACCGGAACCGATGCACTGGCCTGGATGAAGCTGTGTTCGCTACCGTCGGCCTCTTCCACCGTCACCTCCAGATCCGCACCGGATGTGACCTGGCTTAAATCGCGGATCTCAAATGGCCCCGGAGAGACGTTGCTTTGATAAATGGTGTAACCGTTTTGCCTGATGGTGACCTTTGCATCGCTATTTGCTATGCCACGCACCACGGGAGCAAACCCCTGCTGGCTGGTGGGCAGCATGGAAGTATCCGTTTCCAGCTTCACGCCGGTCATTTGGACGCTGTCGAAAAGCTCGCCGTTAGTGTACGTCTGGCCTATCTCAAGCTGACTTTGCAGGGTTTTGATATCACGTTGCAGCGTACTGGCGATTGCATCCCAACCGGCGTTGTCACTCCAGGTGCTGTTGTTACGCAACCGCCACGCCCCGAGGTTGATCCCTGACTCCAGGCCAAGCCATGCAGATGACGTTTTACCAGTACGGTAGTGCTGCTGAGAGCCACTGAACTGGTAGCTTGTCCAGACGGCGGGAGCACCGTCATCCCAGAATTTCGGGTTGATAGCCCCAGCCGCAGCCTGATCGCGGTATTTTTGCGGGATCACCAGCTTGAGCGTCTGATTATCCTGGTCGTAATCGTAGCGGGAATTATCAATAAAATGGGAGATGTCATCGATTTTCGCTGCATCATCCAGATCTTTCATGTCCGGGATCGTGTCGACTTTTACCCCTAATGCACGCAGATCCGCTTTGGTCAGCTCCGGTAACAGGCGCTGCTTATCGTCAGACAAGATCCAGCTCACCGTGCGTTTATCCAGAACATCCCGATCCCACATAATGGTCGTCAGAAAGTTTCCGGGCGGTAGGCCATTATCATTGATGAAATTTTTTAGCGTTGAGGTGTTTTCCAGCGGAGTGTCCATCTCAAGGATCCGCAGGTTAAATTCGTCATCTGCACTCACAGGCTGGATCATCGCGAGCAGCGCTAACGCGATTCCCTTCAGAACCTGTTTGTAGAGTGGAGATGACGACATAGGGTACCAGCATTGTGTGTTTAAAGAGCCTGCTTGCGCTGGGGGGTTTGCGCGCCGAAATCGCTAATAGCAGTCCACGTCACGGGCCCGTTTGCAGATTGAGGCACAGAAAAATATTGCTCGCTGAAAGGTGCGACCATCATTGAAATCGCCCCCGGCGTGGTTTTTGTGTCAGTCACAGGGACACTTTTCCCGCCCACGGCCAACTCGCCAAAGGAGACGTAAAACGGCGTTGGGTTTTTCGCAATGAGCTTGTTACCCTGGCGGAGGAACGTGATTTTTTCATAGGCCTGTAGGGCATCGGCTTCTTTCAAATCAGCAGGGCGCCAGAACAGCTTCAGACGCGTTTTCATCGCGAATTGCAGCGTATTCTTGTCTTTTAAGTCAGGTGATAACGCCGAGACGGATTTCACATTCGCCAGAAATAAAGATTCGCGATCTGCGGGCAGATTTTTTTTATCGCCGGTAAAAATGATGTGCAAAAGGGTCTGACGATTTTCCTGTAATTTATAGACAGGCGGCGTAATGATGAAAGGTGCTTTTGCATCGTTAGGGTAACTCACCCAGCTTTGCACCAGATATCGAGTATGAGGGTCTTTATTTTTGAGTGCTATTTGTACTTCGGATTTATTCGATGGATAAATAATTCGCGTGCCACCGACAACCACACTTGCCTGTACTGAACAGCAAGATATAATCAAACAACCACCTAACAATTTTAATAAATAATTA
>NZ_JADBRE010000026.1:0-35287 GCF_014930525.1 Enterobacter cloacae complex sp. S1
GGGAACTGCCAGGCATCAATTAAGAAGAACCCCGTACCGTAAGGTGCGGGGTTTTTTGCTTTGCACGTTCTGAAAAGTCGGGTGGTGGCCCAGCCTTACCCGCCCTACATGCTTTTCCTCCTTGAAACTTTCTCACCTTTCGCTTGCAGACTCGACATTAACCCCGTTTCTGGGTATCGTTAGCTGTCTGGATGTCTAAACGTTTATACGTATGCTGTGAGGATTTAAGGTTATGCCGATTCGGGTGCAGGACGAGCTACCAGCCGTCAATTTCTTGCGTGAAGAGAATGTCTTCGTAATGACAACTTCGCGTGCTTCTGGTCAGGAAATTCGCCCGCTGAAGGTGCTGATCCTTAATCTGATGCCAAAGAAGATCGAAACGGAGAACCAGTTCCTGCGTTTGCTCTCCAACTCTCCGCTTCAGGTTGATATCCAGCTGCTGCGCATTGACGCGCGTGAGTCACGCAACACGCCTGCTGAGCATCTGAATAACTTCTACTGTAATTTTGAAGATATTCGCGATGAGAATTTCGATGGACTGATCGTCACCGGCGCACCGCTGGGTCTGGTGGAATTTAATGACGTTGCCTACTGGCCACAGATCAGGCAGGTGCTGGAGTGGGCAAAAGATCACGTCACGTCCACCTTGTTTGTCTGTTGGGCGGTACAGGCCGCGCTGAATATCCTCTATGGCATTCCCAAGCAAACCCGCAGCGACAAACTTTCTGGCGTATACGAACACCACATTCTTCACCCGCATGCGCTGCTGACGCGTGGTTTCGATGACACTTTCCTGGCCCCGCATTCTCGCTACGCCGATTTTCCGGCACAGCTGATCCGCGATTACACCGACCTGGAAATCCTGGCCGAAACGGAAGACGGCGATGCCTACCTGTTCGCCAGTAAAGACAAACGCATCGCGTTCGTTACCGGCCATCCTGAGTACGATCCGCATACCCTCGCCTCAGAGTATTTTCGTGACGTTGAAGCGGGTCTGAATCCGGATGTCCCGTACAACTATTTCCCGAAAAATGATCCGCAAAACACGCCTCGGGCAACCTGGCGTAGCCACGGAAATTTGCTGTTTACCAACTGGCTCAACTATTACGTCTACCAGATTACGCCGTACGATCTGCGCCACATGAATCCGACGCTGGAGTAATCGTCTGCATTAAACGATCCTAAAGCGTTTCAGCTATTCAGATCAGGCACCTTCGGGTGCCTTTTTTATTTCCGAAATCCAACTCAACATCGAAGAAAACTTTAATTCCATATTAATCATGCAGTTGCGATTAGATATAAATTAAAATGGAAATTGTTTTTGATTTTGGAAAGATTATAGATAGTCTTAATTCTGCTGAGCGAAAACTACACAACGATCTTTCGCTCGCGTCGGGGGCGTGATTTTGGATCTTTGATGAGGAGCAGAACGATGACTCAACAGGCAACAACGGTCGATGAACTGACCTTTACCCAGCCGAATGGTGAACAAGAACAGCAAGTTTTGACGGCAGAAGCGGTAGAGTTTCTGACTGAACTGGTGACTCGCTTTACGCCACAGCGTAATAAACTGCTGGCGGCGCGCATTCATCAACAGCAGGAGATCGATAACGGCAAGTTGCCAGGGTTTATTTCGGAAACCGCTTCCATTCGTCATGGTGAATGGAAAATTCGCGGAATCCCTGAAGATTTACAGGATCGTCGCGTAGAGATCACCGGTCCGGTAGAGCGCAAAATGGTGATCAACGCCATGAATGCCAACGTCAAAGTATTTATGGCGGACTTCGAAGATTCCCTCGCGCCGGACTGGCAGAAAGTTATCGACGGGCAGATCAACCTGCGCGACGCCGTCAACGGCACCATCAGCTATACCAACGAAGCCGGTAAAATTTACCAGCTCAAACCGAATCCGGCGGTGCTGATCTGCCGCGTACGCGGTCTGCATTTGCCAGAAAAACACGTCACCTGGCGCGGAGAAGCGATTCCGGGCAGCCTGTTCGACTTTGCGCTGTACTTCTTTCACAACTATAAAAACCTGCTGGCGAAAGGCAGCGGCCCCTATTTCTATCTGCCGAAAACCCAGTCCTGGCAGGAAGCGGCGTGGTGGAGTGAAGTCTTCAGCTACGCAGAAGACCGCTTTGGCCTGCCGCGCGGCACCATTAAGGCCACGCTGCTGATTGAAACCCTGCCTGCCGTATTCCAGATGCATGAGATCCTCCATGCGCTGCGTGACCATATTGTGGGCCTGAACTGCGGCCGTTGGGATTACATCTTCAGCTACATCAAAACCCTGAAAAACCATGCCGACCGGGTATTGCCGGATCGTCAGGTTGTCACCATGGATAAACCGTTCCTCAGCGCCTACTCGCGCCTGCTGATTAAGACCTGCCACAAACGCGGCGCCTTTGCGATGGGCGGTATGGCGGCGTTTATCCCGAGCAAAGATGCAGAGCGTAACAATCAGGTGCTCAACAAGGTGAAAGCCGATAAAGAGCTGGAAGCCCGTAATGGCCACGACGGGACGTGGATTGCCCATCCTGGTCTGGCCGATACGGCGATGGAAGTCTTTAACCGCGTACTCGGCGACAACAAAAACCAGCTGTTTGTCACCCGTGAAGACGATGCGCCAATCGCAGAAGAACAGTTGCTGGCGCCGTGTGCGGGCGAACGCACGGAAGAGGGGATGCGCGCCAACATTCGCGTCGCCGTGCAGTACATCGAGGCATGGATCTCAGGCAACGGCTGCGTGCCGATCTACGGCCTGATGGAAGATGCCGCCACGGCGGAAATTTCACGTACCTCCATCTGGCAGTGGATCCATCATCAAAAAACGCTCAGCAACGGCAAACCGGTAACCAAAGCCCTGTTCCGTCAGATGCTGGCCGAAGAGATGCGGGTCATCCAGGACGAACTGGGCGAGCACCGCTTCAGCAGTGGGCGTTTTGACGATGCCGCACGTCTGATGGAGCAAATCACCACCTCTGATGACTTAATCGACTTCCTGACCCTGCCGGGCTACCGCTTCCTGGCGTAATTCACCACATAACAATATGGAGCATCTGCACATGAAAACCCGTACCCAACAGATCGAAGAGTTACAAAAAGAGTGGACCCAACCGCGCTGGGAAGGCATTCGCCGTCCGTACAGCGCAGAGGAAGTGGTGAAGTTACGCGGCTCGGTTAACCCGGAATGTACGCTGGCGCAGAACGGCGCGGCGAAAATGTGGGATCTGCTGCATGGAGGAGCTAAAAAAGGCTATATCAACAGCCTCGGCGCACTGACTGGCGGTCAGGCATTGCAGCAGGCGAAGGCCGGCATTGAAGCTATCTATCTTTCCGGCTGGCAGGTCGCGGCGGATGCTAACCTGGCTGCCAGCATGTATCCGGATCAATCTCTTTATCCGGCGAACTCGGTGCCGTCAGTGGTGGATCGGATCAACAATACCTTCCGCCGTGCGGATCAGATCCAGTGGGCTGCGGGTATCGAACCTCACGATCCGCGCTTTATCGACTATTTCCTGCCGATCGTCGCCGATGCGGAAGCCGGTTTCGGCGGCGTGCTGAATGCCTTTGAGCTGATGAAATCCATGATTGAGGCCGGTGCAGCGGCCGTTCACTTTGAAGATCAGCTGGCGTCGGTCAAGAAGTGCGGGCATATGGGCGGGAAAGTGCTGGTGCCAACCCAGGAAGCGATCCAGAAGCTGGTTGCCGCGCGTCTGGCTGCTGACGTGCTCGGCGTGCCGACGCTGGTGATTGCCCGTACCGATGCAGACGCGGCTGACCTGATCACCTCTGACTGCGACCCGTACGACAGCGAATTCATTACCGGCGAACGTACCAGCGAAGGGTTCTATCGCACGCATGCCGGTATTGAACAGGCGATCAGCCGCGGCCTGGCGTATGCCCCTTACGCCGACCTGGTCTGGTGTGAAACCTCCACGCCGGATCTGGCGCTGGCGAAGCGCTTTGCCGATGCGATTCATGCGAAGTATCCGGGCAAGCTGCTGGCCTATAACTGTTCGCCGTCCTTCAACTGGCAAAAGAATCTGGACGATACGACTATCGCCAGCTTCCAGCAGCAATTGTCAGATATGGGCTACAAGTACCAGTTCATCACCCTGGCGGGTATCCACAGCATGTGGTTCAACATGTTCGACCTGGCGCACGCCTACGCGCAGGGCGAAGGCATGAAACACTATGTTGAGAAGGTGCAGCAGCCAGAATTTGCGGCGGGCAAAGAAGGATATACCTTCGTTTCGCACCAGCAGGAAGTGGGAACCGGCTACTTCGATAATGTGACCACGATTATTCAGGGCGGGTCCTCCTCCGTCACGGCATTAACGGGCTCGACGGAAGAAGCACAGTTCTAATCTTTTCCCCCTCTCCCCCCTCGGGGAGAGGGTTGGGGTGAGGGGGAATATATGTCGCGTGGTCTGGAATTACTGATTGCCCAAACTATTTTGCAGGGCTTCGATGCCCAGTATGGCCGCTTTCTGGAAGTCACCTCCGGCGCGCAACAGCGTTTTGAACACGCCGACTGGCATGCGGTTCAGCAGGCCATGAAGCAGCGTATCCATCTTTATGATCACCACGTAGGTCTGGTGGTGGAGCAACTGCGCTGTATCACCGACGGTAAAAGCCCGGATGCGGAATTTTTACTGCGCGTGAAAGAGCATTACACCCATCTGTTACCCGACTACCCGCGCTTCGAGATTGCGGAGAGCTTTTTCAACTCCGTCTATTGCCGGTTATTTGACCACCGCTCATTATCTCCTGAGCGGTTATTTATCTTCAGCTCCCAGCCGGAGCGCCGCTTCCGTACCATTCCGCGTCCGCTGGCGAAAGATTTCTTTCCCGATCGCGGCTGGGAAAAGCTCCTGCACCGCGTCTTAACGGATTTGCCGCTGCGCCTGCCGTGGGAGAATAAACCCCGGGATATCGGCTATATCCACGCATATCTCAGTGAAACCTTCGGCGAGGAGGTGCTCAGCCGCAGCCATTTGCAGGTTGCCAACGAGCTTTTCTACCGGAATAAGGCCGCCTGGCTGGTGGGCAAACTGGTTACGCCGACAGCTATCGTGCCGTTTCTGCTGCCGATTCACCGTACCGACGACGGCGAACTGTTTGTCGATACCTGCCTGACCACCGGCGCCGAGGCCAGCATCGTATTTGGCTTCGCCCGTTCCTATTTCATGGTCTATGCCCCACTGCCTGCCGCCCTGGTGGAGTGGCTGCGCGAGATCCTGCCGGGCAAAACCACCGCCGAGCTGTATATGGCGATTGGCTGTCAGAAGCATGCCAAAACGGAAAGTTATCGGGAATACCTGCGTTATGTCACCACGGCTGATGAGCAGTTTATCGAAGCGCCGGGGATCCGCGGCATGGTGATGCTGGTTTTCACACTGCCGGGCTTCGACCGCGTGTTTAAGGTGATTAAGGATAAATTTGCCCCGCAGAAAGAGATGACCGCCGCTCACGTCCGCGCCTGCTATCAGCTGGTTAAAGAGCACGATCGCGTCGGGCGAATGGCGGATACCCAGGAGTTTGAAAACTTTGTGCTGAATAAGCAGCAGATCGATCCGGCGCTGATGTCGCTGCTAATGCAGGAAGCGCCGACGAAAATTACCGATCTTGGCGATAAGATTGCGATTAGCCATCTCTATATCGAACGCCGGATGGTGCCGCTAAATATCTGGCTGGAGCAATCCGAAGGCCAGGCTTTACGAGACGCCATTGAAGAGTACGGCAATGCGATTCGCCAGCTTGCCGCCGCCAATATTTTCCCCGGCGACATGCTGTTTAAAAACTTCGGCGTCACCCGTCACGGGCGGGTGGTGTTCTACGATTACGATGAAATTTGCTACATGACCGAGGTGAACTTCCGCGATATCCCGCCGCCGCGCTACCCGGAAGATGAACTGTCCAGCGAGCCGTGGTACAGCGTATCGCCGGGCGATGTGTTTCCGGAGGAGTTTCGCCACTGGCTTTGTGCCGACCCGCGCATCGGGCCGCTATTCGAAGAGATGCATGCCGATCTGTTCCGCGCCAGCTACTGGCGCGGGCTGCAAACGCGGATCAAAAATGGGCACGTGGAAGATGTCTACGCTTACCGCCGCAAGCAGCGGTTTTGCATCCGTTTTTCTCCCTCTCCCTGTGGGAGAGGGCAGGGGTGAGGGCATCAGGCCGCAGTGCAGCCCCATCGCCCGGTGGCGCTGCGCTTACCGGGCCTACTGTCCCAATGTTCGCCTGAACCCAATTTAACGAATCCCACCATACGCCAGCGTCACCTCTTTCGCGGCCTTAATCACCATCGCGCCCAGCTCGGTGACGCGGTCGTCGGTCATGCGTGAAATCGGCCCGGAGATGGAGATGGCGGCAAACGGCTCGCGGTGCTCGTCAAAAATGCAGGACGCGAGGCAGCGCAGCCCGAGGGCATGTTCTTCGTCATCAAACGAATAGCCGCGCTTGCGGGTCAGAGCCAGATCTTCTTTCAGATGCACGGGCGACACCAGCGTGGCGTGGGTATAGGCGTGCAGCCCTTTACGGTGCAGCAGCCCCGTTACCTGCTCTTCGCTCAGCTGCGAGAGAAACGCTTTCCCTGCGCCAGAGGCGTGCATCGGCAACTTGCCGCCAATCGGCGCGGACATGCGCATCAGCTGTGTACACTGCACCTGGTCGATGATAATCGCCTGGTGATCGCTCTGATCCAGCACGGCCAGGTTTACCGTCTCGCCGGACTCCTCCATTAGCTTGCGCAGAATCGGGTGGACAATCGCCAGCAGGTTGCGGCTTTGCAGGAAGCTGCTGCCGACAATAAATGCATGCGCCCCCACCGCCCAGTGTCCCAGCTCGCCCACCTGACGCACGAAGCCCAGCTGCTGCATGGTGGTCAGCAGACGGTGCGTGGTGGAGTTCGGCAGGCCAGCCTGCTGCGCCAGCTCCGTCAAGGCCACGCTACCATGCGATTCGGCTATCCATTCCAGCAGCTTCAGGCCGCGCGTCAGGGATTGAACCTGTCCGCCAGGTTGTGCAGCGGTGGTTGCAGCAGGTTTTCTGCCGCGTTTAGCGGGAACGGTCGTAACCATGACGAACTCCTTTTTCTGTATCGTGGAAATCATTTTCGTTTTATTTGGTGGTTTTGCAACCGCTTTCCTGACTGATCGGAGGAGTGATAGTGAACATGTCTCATGTTACCGCTGTGTGACTTTTCGACCCTGCGAGATTATGCCAGTATGGAACGCAGCCTTTTGGCCATGTTGAGCGTTGTCGGGAGCAAGTGTGAGCAGCAAAGTAGAGCAACTGCGTGCGCAGTTAAATGAACGAATTCTGGTGCTGGACGGCGGCATGGGCACCATGATCCAGGGCTATCGTCTGAGTGAAGACGATTTCCGCGGCGAGCGCTTTGCCGACTGGCCTTGTGACCTCAAAGGAAACAATGACCTGCTGGTGTTAAGCAAACCGTCTGTCATCAGGGATATCCACAACGCTTACTTCGAAGCGGGTGCGGATATTGTTGAAACCAACACCTTCAACTCGACAACCATCGCCATGGCGGATTACCAGATGGAATCCCTGTCGGCGGAGATCAACTTTGAAGCGGCGAAGCTGGCGCGCGTCTGCGCCGACGAATGGACGGCCCGTACGCCGGACAAGCCGCGCTACGTAGCCGGGGTGCTGGGCCCAACCAACCGCACCGCGTCGATTTCTCCGGACGTCAACGACCCGGCGTTTCGGAACATCACCTTTGACCAGCTGGTGGCCGCGTATCGTGAGTCCACTAAAGCGCTGGTGGAAGGCGGTTCCGATCTGATCCTGATTGAAACCGTATTCGACACCCTCAACGCCAAAGCGGCAATTTACGCGGTGAAAGAGGAGTTCGAGGCGCTGGGCGTTGACCTGCCGATCATGATTTCCGGCACCATCACTGACGCTTCTGGCCGTACACTGTCCGGCCAGACAACCGAAGCGTTTTATAACTCCCTGCGCCACGCCGAAGCGCTCTCCTTCGGCCTGAACTGCGCGCTGGGGCCGGACGAACTGCGCCAGTACGTGCAGGAGCTTTCGCGCATCGCAGAGTGCTACGTCACCGCCCACCCGAACGCCGGTCTGCCGAACGCGTTCGGTGAATACGATCTCGATGCCGACACCATGGCGGCGCAAATCCGCGAATGGGCCGAATCTGGTTTCCTCAACGTCGTCGGCGGCTGCTGCGGCACCACGCCTGAGCATATCGCCGCCATGAGCCGCGCCGTCGCCGGGCTTGCACCGCGCAAGCTACCCGAGCTTCCGGTAGCCTGTCGTCTGTCCGGCCTGGAGCCGTTGACCATCGGCGACGACAGCCTGTTTGTGAACGTGGGTGAACGTACTAACGTTACCGGTTCTGCGAAGTTCAAGCGCCTGATCAAAGAAGAGAAGTACAGCGAAGCGCTGGACGTTGCCCGCCAGCAGGTAGAAAGCGGCGCGCAGATCATCGATATCAACATGGACGAGGGGATGCTTGATGCCGAAGCGGCAATGGTGCGTTTCCTCAACCTGATTGCCGGTGAGCCGGATATCGCCCGCGTGCCGATCATGATTGACTCTTCCAAATGGGAAGTCATCGAAAAAGGGCTGAAGTGCATTCAGGGCAAAGGCATCGTTAACTCCATCTCGATGAAAGAGGGCGTCGATACCTTTATCCACTACGCGAAGCTGGTCCGTCGCTACGGAGCCGCCGTGGTGGTGATGGCCTTCGATGAAGTGGGCCAGGCCGATACCCGCGAGCGCAAGATTGAGATTTGCCGCCGCGCGTACAAAATTTTGACCGAAGAGGTGGGCTTCCCGCCGGAAGACATCATCTTCGACCCGAACATCTTCGCCGTCGCGACCGGCATCGAAGAGCACAACAACTACGCCCAGGACTTTATCGGCGCGTGTGAAGACATTAAACGCGAGCTACCGCATGCGCTGATCTCCGGCGGCGTGTCAAACGTGTCGTTCTCGTTCCGCGGTAACGACCCGGTGCGTGAGGCGATCCACGCCGTGTTCCTCTACTACGCCATTCGCAACGGGATGGACATGGGGATCGTCAACGCCGGCCAGCTGGCAATTTACGACGATCTGCCAGCCGAGTTGCGCGACGCCGTAGAAGACGTGATCCTCAATCGTCGTGACGACGCCACCGAACGCATGCTGGATCTGGCGGAAAAATACCGCGGGAGTAAATCTGACGAATCAGCCAACGTTCAACAGGCCGAGTGGCGCGCCTGGGACGTGAATAAGCGTCTGGAATACTCGCTGGTGAAAGGCATTACCGAGTTTATCGAGCAGGATACCGAGGAAGCGCGTCAGCAGGCCGCCCGTCCGATTGAAGTGATCGAAGGGCCGCTGATGGACGGCATGAACGTGGTCGGCGATCTGTTCGGCGAGGGCAAAATGTTCCTGCCGCAGGTGGTGAAATCCGCCCGCGTCATGAAGCAGGCGGTGGCGTATCTGGAACCCTTTATCGAAGCCAGCAAAGAGAAGGGCTCCAGTAACGGTAAAATGGTCATCGCCACCGTGAAGGGCGACGTACACGACATCGGCAAAAACATCGTTGGCGTGGTGTTGCAGTGTAATAACTACGAAATTATCGATCTTGGCGTGATGGTCCCGGCGGATAAAATCCTCAGGACCGCGCGCGAAGTGAATGCGGATCTGATTGGTCTTTCCGGGCTGATTACGCCTTCGCTTGACGAAATGGTCAACGTGGCAAAAGAGATGGAGCGCCAGGGCTTTACCATTCCGCTGCTGATTGGCGGGGCAACCACCTCGAAAGCCCACACGGCGGTGAAAATCGAGCAGAACTACAGTGGGCCGACGGTGTATGTCCAAAACGCCTCGCGCACCGTGGGCGTGGTCTCCGCGCTGCTGTCCGACACCCAGCGCGATGACTTTGTCGCCCGCACCCGCAAAGAGTATGAAACCGTCCGCATTCAGCATGGACGTAAGAAACCGCGCACGCCGCCGGTTTCGCTTCAGGCGGCGCGCGATAACGATCTGGCGTTCGACTGGTCCAGCTATACGCCGCCGGTCGCACACCGTCTGGGCGTGCAGGACGTGACGGCCAGCATCGAAACGCTGCGTAACTACATCGACTGGACGCCGTTCTTCATGACCTGGTCGCTGGCGGGCAAATATCCGCGCATTCTTGAAGATGAGGTGGTGGGCGAAGAGGCGAAGCGCCTGTTTAAAGATGCTAACGACATGCTCGACAGGCTGAGCGCAGAGAAAGCCCTCAATCCACGCGGCGTGGTGGGGCTGTTCCCGGCGAACCGCGTGGGCGACGACGTGGAAATCTACCGCGATGAAACCCGCACCCACGTGCTGGCCGTGAGCCACCACCTGCGCCAGCAAACCGAGAAAGTGGGCTTTCCCAACTACTGCCTGGCGGATTTCGTCGCACCGAAACTCTCCGGTAAAGCCGACTATATCGGTGCCTTTGCCGTAACCGGTGGTCTGGAAGAAGACGCGCTGGCGGATGCGTACGACGCGCAGCACGATGATTACAACAAAATCATGGTGAAAGCGATCGCCGACCGTCTGGCGGAAGCCTTCGCTGAGTACCTCCACGAGCGCGTACGTAAGGTGCACTGGGGCTACGCGGCGAATGAGAATCTCAGCAACGAGGAGCTGATCCGCGAAAATTACCAGGGCATTCGTCCGGCGCCGGGGTATCCGGCCTGCCCGGAACACACCGAGAAGGGCACTATCTGGAAGTTGCTGGACGTCGAAGCGCATACCGGCATGAAGCTCACCGAGTCGTTCGCCATGTGGCCGGGCGCGTCCGTTTCTGGCTGGTACTTCAGCCATCCGGACAGCAAGTACTTCGCCGTGGCACAGCTTCAGCGCGATCAGATTGAGGATTACGCCTTGCGCAAAGGCATGAGCGTGTCAGAGGTGGAACGCTGGCTGGCGCCGAATTTGGGCTACGACGCAGACTAACGTCACTTTTCCTTACAACAAACAGGGCACCGCTATGGTGCCTTGTCTCTTTCTTACGTTTAAACCCTTATACTGAACCTCAGGAAAACGAATAACGATAAGGAGGAATGCCTACCGTGTTGACGTTGTTACACCTGCTCTCCGCAGTCGCACTGCTGGTATGGGGCACCCATATCGTTCGTACCGGCGTGATGCGTGTGTTTGGCGCACGTTTACGTACCGTTCTCAGCGGCAGCGTTGAGAAGAAGCCGCTCGCCTTCTGCGCGGGTATTGGCGTCACGGCGCTGGTGCAAAGCAGCAACGCCACCACCATGCTCGTCACCTCGTTCGTGGCGCAGGATCTGGTGGCGCTCGCCCCGGCGCTGGTGATTGTCCTTGGCGCCGACGTCGGTACCGCGCTGATGGCGCGTATCCTGACGTTCGATCTCTCCTGGCTGTCGCCGCTGCTGATTTTTATCGGCGTCATTTTCTTCCTCGGCCGTAAGCAAAGCCGTGCCGGGCAGCTTGGCCGCGTCGGTATTGGCCTCGGGCTGATCCTGCTGGCACTGGAGCTGATTGTGCAGGCTGTCACGCCGATCACCCAGGCCAACGGTGTGCAGGTCATCTTCGCCTCGTTAACCGGCGATATTATGCTGGATGCGCTGATCGGCGCGGTATTCGCCATCGTCAGCTACTCCAGCCTGGCAGCGGTCCTGCTGACGGCGACCTTAACCGCCGCAGGGGTAATTTCCTTCCCGGTGGCGCTGTGCCTGGTGATCGGTGCCAACCTCGGCTCTGGCCTGCTGGCGATGCTCAACAACAGCGCCGCCAACGCTGCCGCCCGCCGGGTGGCGCTGGGGAGTTTACTGTTTAAGCTGGTGGGTAGCCTGATCATTCTGCCGTTTGTGCACCCGCTGGCGAACCTGATGGATAATCTCTCTCTGCCGAAAGCGGAGCTGGTGATCTACTTCCACGTCTTCTACAACCTGGTGCGCTGTCTGGCGATGGTGCCGTTTGCCGCGCCGATGGCCCGCTTCTGCGAGCGGCTTATTCGTGATGAACCGGAGCTGGACGCGCGCCTTAAACCGAAGCATCTGGACACCTCGGTGCTGGATACTCCTGCGCTGGCAATCGCCAATGCCGCCCGCGAAACGCTGCGCATGGGCGACGCGATGGAAACCATGCTGGAAGGGCTGCAAAAGGTGATGCACGGCGAGCCGCGCGAAGAAAAAGAGCTGCGCAGGCTGGCGGACGATATCAACGTGCTGTATACCGCCATCAAGCTCTATCTGGCGCGGATCCCCCAGGACGAGCTGGCGGAAGAGGAGTCGCGCCGCTGGGCGGAAATCATCGAGATGTCGCTTAACCTGGAGCAGGCTTCGGATATTGTCGAGCGTATGGGCAGTGAAATCGCAGACAAATCCCTGGCCGCACGCCGGGCGTTTTCTGTTGAAGGGCTGAAAGAGCTGGAAGCGCTGCACGAACAGCTGGTCAGCAACCTGAAGCTGGCGATGTCGGTCTTCTTCTCCAGCGACGTGCCGAGTGCGCGCCGCCTGCGCCGCAACAAGCATCGTTTCCGCATCCTTAATCGCCGCTACTCACACGCCCACGTTGAGCGTCTGCACCAGCAGAACGTGCAGAGTATCGAGACCAGCTCACTCCACCTGGGGCTGCTGGGGGATATGAAGCGTCTCAACTCGTTGTTCTGTGCGGTGGCGTACAGCGTGATGGAGCAGCCGGATGAAGACGATGAGCGGGATGAGTATTAATCTCTGAAAGCGCCTCGCAAAACCCTTTTGTGAGGCGTGACACCTTCTAAAGAGCAATTCATTCTTAAGGCCTTATATTTTTAAGGGAATAGAAAATGCTCGTTTATTACGCTACACTTCGCCAATTCATGCGCATTCCAATGGGGGTTATCATGCGCACTACTAATGGCATTAAAAAATCTGTCAATGTTTCGTTAGCACCAGAAGTTCTGGAAGAAGCGCGACGTCTTAAACTCAATCTCTCTGCTGTACTCACGGCCGCTCTACAGGAGCAGTTTCGGGCGCATCAGCGCGCAGAGTGGTTAGCAGAAAATAAAGCGGCTATAGAGGCCATCAACCAGTGGGTTGATGAAAACGGCTCCTTTAGTGACTTTCAGAGGTCATTCTGATGGAGCAATATTTTGCTTATGCGAATGAAGGTAATGGGAAAAAAGCATATCCATGGCTTATTAATATGCAGCATCCTGTTGCTAATGTGATGAAACATGTACTGGTTGCTCCCGCCATTGAATTAAGCCAGTTGGGCGGCATTCGTCCGCCTGCGAAAGTGTGCCCTGTCGTTGAAATCGCGGGTAAGTCCTGCGTTGTCATGATGCATATGCTGTCAGGCATCTCTTCAAAAGAGTTAGGTGAACGCGTTGCCGATCTTACTAACAGCAGTGCTTCATTGCGGGATGCACTCGATTTTCTGATCAGCGGTTACTAGGACTTTTTTGTCAGGCGCAAGGTAAGGTATATTTCGCCCTTCACAGGAGAAACTATGCTGCCAACTCAATCAACCCGATTAAACAAATACATTAGCGAGAGCGGGATCTGCTCACGTCGCGAGGCTGACCGTTACATTGAACAGGGTAACGTGTTTCTTAACGGCAAACGCGCCACCATTGGCGATCAGGTAGTGCCTGGCGATGTGGTGAAAGTGAATGGTCAGGTCATCGAACCGCGTGATGCCGAAGACCTGGTGTTTATCGCGTTGAACAAGCCGGTTGGGATTGTCAGCACTACGGAAGATGGCGAGCGGGACAACATCGTTGATTTCGTGAACCACAGCAGCCGTATTTTCCCGATTGGCCGTCTGGATAAAGACTCTCAGGGGCTGATTTTCCTTACCAACCACGGTGACCTGGTCAACAAAATTCTGCGTGCCGGTAACGACCATGAGAAAGAGTACATTGTTACGGTGAACAAGCCGGTCACGGACGAGTTCATCCGGGGAATGGGCGCAGGCGTGCCGATTCTGGGCACCGTGACGAAGAAGTGTAAAGTCAGAAAAGAGGCGCCGTTTGCGTTTCGTATCACGCTGGTGCAGGGCCTGAACCGCCAGATCCGCCGCATGTGCGAGTACTTCGGTTATGAAGTGACGAAGCTGGAACGCACGCGCATCATGAACGTCAGCCTGTCCGGGATCCCGCTGGGCGAGTGGCGTGACTTAACGGATGACGAGCTGATCGAGCTGTTCAAACTTATCGAGAACTCCTCGTCCGAAGCGAAGCCGAAAGCTAAAGCCAAACCGAAAACGCAGGCGATTAAGCGTCCGGTGGTGAAGGCACCGCAGGCGGAAGAGAAAGGGCGGGGCAAGCCGGGCAACGGAAAACGCTTTACCCAGCCGGGGCGCAAAAAGAAAGGGCGCTAATTAGCGCCTTCCACGGGTTGATGTGCTGGCGGACCAGGAAAAAGTCGCCTCTGCATCGGGTTTATACGCCTGCTCTTTTTTCAGCTTGCGGGCTTTTTTCGCCGCGGCATCACGTTGCGCCATCAGTTTATCGATGTACTCTTTTTTAACCTGATTGGTTTCGGCGTTCGTCAGCGTGCGGCCATGCGCGATGCGGGCGCGGTCGAGAAGCGTTTTCAGTTCGCGCTGCTCGGCTTCCGTCATGTCTTTCTGGGTCAAACGTGGTGTAGCCATTGCTGAAGCCTCCTGATGGGGAGGCTTCAGTGTAAAGCAAGCCGTGTCAATTAACCCTGTTTCACCGCATCTTTTTTCGGTTGGTCATCAATCGGCTTACCGGACCAGTATCCTGCTAACAGCGAACCGGACAGGTTGTGCCAGACAGAGAACAGCGCCCCCGGTAGCGCTGCCAGCGGTGAGAAGTAAATTTTACCCAGCGCCGCCGCCAGGCCGGAGTTCTGCATCCCCACTTCGATCGCCAGCGTGCGGCAGGTGGATTCGTCAAAGCCAAACAGCTTTCCGCCCCAGTAACCGCCCAGCAGACCAATAGTGTTATGCAGCACAACCGCGACGATCACCACAAAGCCCACCGAAGCAATGTGCGATGCGGAACCGGCTACCACGGCGCTGATAATGGCCAGTATGCAGACCATCGAAAACGCGGGCAGATACGGCTCAACCGCTTTCACTACCCGCGGGAAGAGATGGTGGATCACCAGCCCCAGCGCAATCGGGATCACCACGATTTGCAGGATGCTGAGCAGCATGCCCATCACGTCCACCTGGATATGCGCGTCCACATACAGGCGGGTTAACAGCGGCGTGGCAATCACGCCCACCAGCGTGGAAACGGACGAGATGGTGACGGAGAGCGCCACGTCGCCTTTCGCCAGATAGATCATGACGTTAGATGCCGTACCGCTGGCGACGCTCCCCACCAGCACCATCCCGGCGGAAAGGTCGGGCGGCATCTTAAAGGCCATCGCCAGCAGCCAGGCCGCGAGCGGCATCACCAGGTAGTGCAGGAAAATCCCTGCGGCAACCGGTGCCGGGCGAGACAGCACGCGTTTGAAATCGTCAATTTTCAGATGCACGCCCATGCCGAACATAATCAGCATCAGCAGCGTGGTGACCCACGGACCAATGCCCGTGAACGTGGCAGGAGTGTAATACGCGAGTACAGAGAGCAGCAGCGCCCATAACGGGAACAGCCGGGTGATAGCGGAGAGCATAGTGAATTCCTTGCAGTATTGTCGTGTTGTTTTGTTATAAAAAAGCCGGGTCTGTGCCCGGCTTATTGATATTGTTTATCGTGCTAACGAATTTTATTCAAACAAATTCTGATGAAGTTTCTGCACGACCTGCTCGGCCTGATCGGCAGGGACCAGGAAGCAGAGGTTGTAGCTGGACGCGCCGTAGCAAATCATGCGGATATTGAACGGGTCGAGCACGCCGAACACCTCTTTGCCCACGCCGCACGCGCGTGACAGCTTATTACCGATGATGGCCACCAGCGCCAGATCTTCTTCCACCTCCACGCGGCACAACTCGGAAAGCTCAATCAGCAGCGACTGCGTCAGCAGGGTGTCGCCGGTAGAGGTGGAGCCGGTGGTGTCGAGCGTCAGCGCGATGCTGACTTCTGACGTGGTGATCAGGTCCACGGAGATATTGTGGCGCGCCAGGATGCCAAACACTTCCGCCAGAAATCCACGGGAGTGCAGCATATTATGGCTGTGCAGGGTAACCAGCGTCTGCTTACGACGCAGGGCCAGCGCGCGGAACAGCGGCGGGTTCTCGGTTTTCTTGCAGACCAGCGTCCCGCCCGCCTTTGGATCTTTACTGGAGCCAACGAAGACCGGAATGTCGCTGCGCACGGCAGGCAGCAGCGTGGCCGGGTGCAGCACTTTCGCGCCGAAAGTCGCCATTTCAGCCGCTTCTTCAAAGGCGATCACGTCAATACGTTTTGCCGCAGAGACCACGCGCGGGTCGGTGGTGTAGATACCCGGCACGTCCGTCCAGATATCCACGCGGGTGGCGTGCAGGGCTTCACCCAGCAGGGCGGCGGTGTAGTCGCTGCCGCCACGGCCCAGCGTGGTTGTGCGCCCTTTGGCTTCGCTGCCGATAAAGCCCTGGGTGATCACTATGCCTTCATCCAGGCGCGGGGCAAGCTGCTGGTTAGTCAGCTCAGCCAGGGCTTCCACGTCCGGCTCGGCGCGGCCAAAGCGGTCGCTGGTGCGCATCACTTTACGCACGTCGAACCACTGCGCCTGAATATTGCGCTCGCGCATGATCTCAACGAACAGCAGTGTGGACATCAGTTCGCCGTGGCTGACCAGTTCATCGGTCAGTGCGCTGGAGGTGGCCAGCGACGCGGCTTCTGCCAGGGTGGTGATATTTTCCAGCAGGCGTTCCACTTCCTCACGAATGACGTTCGGGTTTTGCAGACGCTCGAGAATGTCGAACTGAATTTTGCGCAGTGCATCCAGCTTCACGAAACGCTCGGTCGCTTCCAGTCCTTCAGACAGGGAAACCAGCAGGTTCGTCACGCCGGCTGAGGCGGAAAGCACCACCAGGCGGGTATTCGGATCGGCCAGCACCACATCGGCGCTGCGGTTCATGGCATCGTAGTCTGCCACACTGGTGCCGCCAAACTTGGCGACCACAAAACTCGTCATAACAACCTCGTGTCAGGGAATGAATAGAGCGACCTTGGCACAAGAATGAAGCGAGAACAGGTGCAGGCGCAAAATACGGCCCTATAAATAAAATGCGGGGGAGGTCCTGTCAATGCTGGGATTATGCGGATTTTTCATGGGGGGGTACCCCTCAGAAACAGGACTTATAACAGGCCCATATTTTATGCTCCTTTTTCCCCCTTTTTGACCAACATTTCGCCACGCCGGAAGGGCGCGACAGCAGCTATACTTTTCGGGTCTTTTCACCTGCGTTTGATGCAGACCAGGGCAATGGCATAAAAACCATCACAATTTTTATTTGCAGGCGCTACAATCGACCGCAGTCACAATTCTCAAATCAGAAGAGTATTGCTATGAAAAACATCAACCCAACGCAGACCGCTGCATGGCAGGCACTACAGAAACATTTTGATGAAATGAAAGACGTCACTATCGCGGATCTGTTCGCGAAAGATGCCGATCGTTTCAGCAAGTTTTCCGCCACCTTCGATGACCTGATGCTGGTGGATTTCTCCAAGAACCGTATCACCGAAGAGACGCTGGCGAAGCTGCAAGATCTGGCGAAAGAGACTGAGCTGGCAGATGCCATCAAATCCATGTTCTCCGGTGAGAAAATCAACCGCACCGAAGACCGTGCCGTCCTGCACGTGGCCCTGCGTAACCGTAGCAATACGCCAATTATCGTAGACGGCAAAGATGTGATGCCGGAAGTGAACGCGGTGCTGGAAAAGATGAAAACCTTCTCTGAAGCGATCATCTCAGGTAGCTGGAAAGGCTACACCGGCAAAGCGATCACCGACGTCGTAAACATCGGTATCGGCGGCTCTGACCTCGGCCCGTTCATGGTGACCGAGGCGCTGCGCCCGTACAAAAACCACCTCAACATGCACTTCGTGTCCAACGTCGATGGGACTCACATCGCTGAAGTGCTGAAAAAGGTGAACCCGGAAACCACGCTGTTCCTGGTGGCGTCTAAAACCTTCACCACTCAGGAAACCATGACCAACGCCCACAGCGCGCGCGACTGGTTCCTGAAAACCGCGGGCGACGAAAAGCACGTGGCGAAACACTTTGCGGCGCTGTCCACCAACGGTAAAGCGGTGGGTGAGTTCGGTATTGATACCGCGAACATGTTTGAGTTCTGGGACTGGGTGGGCGGCCGCTACTCACTGTGGTCTGCGATCGGTCTGTCCATCATCCTGTCCGTGGGCTTCGATAACTTCGTTGAACTGCTCTCCGGCGCGCACGCGATGGACAAACACTTCTCCACCACCGCGCCTGAGAAAAACCTGCCGGTACTGCTGGCGCTGATCGGGATCTGGTACAACAACTTCTTCGGCGCTGAAACCGAAGCGATTCTGCCGTACGACCAGTACATGCACCGCTTTGCGGCCTACTTCCAGCAGGGCAACATGGAATCCAACGGCAAGTACGTTGACCGTAACGGCAATGCGGTGGATTACCAGACTGGCCCAATCATCTGGGGCGAGCCGGGCACCAACGGTCAGCACGCGTTCTACCAGCTGATCCACCAGGGCACCAAAATGGTACCGTGCGATTTCATCGCCCCGGCGATTACGCACAACCCACTGTCCGACCATCATCCGAAGCTGCTGTCTAACTTCTTCGCCCAGACCGAAGCGCTGGCGTTCGGTAAATCCCGCGAGGTGGTTGAACAGGAATACCGTGACCAGGGTAAAGATCCGGCTACGCTGGAGCACGTTGTGCCGTTCAAAGTGTTCGAAGGCAACCGTCCAACTAACTCCATTCTGCTGCGCGAAATCACGCCGTTCAGCCTGGGTGCGCTGATTGCCCTCTACGAGCACAAAATCTTCACTCAGGGCGCTATTCTGAACATCTTCACCTTTGACCAGTGGGGCGTTGAGCTGGGCAAACAGCTGGCAAACCGCATTCTGCCAGAGCTGGGTGACGATAAAGCGATCGACAGCCACGACAGCTCCACCAATGGTCTGATTAACCGTTATAAAGCCTGGCGTGCGTAATAAATATGTCATGAACAATGCCGGCGATATGCCGGCATTTTTTTATCGGATAATTCCTGATGTCTGTTAGTTATCTCAAATTCTGAATCTGAGTTTAATCCGAAAAAGACGGTAACCCCGTTAATTGCTGAGGTTTATTTTAAGAAAATACGGAGTGATATTTTAATGTTCTTATATTATAAATTGTTGATTTATAGTGATTATATATTTCCTTGATTCTTTTTTCCTTCCATTTTTAACCATTAGTCTGAAAACCTCATCCCTATTTACCCCCACGGTAAACCCACTGCTTTAGTTGTGTATACTCGAATCCGCCTGAATTTCTTTTCGGGCAAATCTCCATTCATTCATTGAAGGGAAATTGTTATGAAGAAAGTACTGTATGGCATTTTTGCCATATCTGCGCTTGCGGCGACGTCTGTCTATGCAGCTCCGGTCCAGGTCGGGGAAGCAGCAGGGTCGGCAGCGACGTCTGCGTCTGCGGGGAGTTCTACCGCAGCCAGCACCAGCGCCGTAAGTTCAGCCGTGGGTGTCGCGCTGGCGGCAACCGGTGGCGGTGATGGCTCCAATACCGGAACCACGACCACTACGACGACCAGCACCCAGTAATAACGGGTGTTTTAATCATAACCACACTTCGGTGTGGTTATTTCGCCCCTTCGGAGAAGAGTCGTGAAGCGACCTGCAATCATCCTGATTTGCCTGCTGTTGCAGGCGTGCTCAGCTACCACCAAAGGGCTGGGCCACTCACTGTGGGACAGCATGTTCGGCACGCCGGGCGTGCATCTGACCGATGACGAACTTCAGAACATGCCGTATGCCAGCCAGTACATGCAGCTAAACGATGGTCCGCAACTGTTTGTGGTGCTCGCTTTCGATGAAAACGGGCAGCAGAAATGGGTGACGCAGGATCAGGCCACCATCGTGACACAGCATTCCCGCATCGTGAAAACGTTGCTCGGCGGCGACAACCTGCTTGAGGTGAACAACCTGGCTGAAGATCCGCTCATCAAGCCGAATCAGATCGTCGATGGCGCAAGCTGGACGCGCACGATGGGCTGGACCGAGCATAAACAGGTGCGCTACGCCACAGCCCGCTCCACCTTCCGCTGGGACGGTACGGACAGTGTCAAAGTGGGCAGCGACGAAACGCAGGTGCGCGTGCTGGATGAAGAAGTGACAACCGATCAGGCCACCTGGCATAACCGCTTCTGGGTGGACGAAGAGGGGCAAATCCGCCAGTCCTTACAGTATCTCGGTGCCGGTTTCTTCCCGGTGAAGACCACCCTGATCAAGGCGGCGAAATCATGAAAATGTTCATCCACATTGCGCTTCTCGCCAGCCTGACCTCGCCGCTGGCGTGGTCTGCGGGAACGGTACAGGTCTACACCCCGGACAGCGAAAAACCTAAAACCTTAACCAATGCCGGGCATCTGCTCGATCTGGTGGGGCAGCCGAGGCTGGCGAAAAGCTGGTGGACCGGGGCGGTGATCAGCGAGCGTCAGGCGACGCTTGTAGCGGAACAAAAACATCAGGCGCTGCTCGCCCGACTGAGCGGGCTGGCACAACAGGAAGATGCCGACGATGCCGCGGCCATTACTAGCCTGCGTCAGCAGCTTCAGGCGGTTAAGGTGACGGGTCGCCAGAAGGTGAATCTCGATCCGGATGAGGTGCGTGTCGTGGAAAACGGCAATCCGTCGCTGGAAGGGGACTATACCCTGTGGCTTCCGGCTCAGCCTTCCACCGTCACCGTGATGGGGCTTCTCAGCAGCCCTGGCAAAAAGCCGTTTACGCCGGGCCGGGACGTGGCGAGCTATCTCGACGAGCAAAGTCTGCTCAGCGGAGCGGATAACAGCTATGCCTGGGTGGTCTATCCGGACGGGCATACGCAGAAAGCGCCGGTGGCTTACTGGAATAAACGCCATATCGAACCTATGCCAGGCAGCATCATTTTTGTCGGTTTTGCCGACCATTTCTGGACGAAAGCGTATGACGGGCTTAATGCCGATATCCTTCGCTCCCTGATACAGCGGATACCGGAATAATGAAAAAAACCTATCTCTACAGCATGCTTGCACTGTGCGTGAGTGCCGCCTGTCATGCAGAAACGTATCCGGCACCCATCGGCCCATCGCAGTCTGATTTTGGCGGCGTGGGCTTACTGCAAACCCCAACCGCGCGTATGGCCCGCGAGGGGGAAATCAGCCTTAACTATCGCGATAACGATCAGTACCGTTACTACTCTGCGTCCGTGCAGCTGTTCCCCTGGCTGGAGACCACGCTGCGCTACACCGACGTCCGTACAAAACAGTACAGCAGCGTGGATGCCTTCTCCGGCGACCAGACTTATAAAGACAAAGCTTTCGACGTGAAGCTGCGCCTGTGGGAAGAGAGCTACTGGATGCCGCAGGTCTCCGTTGGTGCGAAGGATATCGGCGGGACCGGCCTGTTTGACGCGGAATACATCGTGGCCAGCAAAGCCTGGGGACCGTTTGATTTCTCGCTTGGTCTTGGCTGGGGCTATCTGGGTACCAGCGGCAACGTCAAAAATCCGTTCTGTACCTACAGCGATAAATACTGCTACCGCGATAACAGCTACCAGAAAGCGGGCTCCATCAACGGGGACCAGATGTTCCACGGCCCGGCCTCGCTGTTTGGTGGCGTGGAGTATCAAACACCGTGGCAGCCATTACGTCTGAAGCTGGAGTACGAAGGAAACGACTACTCGCAGGACTTCGCCGGGAAAATTGAGCAAAAGAGCAAGTTTAACGTCGGCGCTATTTACCGCGTCACCGACTGGGCCGACGTTAACCTCAGCTATGAGCGCGGTAATACCCTGATGTTTGGCTTTACCCTGCGCACTAACTTTAACGACATGCGGCCGCACTACAATGACAACCCGCGGCCAAAATATCAGCCGGAGCCGCAGGATGCGATCATTCAGCACTCCGTGGTAGCGAACCAGCTGACGCTGCTGAAATATAACGCGGGCCTGGCGGATCCAAAGATCCAGACCAAAGGCGATACGCTGTACGTCACCGGCGAGCAGGTAAAATACCGCGACTCCCGCGAAGGGATCGAGCGCGCCAACCGGATCGTCATGAACGATCTGCCGGAGGGGATCCGCACGATCCGCGTGACGGAGAACCGCCTCAACCTGCCGCAGGTCACAACCGAAACCGATGTTGCCAGCCTTAAGCGTCATCTTGAAGGCGAACCGCTGGGACATGAAACCGAGCTGGTACAAAAACGCGTTGAGCCGGTGGTGCCAGAGAGCACCGAGCAGGGCTGGTATATCGATAAATCCCGCTTCGATTTCCATATCGATCCGGTGCTGAACCAGTCCGTGGGTGGGCCGGAAAACTTCTACATGTATCAGCTGGGGGCGATGGCGACGGCGGATCTGTGGGTGACCGACCACCTGTTGACCACCGGTAGTCTGTTCGGCAACATTGCTAACAACTACGACAAATTTAACTACACCAACCCGCCGAACGATTCAAAACTGCCGCGCGTGCGTACCCGCGTTCGCGAATATGTGCAGAACGATATCTACGTGAATAACCTCCAGGCCAACTACTTCCAGTACTTCGGCAACGGCTTCTACGGCCAGGTTTACGGTGGCTATCTGGAAACCATGTTCGGCGGCGCCGGGGCAGAAGTGCTTTATCGTCCTGTCGACAGCAACTGGGCGTTTGGGATTGATGCTAACTACGTGAAACAGCGTGACTGGCGCAGCGCGCAGGACATGATGAAGTTCACCGACTACAGCGTCAAAACCGGCCATCTGACCGCCTACTGGACGCCGTCATTCGCGCAGGACGTGCTGGTGAAAGCCAGCGTCGGCCAGTATCTGGCGGGCGATAAGGGCGGCACGCTGGATATCTCGAAACACTTCGACAGCGGCGTGGTGGTGGGCGGCTATGCCACCATCACCAACGTTTCGCCAGACGAGTACGGGGAAGGGGACTTCACCAAAGGCGTATACGTATCGATCCCGCTGGATCTGTTCTCATCAGGCCCAACCCGCAGCCGTGCGGCAGTGGGCTGGACGCCGCTGACGCGCGACGGCGGTCAGCAGCTTGGACGTAAATTCCAGCTGTATGATATGACCAGCGATAAAAACATTAACTTCCGCTGATGCTTATTTGCCCGGTGGCGCTGCGCTTACCGGGCCTACGAGAGTGTTTTTGTAGGCCGGGCAAACGCAGTGCCGCCCGGCAAGAATGTTCATCTGGACAAAACATAAACAAAAAATATAGATCCCCGTCACATTTTTGCGTTATACAGGAACCTCGCCCTGGAGAATGAGGTGCTGTATGACATCCCTGACGCGTCCGCGCGTTGAGTTTATCTCAACGATACTCCAGACCGTGCTGAACCTCGGTCTGCTGAGCCTTGGCCTGATCCTGGTCGTTTTTCTGGGTAAAGAGACGGTGCATCTGGCGGATGTGCTGTTCGCCCCTGAGCAAACCAGCAAATACGCGCTGGTGGAAGGCCTGGTGGTCTACTTTCTCTACTTTGAATTTATCGCCCTGATTGTGAAGTACTTTCAGTCCGGCTTTCACTTCCCGCTGCGCTATTTTGTCTACATTGGCATCACCGCCATTGTGCGGCTGATCATCGTCGATCATAAATCCCCGCTCGACGTGCTGATCTACTCGGCGGCGATCCTGCTGCTGGTGATCACCCTCTGGCTGTGCAACTCGAAGCGGCTGAAACGCGAATAAAAAAAATGGCGGCCCGGAGGCCGCCGAATAACAGTCACAAGTTGGTTCAATACAATACGTCTAACGTTGAGGGTTGCAGTGGCATAACAAATGAAACTTAACCTTTCACACCGCCCGCCGTCAGGCCGTTAACCAGCCAGCGCTGGGCCAGCAGGAACACCACGGTAATCGGGATGGCAGAGAGGACGGCCGCCGCGGCAAAGTCGCCCCACAGGTAGTTTTGCGGGTTGAGGTACTGCTGCATACCGACGGCAAGGGTGTAGCTGTTCACATCGCGCAGTAACAGTGAGGCGACCGGGACTTCGGTGATCGCCGCGATAAACGACAGGATAAACACCACCGCCAGAATCGGTACCGACAGCGGCAGCAGCACCAGACGGAACGCCTGCCACGGGGTTGCGCCATCCAGCGCCGCCGCTTCTTCCAGCGAGCCGTCGATGGTTTCGAAATAGCCCTTGATAGTCCACACATGAAGGGCGATGCCACCAAGATAGGCGAAGATCACGCCGCCGTGAGTGTTCAGGCCGATGAACGGCACGTACTGCCCAAGACGGTCAAACAGGGCATACAACGCCACCAGCGACAGTACGGCCGGGAACATCTGGAAAATCAGCATCCCTTTCAGCAGCGTCGCTTTGCCCGGGAAACGCATACGGGCGAAGGCGTAAGCGCAGGTGGTGGAGAGCGTCACGATGCCGATCGCAGTGATGGTCGCCACCTTCACCGAGTTCCATAGCCACAGCAGCACCGGGAACGGCGGCGGCGTGACGCGGCCATCCGCATGTTCCACGCTGAAGCCCAGCGCGAGCTTCCAGTGCTCCCAGGAGATTTCGTCCGGGATCAGGCTCCCGGTGGCGAAGTTCCCCGAACGCAGGGAGATGGCGATAACCATCAGCAGCGGGAACATGATCGCTGCGATGAAAATCAGCAGGCCTAAGTGCGTCGCGAGGAGGCGCAGTTTCTGAGATTTGGGTTGTACCATTGCCATGTTCAGTGCCCTCCTTAGTCAAATTTCATACGTGTGGCTTTCAGGTTCACAATCGCCAGGGCGCCCACCAGCAGGAAGATCAGGGTGGCAATCGCCGCCGCCAGGCCGAAGTCCTGACCGCCGCCGCCCTCGAAGGCGATGCGGTAGGTGTAGCTCACGAGCAGGTCGGTATAGCCTGCCGGCGTGGTGGTGCCGAGACGGTCCGGGCCACCGTTGGTCAACAGCTGAATCAGCACAAAGTTGTTAAAGTTAAAGGCGAAGCTGGCGATCATCAGCGGCGTCAGCGGCTTAATGAGCAGCGGCAGGGTAATTTTGAAGAAGTTCTGGAACGGACCCGCGCCGTCCATCGCCGAGGCTTCGTACAGGTCGTCCGGGATAGCCTTCAGCAGCCCCATGCACAGGATCATCATGTACGGATAACCGAGCCAGGTGTTCACGATGATAATCATCGAGCGAGCGGTGGTCGGGTCGCTGAACCAGGCCGGTTTGATGCCGAACAGCGCGCTCAGCATCATGTTGATTTCACCGAAGCTCTGGTTAAACAGCCCTTTGAAAATCAGAATCGAGATAAACGACGGCACGGCGTAGGGCAGAATCAGCAGCACGCGGTAAATCGCTTTGCCTTTCAGGGACTCCCACTGCACGAGGCAGGCCAGCACCATGCCTACGGCCACGGTCAGGATCACGGTCAGCACCGAGAAGACCACCGTCCAGACGAAGATGGCGAAGAACGGTTTCTGGATGCCTTCGTCGGTAAATACGCGGGTGAAGTTGTCCCAGCCGATGGTGACGGTATAGCCCGGGCTGAGTTTGTCGTCGCCCCAGCTGCCGTCGGCATTCACCGACTGATAGAAACCGATATCGTTGTTCGGACGGTATTTCACGCCGCTCTGGTTATTGGTCAGCGTGCCGTCATCCGCCAGAGTATAAAGCGGCTGCGTGCCGGAGAACTGGCGCAGCGAGCTCATGGTCACTTTGCTTTCGTCTGGCAGCACGGCGGTGAGCTGGATCAGCGCCTGACGATTCTGGGTAATGATACGCAGGTTCGCACGTTCACCTTCCGGCAGGGCCGCAGCCTCTTTTAAGGCCAGCTTCTGCTCGCCGCCAAATTTGAACGCGTCGGAAAGATAGGTTTTGCCGCTCTCACCGTCAGTGAGCGCTAACTTCCACTCGTCACCCGTGGGATACAGGCCGAAGTTAAAGGTTTTACCCGCCTGGTAAGAACGATCCAGAAGCACCTGGGTGGCACGCTCCTGCGCGAGCTGGTTGGTGCTGCTGTAGTTGGTAAAGGCAATCGCGATGGTGCAGATCAGCGGAAAGAGGACAAACAGCCCCATCCCGGCAACGCCCGGGTAGACATAGCGCCAGGCGTACGCTTTACGGTTGGCGAAAATATACAGGCCAACCGAGCTTAAAATCAGCGTCATGATGGCAAACAGGTATTCCCCTTGCACGTACATTAAAACAACAAGGTAACCCACCAGCAGACACAGCAGACCTATCACTGACCACTTCAGTGCGTCGCTTTGCCACCAGTGTTTCTTTTTAATGACATCCATGGGGTTCTTCCTCTACAACGTTTGATCTTTTCTCCCTCTCCTGGGGGAGAGGGCCGGGGTGAGGGCGTGCGGATAGCGACAACCCTCACCCTAACCCTCTCCCAGAGGGAGAGGGGACTACGGCATTACTTAGTAATACGGCCCTGAGCATCTTTCAGTGCGGCATCGACAGTCTGGCGACCGCTTGCAGCGTTGATGACCGCGGTACGGGTGGCGTACCAGAACGCAGCCATCTGTGGGATGTTCGGCATGATTTCGCCTTTCTGGGCGTTATCCATGGTGGCCGCAATACGCGGATCTTTCGCCAGCTGATCCTGGAAGGATTTCAGCGCAACGGCGCCCAGCGGCTTGTCCTTGTTCACTTCATCCAGACCCTGATCGGTCAGCAGGTAGTTTTCGAGGAATTCTTTCGCCAGCTCTTTGTTCGGGCTGGCGGCGTTGATGCCTGCGCTCAGCACGCCCACGAACGGTTTAGACGGCTTGCCGTTGAAGGTTGGCAGCAGGGTCACGCCGTAGTTGATTTTGCTCTTGTCGATGTTGGTCCAGGCCCACGGACCATTGATGGTCATCGCGGTTTCGCCTTTGTTGAACGCCGCTTCCGCGATGGAGTAGTCGGTATCCGCATTCATGTGTTTGTTCTTGATGAGGTCAACCAGGAAGGTCAGACCCGCTTTCGCACCTGCGTTGTCCACGCCCACGTCTTTCACGTCATATTTGCCGTTTTCAAACTTGAACGCGTAACCGCCGTCGGCAGCAATCAGCGGCCAGGTGAAGTACGGCTCTTGCAGGTTGAACATCAGGGCGGATTTACCTTTCGCCTTCAGCTCTTTATCCAGAGCAGGGATCTCTTCCCAGGTCTTCGGCGGGTTTGGCACCAGGTCTTTGTTGTAAATCAGAGACAGCGCTTCAACCGCGATTGGGTAAGCGATCAGCTTGCCGTTATAGCGAACGGCATCCCAGGTGAACGGGAACAGTTTGTCCTGGAAGGCTTTGTCTGGCGTAACTTCTGCCAGCAGGCCAGACTGCGCGTAGCCCCCGAAACGGTCATGCGCCCAGAAGATAATGTCCGGACCATCGCCAGTTGCCGCAACCTGCGGGAACTTCTCTTCCAGTTTGTCCGGGTGTTCTACGGTGACTTTGATACCGGTGTCTTTCTCGAATTTTTTGCCCACTTCGGCCAGACCGTTATAGCCCTTGTCGCCGTTAATCCAGATAACCAGCTTACCTTCTTCAATTTTGGCGAGAGCCGGTGCGGAAATCATCATTGCTGCGAGGGCGGACAATGCGAAAACGCGTGCGCCAGTCTTGATCTTCATATCTGCCATCCTTTATTGGTGATGTGCTCGTGGATACATAAGGTGGTTCAACGTGACTCAGTCTCCTTATTTGACATCCTCTTTCCATCCTCCCAGTCCCTACGCCCCACCCCCTGTTTGTGTGATCCCTGTAACATAAATTTAAGTTATGAGTGCTGGCGCACATAAAAACCCACTGAATTTTGCAGGCCGCTTCACGATTTTCGCCTCAGCCCCTCCGCTGCGGTCGCAGAGCCTGCTCTCTCATCCTCCCGCCTCCTCCCCCATAAAAAAGCCGGGGGGTGGAGGATTCACGAAAGTAATGGAACACGCATAGTGAACTTATCTTGAATGTTTCTGTCGGTGACAGGTTGTAACGAAGGGAGAAGGGCATGGCGAGCGTACAGCTGCGTAATGTAACGAAAGCCTGGGGCGACGTAGTGGTGTCAAAAGACATCAATCTGGACATCCACGAAGGTGAGTTTGTGGTGTTCGTGGGTCCATCAGGCTGTGGTAAATCGACTCTGCTGCGTATGATTGCCGGTCTTGAAACCATCACCAGTGGCGATTTATTTATTGGTGATACCCGAATGAACGACATCCCGCCAGCTGAACGCGGCGTGGGCATGGTGTTCCAGTCTTATGCCCTTTATCCGCATCTTTCCGTTGCCGAGAACATGTCCTTTGGCCTGAAGCTGGCCGGCGCGAAAAAAGAGACCATTAACCAGCGCGTCACCCAGGTGGCGGAAGTGCTCCAGCTGGCACATCTGCTGGAGCGTAAACCGAAGGCGCTCTCCGGTGGTCAGCGTCAGCGTGTGGCGATCGGCCGTACGCTGGTGGCCGAGCCGCGCGTGTTCCTGCTCGATGAACCGCTTTCTAACCTGGATGCCGCCCTGCGCGTCCAGATGCGTATCGAAGTCTCCCGTCTGCACAAACGCCTTGGACGCACGATGATTTACGTCACCCACGATCAGGTCGAAGCAATGACGCTGGCCGACAAAATCGTGGTGCTGGACGCCGGTCGCGTGGCGCAGGTGGGCAAACCGCTGGAGCTGTATCACTACCCGGCAGACCGCTTTGTTGCGGGCTTCATTGGCTCGCCAAAGATGAACTTCCTGCCCGTAAAAGTGACCGCGACGGCAATCGAACAGGTACAGGTGGAGCTGCCAAACCGTCAGCAAGTCTGGCTGCCGGTCGACAGCGCTAACGTACAGGTGGGGGCCAACATGTCCCTCGGTATCCGCCCTGAGCATTTACTGCCGAGCCACATCGCTGATGTGACGCTGGAAGGTGAAGTTCAGGTCGTCGAACAGCTTGGTCACGAAACACAGATTCATATCCAGATCCCCGCCATCCGTCAGAACCTGGTCTACCGCCAGAATGACGTGGTGTTGGTAGAAGAGGGTGCCACATTCGCTATCGGTTTGCCGCCAGAGCGCTGCCATCTGTTCCGTGAGGATGGCACTGCATGTCGTCGGTTGCACAAAGAGCCAGGCGTTTAAGCATTCCAATTACAAAGAAAAGCAATGATCTCAGGAGATAGAATAATGATTACTCTGCGCAAAGTCCCTCTGGCTGTCGCCATTGCGGCAGGCATCCTGTCTGCCCAGGCGGGCGCCGTAGACTTTAAAGGTTATGCTCGTTCCGGCATTGGCTGGACCGGAAGTGGCGGTGAACAACAATGTTTCCAGGCAACAGGCGCACAAAGTAAATACCGTCTCGGTAACGAATGTGAAACCTACGCCGAACTGAAACTGGGCCAGGAAGTGTGGAAAGAAGGCGACAAGAGCTTCTATTTCGACACCAACGTAGCGTACTCCGTTTCTCAACAGAATGACTGGGAATCCACCAGCCCGGCCTTCCGTGAAGCTAACGTGCAGGGTAAAAACCTGATTGAATGGCTGCCAGGCTCTACCATCTGGGCCGGTAAACGCTTCTATCAGCGTCATGACGTACACATGATCGACTTCTACTACTGGGATATCTCTGGGCCTGGTGCCGGTATTGAAAACATCGATCTGGGCTTTGGTAAACTCTCTCTGGCAGCGACCCGTTCTTCTGAGTCCGGCGGTTCTGCAACCTTCGCCGATCGTGATGCGAACGGCGACCGTATTTATGACAACGTGGTACCAAACGATGTCTTCGACGTCCGTTTAGCCGGTCTGGAAACCAACCCGGGCGGTACGCTGGAGCTGGGCGTTGACTACGGTCATACCAACATTCCTGACGACTACTACCTGCAACCTGGCGCCTCTAAAGATGGCTGGCTGTTCACCGCTGAACACACCCAGAGCATGATGAAAGGCTTCAACAAGTTCGTGCTGCAATACGGTACGGATTCCATGACCTCTAACGGTAAAGGTATTCCACAGGGCGGCAGCATCGATAACGACGGCTCTATGTGGCGCGTGCTGGACCACGGTGCAATCACCCTGGCAGACCGTTGGGACCTGATGTACGTTGGTATGTACCAGAACATCGATCGTGACAACAACAACGGTACCGAGTGGTGGACCGTGGGTGTTCGTCCAATGTTCAAATGGACGCCGATCATGAGCACCTTGCTGGAAGTGGGCTACGACAACGTCAAATCTCAGAAAACTGACGACAAAAACAGCCAGTACAAAATCACCCTGGCACAGCAATGGCAGGCAGGCGACAGCATCTGGTCCCGTCCGGCTATCCGTGTCTTCGCAACCTACGCGAAGTGGGATGAGAAATGGGGCTATGCAAACAACGACTCAGGTGCAGGTTACACCTCTGGCGTAGCGTATAGCGACACCTCCGCGAAAACCTTCAGCCGTGGCGACAACGATGAGTGGACCTTCGGCGCCCAGATGGAAATCTGGTGGTAATTCGTCAAGCCTGACGTAATGACCTGAAAAGAGGGGCGCAAGCCCCTCTCTCCTTAGGGTGCTGCGCGCTATTGCCTGGCCACCGCAGTGCTCACGCTATCAGAGGTAATAACAATGAAAATGAAGAAAAGTCTCGTCGCGCTGTGCTTCTCTGCGGGGCTGTTGGCCTGTGCGCCTGCGGTCACCTTTGCAGACGTGAATTTCGTACCACAAAATACCAGCGCTGCGCCGGCTATCCCGGCGGCGGCGCTCCAGCAGCTAACATGGACGCCAGTTGATCAATCGAAAACACAAACTACCCAGCTTTCAGCGGGTGGCCAGTCACTGAACGTGCCGGGTATCAGCGGTCCGGTTGCGGCTTTCAGCGTGCCGGCAAATATCGGCGAGCTGACCCTGACATTGACCAGTGAAGTCAATAAACAGACCAGCGTCTTCGCGCCTAACGTGCTGATCCTCGATCAGAACATGACGCCATCCGCGTTCTTCCCAAGCGACTATTTCAGCTATCAGGAGCCTGGCGTCATGAGTGCCGATCGGCTGGAAGGCGTTATGCGCCTGACGCCAGCCCTGGGTCAGCAGAAGATTTATGTCCTGGTGTTCACGACTGAAAAAGATCTGCAACAGACAACGAAGCTTGTTGACCCGGCAAAAGCCTATGCGAAAGGCACGGGGAACTCTGTCCCGGATATTCCGGACCCGCTTGCCCGTCATACCACCGATGGTCTGATCAAGCTGAAAGTCTCCACCAACAGCGCCTCCAGCGTACTCGTAGGCCCGCTGTTTGGCTCATCTGGCCCGGGTCCGGTAACGGTGGGTAATACTGCCGCGCCTGTGTACGCCGCGCCAGCCGCCGCGCCAGCCGCAGCCCCGGCCCCGGCGAAAAAAGCCGAGCCCGTGCTTAACGATACTGAAACTTACTTTAACAACGCCATCAAGCAGGCGGTTAAAAACGGCGATGTCGATAAAGCGCTGAAACTGCTTGATGAAGCTGAGCGTTTAGGTTCAACCACTGCCCGTTCCACCTTTATCAGCAGTGTAAAAGGCAAGGGGTAACCGTCTCCCCACAGTGCTGATTTTGTTAGTCGTTTAGTGCGCCTTCACGGGCGCACTTTTTTTGGCTAAGTTGCACCATTGTTGCGATAGTGATCGCTAAATTTGGTTTGTCCGTCCTCATTTTGCCAATCTGCGATACAATGCCTTTACGTTATGTATCGGAGAGTCTGGCATGTCACACCCCGCGCTAACGCAGCTGCGTGCGCTACGCTATTTCGACCAAATACCCGCGCTTGACCCGGAGCAACTGGACTGGCTGCTGCTGGAAGATTCCATGACAAAACGTTTTGAGCAACAGGGTAAAACGGTCACGGTGACGATGATTCAGGAAGGGTTTGTCTCGCCTGCGGAGATTGCCAGCGAGCTGCCGCTGCTGCCGCAAGAAGAACGCTACTGGCTGCGTGAAATTTTACTGTGTGCCGATGGCGAGCCGTGGCTTGCCGGGCGGACGGTGGTTCCTGAGTCTACACTTTCCGGGCCGGAGCTGGCATTGCAACGCCTCGGCAAAACGCCCCTGGGGCGCTATCTGTTCACCTCGTCTGAACTGACCCGTGATTTTATTGAAATTGGTTGCGATGCCGATTTGTGGGGGCGCCGTTCCCGCCTTCGTTTGAGTGGCAAGCCGTTAATACTGACGGAACTTTTTTTGCCTGCATCGCCGTTGTACTAAGAGGGAGAAAAAATGGAGTGGAGTCTGACGCAGAATAAGCTGCTGGCCTATCACCGCCTGATGCGTACTGATAAACCCATTGGCGCGCTGCTGCTGCTGTGGCCGACCTTATGGGCGCTGTGGGTTGCCACGCCGGGCGTGCCGCCGCTGTGGATCCTGGCGGTGTTTGTGGCGGGCGTCTGGCTGATGCGCGCTGCGGGCTGTGTGGTTAACGACTATGCTGACCGGAAATTTGATGGACATGTTAAGCGCACCGCGAATCGTCCTCTGCCGAGCGGTCAGGTGACCGGGAAAGAGGCGCGCATTCTGTTTGTGGTGCTGGTGCTTCTCTCTTTTATGCTGGTGTTAACCCTTAACACCATGACCATTCTGCTGTCCGTTGCTGCTCTGGCGCTGGCCTGGGTTTACCCGTTCATGAAGCGATACACCCATCTGCCGCAGGTGGTATTGGGTGCGGCATTTGGCTGGTCGATTCCCATGGCGTTTGCCGCGGTCAGCGAGTCCGTTCCGCTCAGCTGCTGGCTGATGTTCCTGGCGAATATTCTCTGGGCCGTTGCGTACGATACCCAATACGCGATGGTCGATCGCGATGACGATCTCAAGATTGGCATCAAATCGACGGCGATCCTGTTTGGTCGTCACGACAAACTTATCATCGGCATATTGCAGGTGGCGGTGCTGGCGCTGATGGTGGCGATTGGTCGCCTGAACGGGCTGAACTGGGAGTTTTACTGGTCCGTACTGGTGGCGGGGCTGCTGTTTGCGTATCAGCAGAAGCTGATCGCGAAGCGCGAGCGTGAAGCCTGCTTTAAAGCGTTTCTGAATAATAACTACGTCGGGCTGGTGCTGTTTCTGGGCCTGGCGATGAGTTACTGGTGATAAAAAAGCCGGGTGGCGGCTTCGCCTTACCCGGCCTACGATTTAGCGGAACATGTAGGCCGGGTAAGCGTTAGCGCCACCCGGCTTTAGCATCACTCGCCCTGCGTCGAACTCTCAATCGTCAAACGCACATCCGCGGTAATCAGCTCTGCCAACATCTGGTAAACCTTCATCGTCTCTTCCGGCTCGGCATCGCCCGTATCGCTAATGTACCCTTCGTCGCGCAGCGTCAGCACCAGGGAGCTGAATACCGCTTTGTCGAAGAATTCCGGGGCGTTAATGCCATGCAGAACGGAAAGGCGCTGGGCCAGCGTCCGGCTCTCTTTTTCCAGCGTACCGCGGTTGATGGACGGATTTGCACTCAGCAACCAGAAGGTAATGGCGTAGCGCTGCAACGTCTCACGCGCACCGGAAGCCAGAAGCTGCAAGGTACGAGAACGTGACGGATTGATATGCAGTTCGTCATCACTGATGGTAATCAGCCCCTGCCGATGCATCTCTGCCGTCATTTTATCGAGCTCTGCCGCCAGTTCATCCTTACTCCAGCGCAGGAACAGCTCCGCTTTAAGCATTGGGTAGATGGCCTGAATATGGCGCAGCAGCTCCTGACGCGAAATACGGCGGTGCTGGGTAATAATGGCCGCCATCAGCGACGGCAGCATCAGCATGTGCGTGATGTTATTGCGGTAGTAGGTCATCAGCACGGCCTGCTCGCGCGGCAGAATGATGATGTCACCAATCGTATCTTTCTCGACTTCGAATTTGTTCATCTGCAACGCGTGATCGATCAGCTCGCTGGCGGTGGCAGACGGCACGGTCGAATCAACGGAATACGGCACGTTGCGCATGATATCCAGGTAGCAGTCAATCTGCTCGGTCAGCTGCTCACGGGTCAGTGAACGCTGGCGGGAGGCCAGAAGCGCAGTACAACACAGGTTCATGGCGTTTGCCGCACCAGCATTGTTGATGCGTACCATCAGCTCGGATGCAATGCCGTTGACCGTTGGCGTCAGCCAGGCCGGACGTACCGCTTCGATAGGATCGATAGACTCGCGCCACTCCGGAACATGATGGTTCAGATATGTCATCAGCGGCAGGGGCTCGCCAAAGTTCACGTAGCCCTGGCCGAGGTTGCGCAGTTTACTCAGCCCACGCAGCATCTGCGGCAGACTCTCTTTCTCTTTGGTTGCACCGCGCAGCTCTTTCGCGTAGGTGCCCACCTCCATCACGTGTTCATAACCGATGTAAATAGGCACCAGCGTGATAGGACGCGTACCGCCACGCAGCATGGCCTGAATGGTCATCGACAGCGTGCCGGTCTTCGGATCGAGCAGACGACCGGTACGCGAGCGACCGCCTTCAACAAAGTACTCCACGGAATAACCGCGGCTGAACAGCTCGCCCAGATACTCCCTGAAGACGGTGGAGTAAAGCTTGTTACCCTTAAAGGTACGACGAATAAAGAACGCACCCAGACGGCGGAAAATCGGGCCTGCTGGCCAGAAGTTCAGGTTGATACCGGCAGCAATATGCGGCGGCACCAGACCCTGGTGATAGAGCACGTAAGAGAGCAACAGGTAGTCCATGTGGCTGCGGTGGCAGGGCACATAGACAATCTCGTGGCCGTCGTGCGCTAACTGACGTACGCGCTCGGCGTTGTGGACGTTAATCCCCTGATAGAGGCGGTTCCACGTGAAGCCAAGGATACGGTCAGAGAGGCGAATCATCTCGTAGGAGAAATTCGCGGCGATCTCTTCCATCAGCGCTATCGCGTTCTGCTGCGCTTTCTCGTGCGAAATTTTCTTGCTGCGCGCTTCGTCTTCTACGGCACGGGCAATCGCTTTGGAAGCCAGCAGCTTGTTGAACAGATCCTGACGTGCCGGGAGACGTGGTCCAACGGCCGCCAGACGCTGACGTGCAAAGTGCATACGCGCAACGCGCGCCAGCTTTTGCGCAATGATTTTGTCAGTGCCGTGTTCATCCGCCATGCGGCGCAGTGAAACGGAAGGTGAGAAGCGGACAAAGCTGTCGCGTCCTAGCCAGGAGACGGCGAAGAACTTCTGAATGCCGTTGAGCATACGCAGCGGCGGGTTCTCTTCCCCTTTTTCGCGCCCCGGACGACGGCCAAACATCACCGACACCGGCACCATCTGCACGTCCAGATCGGGGTTGCTGCGGTG
>NZ_JADBRE010000026.1:35354-109926 GCF_014930525.1 Enterobacter cloacae complex sp. S1
GGTGAACACGCGCGGCCCGCCATGGATGAACACGTAGCGCGGCAGCAGCGTACCGTCGACTTCCAGCGGTTCAAGCGGGTCAGGTAAATCGTGCGCCAGACATTGAGCGCGAAGCGTCAGCAGGTCTGCCTTCGAGTTATAAGGCAAAACGTACATAATAGGGCGCGACGTATCGAGCCCTAATTCCAGCGCAGGTTCTGCTGGGATAGACTTACTTTTTACCAGGACGCTTAATGGTAAATTAAGTAATTTGTAGTAAATTCGTGGCCAGCCGGACATAAACGATGTAAAGCCTCTGGTTAATAATGCAATTGCGGCGCAAGGATAACAGAAAGCGCGCAAAATTTCTGTTGTTACCCGTCATACTTCAGGTTGCAGCAAAACGCGCTGCGGCTTTAGTTACAGACGCTATTTATCATAAAAGGTTCTTTTAATGGCCAATAATACCACTGGGTTAACTCGAATCATTAAAGCTGCCGGTTATTCATGGAAAGGTTTCCGCGCGGCATGGGTTAATGAAGCCGCTTTCCGCCAGGAAGCGGTTGCCGCAATCGTTGCCGTTGTCATCGCCTGCTTCCTTGATGTTGATGCTATCACCCGCGTACTGCTCATCGGATCTGTCCTTCTGGTGATGATAGTGGAAATTCTGAATAGCGCTATTGAGGCCGTTGTTGACCGAATCGGGTCGGAATTCCATGAACTGTCTGGCCGGGCGAAAGACATGGGTTCCGCTGCCGTACTGCTGGCGATTATCACTGCGGCGATCACCTGGGTCACGCTGCTTTGGTCGCATTTCCGATGAGCCTCGAGGAATAATTAAGTCCCTGGTTTTTTGTGCAGTTTTTGGTTCCAAAATCGCCTTTGACTGTATATACTCACAGCATAACTGTATATACACCCAGGGGGCGGTATGAAAGCGTTAACGACCAGGCAGCAAGAGGTGTTTGATCTCATTCGGGATCATATCGGCCAGACGGGTATGCCACCCACGCGTGCAGAAATTGCGCAGCGTCTGGGCTTCCGTTCTCCTAATGCTGCCGAAGAGCACCTTAAAGCGCTGGCGCGTAAGGGCGTGATTGAGATTGTTTCCGGCGCCTCACGCGGCATTCGTCTGCTTGTGGAAGAAGAGAGCGGTATTCCACTGGTGGGCCGCGTTGCCGCAGGTGAACCTCTGCTGGCGCAGCAGCACATCGAAGGGCACTATCAGGTTGACCCAGGCATGTTCAAGCCGAGCGCCGATTTCCTGCTGCGCGTTAGCGGAATGTCCATGAAAGATATCGGTATTCTGGATGGCGATCTGCTGGCGGTACACAAAACGCAGGATGTGCGTAACGGGCAAGTCGTGGTGGCGCGCATTGATGATGAAGTGACGGTTAAGCGCCTTAAGAAACAAGGCAATACCGTGCAGCTTCTGCCTGAAAACAATGAATTCTCCCCGATTGTGGTGGATCTCCGCGAGCAGAGCTTCTCTATTGAAGGACTGGCGGTCGGCGTTATCCGCAACGGTGAATGGCTGTAATCTCTTCCTGACAGGCTGTAGTTCCTCTACAGCCTTGCCTGTTTTCTGATTCCGGTAATTTCCATGGCATTGCTAACTTCTGCCGATAAGGCGTTGTGGCGTCTTGCGCTACCAATGATTTTTTCCAATATTACCGTTCCTCTGCTGGGGCTGGTGGATACGGCGGTTATCGGGCATCTCGATTCGCCGATTTATCTTGGCGGCGTCGCGATCGGCGCAACGGCGACCAGCTTCCTCTTTATGCTGCTGCTTTTTCTGCGCATGAGTACGACAGGCCTGACGGCCCAGGCGTATGGTGCAAAAGATCCTCTGCGTCTGGCGCGTGCGCTGGTTCAGCCGCTCATTCTGGCATTCGGTGCCGGCGCGTTAATCGTTCTGTTGCGTACGCCGCTGATTGATCTTGCGCTCCATATTGTAGGCGGCAGCGATGCCGTACTGGAACAGGCCCGGCGGTTCCTCGAAATTCGCTGGCTCAGCGCGCCCGCTTCACTGGCAAACCTGGTCCTGCTGGGCTGGCTGCTGGGCGTGCAGTACGCCCGCGCGCCGGTGATCCTACTGGTGGTGGGCAACCTGCTTAACATTGTGCTCGATCTCTGGCTGGTGATGGGGCTGCACATGAACGTCCGGGGCGCGGCGCTGGCCACGGCGATTGCCGAGTACGGTACGCTGCTGATCGGTTTGGGGATGGTCTGGCGCGTGCTGGCGATGCGCGGTATCACCCTGGTTCTGCTGAAATCGGCCTGGCGCGGCAACATTCGTAAGCTGCTGGCGCTTAATCGCGACATCATGCTCCGTTCGCTTCTGCTGCAACTCTGCTTTGGTGCATTAACCGTTTTTGGTGCGCGTCTTGGGCCTGAGATCGTTGCCGTCAACGCAGTGCTTATGACATTACTGACCTTTACCGCTTACGCGCTGGATGGTTTTGCTTACGCCGTGGAGGCGCATTCAGGGCAGGCCTATGGCGCGCGTGAAAGCGGCCAGTTACGTGAAGTCTGGCGTGCTGCCTGTCGTCAGGCGGGCCTGGTGGCGCTGGTCTTTGCTATGGTATACGCCTGTTTTGGTGGGCATATTGTCGCGTTACTCACCTCGTTGCCCGCGCTACGTGAGCTGGCCGATCGCTACATCCTCTGGCAGGTAGTATTACCGGTGGTGGGCGTGTGGTGCTATTTGCTGGACGGCATGTTTATTGGTGCGACGCGAGGGGCGGAGATGCGCAACAGCATGGCCGTCGCGGCGGCGGGGTTCGGCCTGACGCTGCTAACCCTGCCGTATCTCGGCAATCATGGTCTGTGGCTGGCGCTGGCGGTGTTTCTCTCACTGCGTGGCCTTTCGCTGGCCGTTATCTGGCATCGTCACTGGCGAAACAATACCTGGTTTCCAGCCCCGCACGATATATCGTAACGGTTAAAGATTCCGAATATAAAAACAACTGCCGAATCCTTAACTACAATAATAATCACGTCCAGCAGAAAAGAACGAAGCGGACGATACTCATAGACGCTTAACACGAGGACACGATTATGAATAAAGACGAAATCGGCGGCAACTGGAAGCAATTCAAAGGTAAAGCGAAAGAACAGTGGGGTAAGCTGACAGATGACGATATGACCGTCATTGAAGGTAAGCGCGATCAGCTGGTAGGTAAAATCCAGGAGCGCTACGGTTACGAAAAAGATCAGGCGGAAAATGAAGTCAAAGACTGGGAAACCCGTAACGACTACCGCTGGTAACCGGCACTATCCCCAAGGGCGGCCCTGAGCCGCCTTTTTCTTTGGCTTTAACGCGGCTTTTTCTTCACCAGGATAGAGTGATCGTGCTGACAGGCATCCTGATGGCGGCATGACTCCACCTCCACGCAGGCAGAACATAAGCCGTGGGCTTCAATCACGTTATGGCGCAGCGCAAAGCCCATTCTGGCTGCCAGCGTATGCATAATATCTTCCACACCTTCCGCACACTCTTCCTTCACCACACCACAGCGATCGCAGATAAACATGGCGGACGTGTGAGTTGGCTGGTCAAAAAGATGGCACAGCACATAGCTGTTTGTTGATTCCACTTTATGCACAAACCCTTGCTCCAGCAGAAAATCCAGCGCCCGATAAACGGTCGGCGGTTTTGCCTGCGGCTCGCTTTCACGCAGCAGATCGAGCAGATCGTAGGCGCTGATGGCGCCCTGTTGCAGGCTCATCAGACGCAGTACCTCAAGGCGCTGCGGGGTCAGGCGCACATTGCGTTGCGCGCACAGCTTTTCAGCTTGCGCTAACAGCTCTTTTGTGGACTTGTCCATCGGGCACCTCGGATATGGTAAGGGGTGAAAACATTCACTTTATCATGTTCTGCTAAAAACACCGAGATCCGCCAGGCTGTGCTATACCTGACGCATCGCAAATCAGGAGATCGCAAAATGAAAAGACCTGACTGTATTCGGCACTGGCGGGACGTGGAAGGCGCTGATGACGCAACGTATCCTGACAGTAACGAACGTTTTTCTGTTGGCGCGCCGCTGGCCCGCAGGCTGGGTCTCGGCCGCATTGGTATTCACCATGAACGGCTGCCACCCGGACGCCGTACGTCTTATCCGCATGCGGAAAGCGACGAAGAGGAGTTTGTTTACGTTCTGGAGGGTTACCCTGAGGCCTGGATCAATGGCTATTTATGGAAGCTCGAACCCGGAGACAGCGTGGGATTTCCAGCCGGGACGGGCGTGTGTCACACCTTTATCAACAATACCGATGAAGAGGTGCGCTTACTGGTGGTGGGTGAGGCCAATAAAAAACATAACTGCATCTACTATCCGCTCAATCCGGTGTATGCCGCGACGCGCGAAGACCGCTGGGTCGACCATCCGCCTCAGTTTTTTGGGCCGCACGATGGAAAACCTGGGCGAAAATAATTTCCTCTTCTATAAATATTGATGGTCGTCACATATTACAACAGGCCGGGATGGAATTTAACTTAAGGAAATAGCGGGTCTTTTTGCACTTATTCACAGCAATAGTTCGTTCCTGTTTGGGTGATAACAGACAGGGTTAACTAATAACAAACTATTTACGAGCACACTGTGAAAAAAAATTTTAAATTTTCGATGGTTAGCATCGCTGTCTCCTTTTTTATGGCAAATCAGGCGGGAGCAGCCAATACCTGGACGGAAGCGCGTAGCGACGCAATGGGCGGAACGGGTGTCGCGGCAGGGAGCTATGGCAGCGGGGCGTTAATCAACCCCGCGTTACTGGCAAAATCTAAGCCCGAGGATGATGTGACGGTTATTTTGCCGTCCGTTGGCGTACAGGTGACCGATGAAGACAATCTTCAGGACGAGATTGATACCATTAATGACAAAATCAATCATTACAAGGATGTGGTTGATAGTCTGACCCCCATTGAAGTTATCACCAATCCATTAGGTTCGATCAATCAGTTCCAGGGCGCAGCGAAAGATCTCGCTGATGAACTGGACTACCTGAAAGGCAAGACCGCACACGCCACCGCAGGGGCGGGGATTGCCGTCAGTATCCCTAACGATGTTCTTTCCGTGGCCTTTATGGCAAAAGGCTATGCCCATGGCCGGGTCAGCTCTTCAATCGATCAGCAGGACATTGATTATCTGCGCGGTATACAACGAAGCGATGCGGTGGCTGCCGGTGTGGCGCTGGATGCCGCGCTAAACGGTACCGATCAGATCACCAAAAACCTTAACTCTACGGCGTCTGGTCGGGCGGCGATTGTATCCGACTACGGTATTGCGGTGGCCCGTCAGTTCGATCTTGGCGGCGTTCCGGTTTCCGTTGGCGTCACGCCGAAGCTGCAAAAAACCTGGCTCTATAACTACACCACCTCAATCTACGATTACGACAGTAATAAGTGGAACGACAGCCGCTACCGTACCGACGACACTGGCTTCAACGTCGATGCCGGTATTGCTGCTGATTTTGGTGAAAACTGGACGGTCGGCGTGAGCGGGCAAAACCTGATGTCGCGCGATATCGATACCAAAGATATCCGCATTCGCAATGGGCGCACGGGAGAGGTGGTGAGTTATAAAGACACCTATCAGATCCGTCCGCTGGTCACTGCCGGGGCCGCCTGGCACAACGATCTGGTCACGTTGACCGCAGACGGCGATCTGACCGAAACCAAGGGCTTTAAAAGCGAAGACACCTCCCAGTACGTTGGCGTTGGTGCCGAAGTCACGCCACTGAGCTGGCTGGCAGTACGCGCCGGTTATCGTGCGGATATGAAAGGGAACGACAGCAACGTCTTTACCGGCGGTGTCGGTTTCGCGCCGTTCAACTCCGTCCACGTTGACCTGATGGGGCTTTATGGTGAAGACGAGACCTGGGGCGCAGGGGCACAGTTGAGCATGACGTTCTAAAGTACACCGGAGGCGCTGCGCCTCCGGCTTTTCTTTGTGCTATAGTAGCGCCCCTTTTCCACCAGATGCTTAAAACTTCGCCATGTCGTCAGAATTCCAGACCGCTTTCCCTGCACACCGTTTCTCCATTGCGCCAATGCTCGACTGGACGGACAGACACTGCCGCTATTTCCTGCGCCAGCTCTCCCGCCATACGCTGCTGTACACCGAAATGGTCACTACCGGCGCAATTATTCACGGCAAGGGCGATTATCTGGCGTACAGCGAAGAGGAGCATCCGGTTGCGCTGCAACTGGGTGGTAGCGATCCGGCTGCGCTGGCGCATTGCGCGAAGCTGGCTGAAGAACGCGGCTATGACGAGATTAACCTCAACGTCGGTTGCCCGTCCGACCGTGTGCAAAACGGTATGTTCGGCGCGTGTCTGATGGGTAATGCACATCTGGTGGCGGACTGTATCAAAGCGATGCGCGAGGTCGTCTCTATCCCGGTCACGGTCAAAACCCGTATCGGCATAGACGACCAGGACAGCTACGAGTTCCTGTGTGATTTCATCAACACCGTATCAGGGAAGGGTGAATGCGAGATGTTTATCATCCACGCCCGTAAAGCCTGGCTCTCTGGCCTCAGCCCGAAAGAAAACCGCGAGATCCCACCGCTGGACTACCCGCGCGTGTACCAGCTAAAACGCGACTTCCCGCACCTGACCATGTCGATCAACGGCGGTATTACGTCGCTGGACGAGGCCAAAGCGCATCTCGAACATATGGATGGCGTGATGGTCGGACGCGAGGCGTATCAGAATCCGGGCATTCTGGCGACGGTTGACCGGGAAATCTTTGGCGTTGACGGTGCTGACACCGATCCCGTGGCAGTAGTGCGCGCCATGTATCCGTACATTGAGCGCGAGCTGAGTCATGGTACGTATCTGGGCCACATTACCCGCCATATGCTTGGCCTGTTCCAGGGCATTCCTGGCGCGCGCCAGTGGCGTCGTTATCTCAGCGAGAACGCGCATAAGGCCGGTGCGGATATTGAGGTCCTGGAACACGCGCTGCGTCTGGTTGCGGATAAACGTTAAATTTCGCTAAAAGATGGTCAAATACGCCACGCCCTGCAAGACATTGCGGGGCGTTTTGCTTTCAGAACAATGACTTATTTTTGGCATGTTTCTTGTAACGATCGCAGTATCATTCGGGAACTCGTGGGAAAGCACCATGCTGGAACTACTTTTTGTGATTGGCTTCTTTATCATGCTGATGGTCACGGGCGTATCGCTGCTCGGTATCCTGGCCGCGCTCGTAGTGGCCACGGTGGTGATGTTTGTTGGCGGTTTATTTGCCCTGACGATTAAACTCTTGCCGTGGTTACTTCTGGCGATTGCGGTGGTATGGGCGATACGGGCGATTAAATCACCAAAACTGCCCACTTATCAGCGTAATAACCGCTTCCGTTACTAAGGTATTGAGGGGTACGTCACATACCTGCAACTTTTCCGGCAGCAATCCTTAGAACAGAATAGGATTTACTTATCGAATCTGTCACTATGGCTGCCGCTAAAGAATTCATCGAGCTGTACCCTACATACAGCCGAACTAAAAAAAGAAAGGGCTTCCCACGGGAAGCCCAATTTCTTTTTATGGCTCAGGGAATTAACAGACTTGATCCCTGCGTTGCCCGGCTCTCCAGCACCTCATGCGCGCGCTGCGCATCGGTCAGCGGATATTTCTGCGCCTCTGCCACATCCACTTTAATTACCCCACTGGCGATCAGCGAGAACAGCTCGTTGCTGGCTTCCTCAAGTTCTTCCCGGTTGGTGATGTAACCTTGCAGGGAAGGGCGAGTGACGTACAGTGACCCTTTCTGATTCAGAATGCCCAGGTTGACGCCGGTGACTGCCCCGGAGGCGTTACCGAAGCTCACCATCAGCCCGCGACGTTGCAGGCAGTCCAGCGAAGATTCCCAGGTGTCTTTCCCCACCGAGTCATACACCACGCGGACCTTTTTGCCGCCAGTGATCTCTTTCAGCCGCTCAACGATGCTCTCTTCCCGGTAGTTGATCACCTGCCATGCGCCCGCGTCCAGCGCGCGCTGCGCTTTTTGCGCGCTGCCTGTGGTGCCGATCAGCTTCGCGCCCAGGGCTTTCGCCCACTGGCAGGCAATCAGCCCCACGCCACCTGCGGCTGCGTGAAACAGGAATTGCTCGTCAGGCTTAATTTCGTAGGTTTTGCGCAGCAGATAATAGACCGTCAGCCCTTTCAGGAATGAGGCGGCAGCCTGCTCGAAGCCGATCGCATTTGGCAGAAGCGCCGCTTTCTCGGCCGGAACGTTATGGATGGAGCTGTAAGCGCCCAGCGCCGACTGCGCGTACACCACGCGATCGCCTTCCTTAATGTGCTTAACCGCGCTGCCCACTTTGCTGACGATACCGGCCGCCTCGGTGCCCAGTCCGCTCGGCATCGACGGAGGCGGATAGAGGCCGCCGCGAATATAGGTATCGATGTAGTTAATGCCGATCGCTTTGTTTTCCACCTGGATTTCGTTCTCGCCAGGCGCAGCGGGGGTAAATTCCACCGCTTTGAGTACGTCAGGGCCACCATGCTTGTGAAATTCAATACGTGTTGCCATGCTTCCTCCAGAATGTGGTAATCTTTCGACCCACTCTTTATCTCGGTAACTCCATTCACTATGGCAGGAAACAAACCCTTCAACAAACAGACTGAACCTCGTGAGCGTGATTATCAGGTCGCCGGGTTAAAAGTCCCGCCGCACTCGATTGAAGCGGAACAGTCGGTGTTGGGCGGTTTAATGCTGGATAACGAACGCTGGGACGACGTCGCCGAGCGCGTTGTCGCGGAAGACTTCTATACCCGCCCGCACCGCCACATCTTTACGGAAATGGCGCGTTTGCAGGAGTCGGGCAGCCCTATCGACCTGATTACGCTCGCAGAATCGCTGGAGCGTCTGGGACAGCTCGACAGCGTCGGCGGATTTGCCTATTTGGCAGAACTGTCAAAAAACACGCCAAGTGCCGCGAACATCAGCGCTTACGCTGATATCGTTCGTGAACGTGCCGTTGTCCGCGAGATGATCTCGGTGGCGAATGAGATCGCCGAGGCTGGTTTCGATCCCCAGGGGCGCACCAGCGAAGATCTGCTCGACCTGGCGGAATCCCGCGTCTTTAAAATCGCCGAAAGCCGTGCGAACAAAGACGAAGGCCCAAAAAATATCGCCGACGTGCTCGACGCCACGGTTGCGCGTATTGAGCAGCTTTTCCAGCAGCCGCACGATGGCGTGACGGGGGTGAACACCGGTTATGACGATCTCAACAAGAAAACGGCAGGTCTTCAGCCATCGGATTTGATTATCGTCGCGGCGCGTCCGTCGATGGGTAAAACGACATTTGCGATGAACCTCGTCGAAAACGCGGCGATGTTGCAGGATAAGCCGGTGCTTATCTTCAGTCTTGAGATGCCCTCTGAACAGATCATGATGCGTTCTCTGGCGTCCCTGTCGCGTGTGGATCAGACCCGCATCCGTACCGGTCAGCTGGACGATGAGGACTGGGCGCGGATCTCCGGTACCATGGGGATTTTGCTGGAAAAACGGAACATCTATATCGATGACTCCTCCGGCCTGACGCCGACGGAAGTGCGTTCCCGCGCGCGCCGTATCGCCCGTGAACACGGTGGCATCGGCCTTATCATGATCGACTACCTTCAGCTGATGCGCGTTCCGTCGCTTTCCGACAATCGTACGCTGGAGATTGCCGAGATTTCCCGCTCGCTCAAGGCGTTAGCCAAAGAGCTGCACGTGCCGGTGGTGGCGCTATCGCAGCTTAACCGCTCTCTGGAACAACGTGCAGACAAGCGCCCGGTCAACTCCGACCTGCGTGAATCCGGCTCCATCGAGCAGGATGCCGACTTAATCATGTTCATCTACCGTGATGAGGTTTATCACGAGAACAGCGATCTGAAAGGGATCGCCGAAATTATTATTGGTAAGCAACGTAACGGCCCCATCGGTACGGTACGTCTGACCTTTAACGGCCAGTGGTCGCGTTTCGACAACTATGCCGGTCCTCAATATGATGATGAGTAATTTCTAAGGAATTCAAATGCAAGCGGCAACTGTTGTTATTAACCGCCGCGCTCTGCGACACAACCTGCAACGTCTGCGAGAACTGGCGCCCGCCAGTCAGCTCGTTGCAGTCGTGAAAGCGAACGCTTACGGACACGGTCTTCTTGAGACCGCGCGAACGCTCCCCGATGCCGACGCTTTTGGCGTCGCCCGTCTCGAAGAAGCTCTCCGCCTGCGCGCAGGTGGAATTACGCAACCGATACTGCTCCTGGAAGGCTTTTTTGAAGCCTCGGACCTGCCGACCATTGCCGATCAGCACCTGCACACGGCGGTGCATAACGAAGAACAGCTGGCCGCGCTGGAAACGGCTGAACTGAGCGAGCCGGTCACCGTCTGGATGAAGCTCGACACGGGCATGCACCGTCTGGGCGTGCGGCCGGAAAGCGCGGAGGCGTTTTATCAGCGTCTGTGTCAGTGCAAAAATGTGCGTCAGCCGGTGAACATCGTCAGCCACTTTGCCCGCGCCGATGAGCCTGAATGCGGCGCAACGGAACAGCAGCTTGATATCTTCAACACCTTCTGCGAAGGCAAACCGGGGATGCGCTCCATTGCGGCGTCCGGCGGGATCCTGCTATGGCCGCAGTCGCACTTCGACTGGGCGCGTCCGGGCATCATTCTTTATGGCGTTTCGCCGCTGGAGAACAAACCCTGGGGGCCGGACTTTGGCTTTAAGCCGGTTATGTCGCTGGTTTCAAAGCTGATTGCCGTGCGTGAGCACAAAGCGGGAGAGCCGGTGGGTTACGGCGGCACCTGGACCAGCGAGCACGACACGCGTCTTGGCGTGGTGGCGATGGGCTACGGCGACGGCTATCCCCGCGCCGCGCCAACGGGGACGCCGGCGCTGGTCAATGGACGCGAAGTCAAGATTGTCGGTCGCGTGGCGATGGACATGATTTGTGTTGATCTTGGGCCCGACGCGCAGGATAAAGCGGGGGACGATGCGGTGATGTGGGGTGAAGGCCTGCCGGTAGAGCGTATTGCTGAAATAACAAAAGTGAGTGCTTACGAACTTATCACGCGCCTTACTTCAAGGGTCGCAATGAAATACGTCGACTAAGCATGAGCGGGATGCGATGCATCCCGCTTCTGTTAACATCCCCTCGATCTTCTTCCGCTTCCGGTTTATTGTTGAATGCCCTGCCTCATAATAATCCGGAGAACATCGCGTGTTTCAGAAAGTAGACGCCTACGCCGGCGACCCTATCCTCTCCTTGATGGAGCGTTTCAAAGAAGATCCTCGCAGCGACAAAGTGAACCTCAGCATTGGTCTTTACTACAACGAAGACGGCATCATTCCTCAGTTGAAAGCCGTTGCCGAAGCTGAAGCGCGTCTGAACGCAACCCCGCACGGTGCTTCGCTTTATCTGCCGATGGAAGGATTAAACACCTACCGCAACACTATCGCGCCGCTGCTGTTTGGTGCGGACCACGCGGTGCTCGCGCAAAAGCGCGTGGCGACTATCCAGACGCTGGGTGGCTCGGGTGCGCTAAAGGTAGGCGCAGATTTCCTGAAAAAGTACTTCCCGGATTCCGGCGTGTGGGTCAGCGACCCGACGTGGGAAAACCATGTTGCGATCTTCGAGGGCGCGGGCTTTAAGGTGGCGACCTATCCGTGGTTCGACAGCGAAACCAACGGCGTGCGCGTTGATGCGCTGCTGGAAAAACTGAACACCCTGCCGGAGCGCAGTATCGTATTGCTGCATCCGTGCTGCCATAACCCGACCGGTGCGGACCTCACCAATGCCCAGTGGGATGCGGTGATCGAGATACTGAAGGCGCGTAACCTGATCCCGTTCCTCGACATCGCCTATCAGGGCTTTGGCGCGGGCATGGAGGAAGACGCCTATGCCATTCGCGCGATTGCCAGCGCGGGGCTTCCCGCTCTGGTCAGCAACTCGTTCTCAAAAATCTTCTCCCTGTACGGCGAGCGCGTTGGCGGCCTGTCCGTGGTGTGTGAAGACGCCGAAGCCGCGGGACGCGTACTCGGTCAGCTGAAAGCGACGGTCCGCCGGATCTACTCCAGCCCGCCGAACTTTGGTGCGCAGGTGGTGGCGACAGTTCTCGGTGACGAAACGCTGAAAGCGTCCTGGCTTGCTGAAGTGGAAGCGATGCGTAAGCGCATCCTGTCGATGCGTCAGGAGCTGGTTAACGTCCTGAAAGAGGCCGTGCCTGGGCATAACTTTGATTATCTTCTCAAGCAACGCGGGATGTTCAGCTACACCGGACTGAGCGCAGCGCAGGTCGATCGCCTGCGCGAAGAGTTCGGTGTCTACCTGATCGCCAGCGGCCGTATGTGCGTGGCGGGTCTGAATGCCAGCAACGTCCAGCGCGTGGCGCAGGCGTTTGCATCCGTAATGTAAGCATTCACTTACTTGCATACTGTATGTAGGCCGGGCAAGGCGTAGCCGCCACCCGGCTTTTTTGTTCGCGCCGGTGCCAGTCATTGCCCGGTGGCGCTTCGCTTCCCGGACCTACACGTTTCTTCTGCGCTTTGTGATCGTCTTCTTTTTATTCAGCTCCATAAGTAAAAACTCCTTTCCTTCCCCTACCGCTGGGGTTATGGTCGGATAGTTTTTTGACCATCCGCTCAAAATAAAAAGATAACAAACTGAATATTCAGGGGAAAATATGCGCAAGATCACACTGGCGCTCAGCGCCGCCTGCTTATTGTTCTCGCTTAATAGCGCCGTTGTTGCACGGGCTTCTGCACCCACGCCGCTTTACACCGGCACTACCGCCGCCATTCTTGCCGAACAGGCCCCCATTCACTGGGTTTCAGTGGCACAAATCGAAAATAGCCTGACGGGTCGCCCGCCGATAGCCGTGGGCTTCGATATTGACGATACCGTTCTCTTCTCCAGCCCCGGTTTCTGGCGCGGCAAAAAAACGTACTCCCCGGACAGCGAAGCCTATCTGAAAAACCCGGAATTCTGGGAAAAGATGAACAACGGCTGGGATGAGTTCAGTATCCCGAAAGAGGTTGCCCGCGCGCTGATCGCCATGCACGTAAAGCGCGGCGACAGCATTTACTTCGTGACCGGACGTAGCCAGACCAAAACCGAAACCGTCTCGAAAACGCTACAGGATGATTTCCTGATCCCGGCGGCCAGCATGAACCCGGTCATTTTTGCCGGGGACCAGGAAGGGCAAAACACCAAAACCCAGTGGCTGGAAAAGAAAAATATCAAAGTGTTCTACGGGGATTCAGATAACGACATCACCGCGGCGCAAGACGTGGGAGCCAGAGGCATCAGGGTGTTACGCGCCTCGAACTCCACCTACCGACCGCTGCCGATGGCCGGAAAATTTGGTGAAGAGGTGATCGTTAACTCTGAATACTGACGCATTAACGGCGGGGTGAATGCTTTTTTAATCAAATCTCGCTGCGCGGGTTTTACCTTTCGCTTTCTTGCTGCACACTTAGAAAGATTCACCTTTCATAATGGAGCAGCACATGTGGTATCAACAGACCCTGACCTTAAGCGCAAAACCACGCGGATTTCACCTTGTGACGGACGAAGTCATCGGGCAAATCCGCGACCTGTCGCGCGTCAAAACGGGTTTGCTGCATCTGCTGCTTCAGCACACATCTGCTTCTCTCACGCTCAATGAAAATTGCGATCCCACCGTCCGGTCTGACATGGAGCGGCATTTTCTGAAAACCGTCCCGGATAACGCCCCGTATGAGCATGATTACGAGGGGGCGGACGATATGCCTTCGCACATCAAATCCTCTTTGCTGGGCGTCTCGCTGATGCTGCCGGTCCACAACGGACGGCTACTGCTGGGAACGTGGCAGGGGATCTGGCTGGGAGAACATCGCATTCACGGTGGTTCGCGTAAAATTATCGCAACGCTACAAGGGGAATAAAGATGACAATTTCGGAGATACTTCAGTACTGCATGAGCAAGCCGGGTGCGGAACAAAGCGTTCACAGCGACTGGAAAGCCACGCAGATCAAAGTGGGGGATGTGCTGTTCGCGATGGTGAAAGAGGTGGATGCGCGGCCTGCGGCATCACTGAAAACCAGTCCGGAACTGGCCGACTTACTGCGCCAGCAGCACGATGATGTCAGGCCAAGTAAGCATCTGAATAAAGCGCACTGGAGTACGGTGTTTCTCGACGGCTCGCTGCCAGATTCGCAAATTTACTACCTGGTGGATGCGTCGTATCTACAGGCGGTTGAACTGCTGCCGGAAACGATCCGACAGCAGCTCTCCGTGTGACGATTACAGCAACGGTTTGAGGAAGCGCGCGGTGTGCGAGGCTTCGCACTCTGCAACGGTCTCTGGCGTACCGGAGACGAGGATTTCACCACCGCCGCTGCCGCCTTCCGGGCCGAGATCGACAATCCAGTCAGCGGTTTTAATCACGTCCAGGTTGTGCTCAATCACCACGATGGTGTTGCCCTGATCGCGCAGCTGGTGCAGCACGTCCAGCAGCTGCTGGATATCCGCAAAGTGCAGGCCGGTGGTCGGCTCATCCAGAATATACAGCGTCTGACCGGTACCGCGTTTGGACAGCTCACGCGCCAGCTTCACGCGCTGCGCTTCACCGCCGGACAGCGTTGTCGCTGACTGCCCCAGACGAATATAGGTCAGACCCACATCCATGAGGGTTTGCAGCTTACGCGCCAGCGCAGGGACGGCGTCAAAGAACTCGCGCGCCTCTTCGATGGTCATATCCAGCACTTCGTGGATGGTCTTGCCTTTGTACTTAATCTCCAGCGTTTCGCGGTTATAACGCTTACCTTTACACTGGTCGCACGGCACGTAGATATCCGGCAGGAAGTGCATCTCAACCTTGATTACGCCGTCGCCCTGGCACGCTTCACAGCGGCCGCCGCGCACGTTAAAGCTGAAACGGCCTGGCGTATAGCCGCGTGAACGCGCTTCCGGCACGCCGGCAAAGAGTTCACGTACGGGCGTAAAGACGCCGGTATAGGTCGCCGGGTTGGAACGCGGCGTACGGCCAATCGGGCTCTGATCGATGTCGATAACCTTGTCGAAATGCTCCAGCCCCTGAATGTCGCGGTACGGCGCAGGCTCGGCCAGCGTCGCGCCGTTCAGCGCCGTCTGCGCAATCGGGAACAGCGTATCGTTGATCAGCGTCGATTTACCGGAACCGGACACGCCGGTGATGCAGGTAAACAGCCCGACAGGCAGTGTCAGGGTCACGTCCTTCAGGTTGTTGCCGCGCGCGCCGGTCAGCTTCAGCACTTTTTCCGGGTTCGCCGCCACGCGCTGTTTCGGCACTTCAATTTTGCGCTTGCCGCTCATGTACTGGCCGGTCAGCGATTCAGGCACCGCCATGATGTCTTTCAGCGTCCCTTCCGCGACCACCTGGCCGCCGTGTACGCCTGCGCCCGGGCCGATGTCGATCACGTGGTCCGCGGCGCGGATCGCATCTTCGTCGTGCTCGACCACGATTACCGTGTTGCCGAGGTTACGCAGGTGAACCAGCGTGCCGAGCAGGCGTTCGTTGTCGCGCTGGTGCAGGCCGATAGACGGCTCATCCAGCACGTACATCACGCCGACTAAGCCCGCGCCAATCTGGCTCGCCAGACGGATACGCTGGGCTTCACCGCCGGACAGCGTTTCAGCCGAGCGGGAAAGCGTCAGGTAGTTCAGACCGACGTTCACGAGGAACTTGAGGCGATCGCCGATCTCTTTCAGCACTTTTTCAGCGATTTTCGCGCGCTGACCGGAGAGCTTCAGGTTGTTGAAGAAGTCCATCGCGTGGCCGATGCTCATGTCTGAGATGGTCGGCAGTGCCGTGTTTTCGACAAACACGTGACGCGCTTCGCGACGCAGACGTGTACCCTCGCAGGTGGCGCAGGAGCGGTTGCTGATGAACTTCGCCAGCTCCTCACGCACCGCGCTGGATTCGGTCTCTTTGTAGCGGCGCTCCATGTTGTGCAACACCCCTTCGAACGGGTGGCGACGCACGGAAGTGTCACCGCGATCGTTCATGTACTTGAACTCAATATTCTCTTTGCCGGAACCGAACAGGATCACTTTATGTACGTTCGCGCTCAGGCTGGCCCACGGGGCTTCAACGTCGAACTTATAGTGCTCAGCCAGCGATTTCAGCATCTGGAAGTAGTAAAAATTACGCTTATCCCAGCCGCGAATAGCGCCACCCGCCAGCGACAGTTCCGGGTTTTGGATCACACGGTCCGGGTCGAAATACTGCTGAACGCCCAGGCCGTCACAGGTCGGGCACGCGCCCGCCGGGTTGTTGAACGAGAACAGGCGCGGCTCCAGCTCGCGCATGCTGTAGCCGCAAATCGGACAGGCGAAGTTGGCGGAGAAGAGCAGCTCTTCCGCTTTTGCATCGTCCATGTCTGACACCACCGCCGTGCCGCCCGACAGTTCCAGCGCCGTTTCAAAGGATTCCGCCAGACGCGTCGCCAGATCTTCACGTACCTTAAAGCGGTCAATCACCACTTCGATGGTGTGTTTCTTTTGCAGCTCCAGCTTTGGCGGATCCGACAGGTCACACACTTCACCGTCGATACGGGCGCGGATATAGCCCTGGCTTGCCAGGTTCTCCAGCGTTTTGGTGTGCTCGCCCTTACGCTCTTTAATGATCGGCGCCAGCAGCATCAGGCGTTTGCCTTCCGGCTGCGACAGCACGTTATCCACCATCTGGCTCACGGTCTGGGCCGCCAGCGGGACATCATGATCCGGGCAGCGCGGCTCGCCCACGCGCGCATACAGCAGACGCAGGTAGTCATGGATTTCGGTAATGGTACCGACCGTGGAGCGCGGGTTATGCGATGTGGATTTCTGCTCAATGGAGATGGCAGGGGACAACCCTTCAATGTGGTCGACATCCGGTTTTTCCATCAGCGACAGGAACTGACGCGCGTACGCCGAGAGCGATTCAACGTAACGACGCTGTCCTTCGGCATACAAAGTGTCGAAAGCCAGTGAGGATTTGCCAGACCCCGAAAGCCCGGTCACGACGATGAGTTTGTCGCGAGGGATTATGAGGTTGATATTCTTGAGATTATGGGTGCGGGCGCCCCGAACTTCGATCTTATCCATTCACCTTTCCCGGTTGGAACACGGATTGCCTGATTTGTTTGAAGGACAAACGGCTGTCAGAAACGGCTAATTATGACACAAAATGACCTGTTTGAATATACAGTATTGGAATGCATTTTCTGATTCACTGTGTAACAATGTCGAGTTCGCGGGAGAACTCTGGAACGTGCTACGCAACTATCAAAGTGCAGCATGGAAATGGTACACTCGCGCGTTTACACTATTAAGAAACGTATTCAGGAGACACGAACATGGCCAGCAGAGGCGTAAACAAGGTGATTCTCGTCGGTAATCTGGGCCAGGACCCGGAAGTACGCTACATGCCGAGTGGTGGCGCAGTTGCCAACATTACGCTGGCTACTTCCGAATCCTGGCGTGATAAAGCGACCGGAGAAATGAAAGAGCAGACCGAATGGCACCGCGTTGTGCTGTTTGGCAAACTGGCCGAAGTGGCCGGTGAGTATCTGCGTAAAGGTTCTCAGGTCTATATCGAAGGCCAGCTGCGTACCCGCAAATGGACCGACCAATCCGGCGCTGAGAAGTACACCACGGAAGTGGTGGTGAACGTGGGCGGCACCATGCAGATGCTGGGTGGCCGTCAGGGCGGCGGCGCACCAGCAGGTGGCGGCCAGCAGCAGGGCGGTTGGGGCCAGCCTCAGCAGCCGCAGGGCGGCAATCAGTTCAGCGGCGGCGCGCAGTCTCGTCCGCAGCAGCAGTCTGCTCCGGCACCGTCTAACGAACCGCCAATGGATTTCGACGACGATATCCCGTTCTGATATCCAGACGCGTGAAAAACAAAAAACCCAGACAATGTCTGGGTTTTTTTATAACAGGCTATCAGGTAATCACCATCGGCCAGTCTGGCGGAGTGTGGCTCATGGCTTCAACCATCACCACTTTAATGTTTTCCCAGACGGCGGCTATATCCACCAGCGTAATGCCAAGCAAACCTGTCGCGAACCAGCATGCGGCGCCCAACCCTAACAGGGTGCTAATCACAGCAAGACCTGCGTAGTCGGACTTTCGAAACTGAATGTTTAACGTGCTGGCCAGGAACATCAAAACCGCGCTCAACAACGGCCAGCGCAGGAGCACCATGCTGGTGGTAATGGTTGCCATAAAACCCATCCTCGACAAAACAGACGAACTGGAATGAAACAATGTTTCTCGTTACATAAGATGTGTGAACTATATCACATTTGCTGTTTTATTCGCCAGTATCCGTGTGGGGTAAAAGTGGGTTTATTACCAGGGAAAATATATCGTCGTCGCTCATATCCGCGTCTGGTCGGAATTTTTATTTTTAATTCATTCAGATAGCAAAACCTTTGCAAAACACCATCGGCTGTATAGCGTTTACAGCAGTATATCTATGGATTATGCTTGTGTGGAACAATAAATGTACCCGCAAAAATAATTCATCGCATTGAATTAATTGACTTTTTTAGATTTTGTATTCTTTGTTTTACACTCAGCATGCTCTTTGATTTCGTGGTCTTATTCTTTTATTCAGATATGAATTATTGCGGTTGCTCTCTCGATTAATGACCTGCGAAAAGATAATGAAAGAAAAAAGACGCGAGATTATTAACGACAGCATGCAGGCGCTGCATGCCCTGGCGAAGCTGATGCCGCAACTCAACGCGCAGTGTTCGCCGGTTGAAATGCTGGAAATTATCAACAGCGCACTGGGGGCAAATCTCTCATGGATCAGTGTCGAATCCGCAGACGGGCCGCGGGTGGTTTGTGCCGGCGACGTGACGTGTCACGCCTTCAACGTGGCTGATTTTCTTGCCAGCACCCTGTTGCAGCGGCATCACCGCGCCTGGCGGGTGATCTACTGGAAAGAGCATATTGGCCGGGCGGTATTTTCCCCTCAGCACCCAGGCTATGCGCGGCTGCAAAGCGGCGTGCTGTGTAAATTCTCAGCGCATGGCAGACAGTGCAGTGGTTATTTCTTTTTGGCTTTTAATGAAAAACTGACCTCGTTGCCGATACTGAAAAATATCGTGGTGGTATTGGTTGAGAAGCTAAAAGATTATTTTGATGACATCATCGTGCGGGAAAAAACGGCGCAGGAAATGCAGCGCGTCGTCACGCAATATAAAACCTTATTTGAACGTGCTCCGGTATTAATGAACGCCTTTGACAGGCATAACCGGTGTGTATTGTGGAATGCCGAATGCGAAAAAGTCTTTGGCTGGAGTATGACTGAAATCGGCGAGCATCCCGATCCGCTGGCCCTGTTTTACCCGGATCCTGAGGAGCGACAGCGCGTGCAGGAGTCGGTTCGTTTCGCACCGCTTAAGGATATGTACGAATGGCACCCGGTGCGTAAAGACGGGACGCAGTTAACCATTCTCTGGTCAAACATCCTTTTGCCGGATAACTCCATTCTCAACATTGGCCTGGATATCACCGAACGTAAAAAAGCAGAACAGCAGCTGACCGTCAAAGCCACCACTGACGATCTGACGGGCTGTCTGAATCGCTCGACAATCTTACAGCGGCTCAAAATGGCGCTGGCAGCCAGTTCGCCGCAGGATGTAAGTAGCCACTTCTGTCTCCTGATGTTCGATCTCGATTATTTCAAGCAGATCAACGATCGGTGGGGACATCAGGTTGGCGATGCGGCATTGATCCACTTTTGCGACCGTATTCGCGAGGTGAGCCCGGCCGGGTCGGCGCTGGGACGGGTGGGTGGCGAAGAGTTTGTTCTTCTGCTGGCGCACACGGATGGTATGGCCGCTACGTTGCTCTCTTCCCGGCTGCGTGCCGCGCTGATCTCAAAACCGCTGCGTGTGGGCGATAAAACGCTGGTACTCTCTTTCAGCGCCGGGGTGGTTGAAGTCTGTCAGGGGCAACGGGATACTTCTGCCATACTGATGCGTGCCGATAAGGCATTATATGACGCCAAGCGTACGGGAAGAGGAAAAACGGTCCTGGCGTCTGATTATTTATAAATCAGCATAAGAACAAAGAGCAGGCTATTTCAGCCAGCGAATTTTCCACACCTGTCGCGGGTAATTATTTTCCTTATCAGAAACGAAATGAATACTTTTAGTTTGGCTTACGGGAAAATATTATCGGCATCACGAATTTTAGGATTTTTAATACCAAAAGTCAGTTGCTAACTTCCCATGATTCATGCAACGTAATCACCTGTTTATCAAAGCAGCCGGTCTTCATTGCTACAGGCGTACAACATGCAGGGATACAGAGCGGGAAATGAATCGTAGCGCGCTGCGCAACATGCTCAAAGTGGTCGGGATTATCATGGTAGTTATGCTGCCGGTGATGCTTGCGCTATGGTTTGCCCAGCTTAGAGCCGTGTCGGAAATCAGCGCCCAGCTGCGCACGTTTGCTGAACTTGCTTTAAACAAAACTGAACGGGTTATTCAACAGGTTGATCTGGCCCGGGAAGACGCGGAAAAATATCAGGGAAAAGTGTGTACGCCGGAGCATCGTCAATATATGTTGAACGTTTCCCGCGGTCGTCTTTTTGTTGCCGATTTAATTTATGCTGAAGGCCAGTCGTTTCTCTGCTCGACCCTTTTTACGCCGGATCATCCTTACACCATTCCCGCTGCCAATTACACACGTAAACCCGACGTTGCTATCTATTATTTTCGCGATACGCCATTTTTTAATGGTTATAAAATGATATATATGCAGCGCGGAAATTATGTCGCAGTGGTCAACCCGCTTTCGTACAGTGAGGTGATGTCAGACGATCGTTCCCTGTCGTGGGGGGTGTATGACACCGTCAGCAATGCATTCTTTTCTGTAAGCCAGAAAGCCAATATTTCTTTATTGCATTCGATGCTTCGACATCAGGAAACGACTTTTCAGAAAGGTGACCGTTTTTATACGATCGTGAAATCCGGGCAGCGGCCGATTGCGGCCATCGTTTCAACCTCCAGCGCCCGTTTTTATAAAACGCTTTATCATCAGGCTACCCTGACGCTACCGCTGGGGATAATTTGCAGCATTATTATTCTGCTGGTGTGGTCGCGTACACACCGTGAATTCAATTCGCCTGGCCGACTTCTGCACCGGGCGCTGAATAAACGCCAGCTGTGCGTCCATTATCAGCCCATTATTGATATTAAAAATAACCAGTGCGTGGGGGCAGAGGCGTTGTTGCGCTGGCCTGGATTCAACGGTCAGGTTATGAGCCCGGCGGAATTTATTCCCCTGGCAGAAAAAGAGGGGATGATTGAGCGCATTACGGATTACGTTGTGGAGGAGGTGTTCAGCGATCTGGGCCATTTTCTTGCCGCTCATCCCGATCTGTATGTCTCGATTAACCTGTCGGCGTCGGATTTTCACTCTTCGCGTCTTATCGCCCTGATCTCCGACAAAGCCCGCTTTTACTCGGTTCGCGCGCAGCAAATCAAAATTGAGGTGACGGAGCGGGGGTTTATTGACGTGCCGAAAACCACGCCGGTCATTCAGGCGTTTCGCCAGGCGGGGTATGAAGTGGCGATTGATGATTTCGGAACCGGCTACTCTAACCTGCATAACCTCTATTCGCTGAACGTCGATATCCTGAAAATCGACAAATCCTTTATCGATACCTTAACCACCAACAGCACCAGCCACCTGATTGCCGAGCACATCATTGAGATGGCGCAAAGCCTGCGGCTGAAAACCATTGCGGAAGGGGTCGAGACGGGGGAGCAGGTGAGCTGGTTGCTGAAGCGTGGCGTGCAGTATTGTCAGGGATGGCACTTCGCGAAAGCGATGCCGCCCCAGGCATTTATGGCCTGGCAGCAGCAACCCTTGCGTTAACACGCATTAATTAAGCTGATGGCGGTAGTCGCTCGGCGTACGGTCAAACTCGCGGCGGAAGACGCGGGAAAAGGTCTGCTGCGACACATAGCCCAGATCCATTGCGATATCAAAAATGGGCCGCTGCGTGGAGCGTAACGCCTGCGCCGCCAGCAGGAGCCTGCGCTGGCGAATGTAATCACCCAGCGTTTGATGCATTACGGTGCGGAACATTCTCTGTAAATACCATTTCGAATAGCCCGACTTCTTAGCGACCACATCAATGTTCAACGGCTGGTCGATATGTTCATCAATCCATTCAATAAGTGTCTGAATAATTTGCTGATGCGACATAAGGTTACCCCTCTGTGGAGACATCTGTCCTGGTTGATTCGTCGTTTTCTCTGCGGGGGAGTATAATTCCTCAAGTTAACTTGAGGTAAAGAGGTTTTATGGAAAAGAGATTACCGCGCATCAAAGCGCTGTTAACCCCCGGTGAAGTGGCTAAGCGAAGCGGTGTGGCGGTGTCGGCACTCCACTTCTATGAAAGCAAAGGGTTAATAAAAAGTATCCGTAACGCCGGAAACCAGCGGCGCTACACCCGCGATGTGCTCCGCTACGTGGCGATCATCAAAATTGCGCAACGTATCGGCATTCCTCTGGCCACCATCGGTGACGCGTTCGGCGTATTGCCGGAAGGGCACTCGCTGAGCGCGAAGGAGTGGAAGCAGCTGTCGTCCCAGTGGCGAGAAGAGCTGGATCGTCGTATTCACACGCTGGTGGCCCTGCGCGATGAGCTGGACGGCTGCATTGGTTGCGGGTGTTTATCACGCAGCGATTGTCCGCTGCGTAACCCGGGTGACAGGCTGGGCGAGCAGGGAACGGGGGCGCGGTTGCTGGAGGAGGATTGAGAGGTGTTTGCCGGGTGGCGCTTCGCTTACCCGGCCTACGCTCTCGGTTTTGCAGGTCGGGTAAGGCGCAGCCGCCACCCGGCAACAAGCATAAAGAACTAAAGCGCCACTAAGGGCGCTTTAGTTTTTTCCGGTCTTTGTCTTTCTCTCTATCCCGCTGGCTCACGGGAGGGTTTCCCCCGACATCAGTACCCCTCGTGTCGAGCTTGTGGAGGAGGTTCCGGTTTGTACTGACACTTTAATTCTATGCCCGGCCGCCGTTTTTGCCACCGGAGACGGTGAGATTTTAGCCAAATTTTTTTCGTGAAGTTGTTCAGTTTTCTATAGTTAAAAAGTATGAATCACCGGAGAACATCATGCTAACGGTCCACCACCTTAATCAGTCTCGTTCACATCGCGTCCTCTGGGCGCTGGAAGAGCTGGGTCTGACGTATGAGATTGTGCGCTACCAGCGCGAGAAATCCATGCTTGCACCGGATTCGCTCAAAAAAGTGCATCCGCTGGGGAAATCCCCGGTACTGGAAGATAACGGACTGGTGCTGGCCGAATCAGGCGCGATTCTGGAATATCTTCAGGAAACGTACGATTCGACGTCACGATTCAAACCGTTAGATCCCGCCCATAAAGTGCAGTATCGCTTCTGGCTGCATTACGCCGAAGGGTCTTTGATGCCGCTACTGTTAATGAAGCTGGTGTTTAACAGCCTCGGCAAACCACCCGTCCCGTTTGGCCTGCGCACGCTGGGTAAGGCGCTGGGGCAGGGGGTGCAAAAAGCGTATCTTAACCGCCAGCTGGAAACGCATGCGCGCTTTATTAACGATCATCTTGCCGAAAACAGCTGGTTTGCCGGCGACACGCTGACCATGGCTGATATCCAGATGAGTTTTCCCCTCTTCGCCTTGCTGGCGAGAGGCGGCATCGACAATCTCGACCACATAGCGGCGTGGAAACAGAGAGTGGAAGCACGTCCGGGCTGGCAGACAACGCTTGCGAAAGGCGGCCCGCTGACGATCCCCGGCGAGGGATGAAATGTAACGAAATTGCGCATGGACGATAACGTTTGCGCATCCTCTGCTTAATTGTTCATCGTCATGAGGTAATTTTAGCGAAAAACGAGAAAGTTCAGTTGAAAAGGGCGGGTATTAGGCTAGATAATCGTTTGCCTACATTTGACCACCCGTTTTGTAAGCGCGGAGCTAAACGTTTGCTTTTTTTGTGACGCCCCTTTCGTCGCAAACGCAGCACAAGGATTTGACGTTTCGCTGGCAGTGGAGTCTCCACCACGCTTACGGACTTTCAATAAAAATTTTCAGGGGATGTTTTCTATGTCTACGCCATCTGCGCGTACCGGCGGTTCACTTGACGCCATGTTTAAAATTTCTGCTCGCGGCAGCACCGTGCGCCAGGAAGTTGTTGCCGGTCTGACCACGTTTCTGGCGATGGTGTACTCCGTCATCGTGGTGCCAGGCATGCTCGGCAAAGCGGGCTTCCCGCCAGCGGCGGTCTTCGTTGCCACCTGCCTGGTTGCGGGTGTGGGTTCGATTGTGATGGGCCTGTGGGCGAACCTGCCGCTGGCGATCGGGTGCGCCATCTCCCTGACCGCGTTTACCGCCTTCAGCCTGGTGCTGGGCCAGCATATCAGCGTCCCGGTAGCGCTCGGCGCCGTGTTCCTGATGGGCGTGCTGTTCACCGTAATTTCAGCAACCGGCATTCGTAGCTGGATTTTGCGCAACCTGCCGCAGGGCGTGGCGCACGGCACCGGCATTGGTATTGGCCTGTTCCTGCTGCTGATCGCTGCCAACGGCGTGGGTCTGGTCATCAAGAACCCGCTGGACGGCCTGCCGGTTGCGCTGGGTAACTTCGCGAGCTTCCCGGTGATCATGTCGCTGGTGGGTCTGGCGGTGATCATTGGCCTGGAAAAACTGAAAGTGCCGGGCGGCATTCTGCTGACCATTATCGGCGTGTCCATCGTCGGCCTGATCTTCGACCCGACCGTTCATTTCTCCGGGATTTTCGCCATGCCGTCGCTGAGCGATGACAAAGGCAACTCCCTGATTGGCAGCCTGGATATTGTGGGCGCGCTGAACCCGGTGATCCTGCCAAGCGTGCTGGCGCTGGTAATGACCGCGGTGTTTGACGCCACGGGCACCATCCGCGCGGTGGCCGGTCAGGCTAACCTGCTGGATAAAGACGGACAGATTATTGACGGCGGCAAAGCGCTGACCACCGACTCCCTGAGCAGCGTTTTCTCTGGCCTGGTGGGTGCGGCGCCTGCGGCGGTGTACATTGAGTCCGCAGCGGGTACGGCGGCAGGCGGTAAAACCGGCCTGACGGCCATCACCGTTGGCGTGCTGTTCCTGCTGATCCTGTTCCTCTCTCCGCTCTCTTATCTGGTACCGGCTTACGCGACCGCACCTGCGCTGATGTACGTCGGCCTGCTGATGCTGAGCAACGTGGCGAAAATCGATTTCGCGGATTTTGTTGATGCTATGTCCGGCCTGATCACTGCGGTATTCATCGTGCTGACCTGTAACATCGTGACCGGCATTATGATCGGTTTCGCCTCGCTGGTGATTGGGCGTCTGGTCTCCGGTGAGTGGCGTAAGCTGAACATCGGTACCGTGGTCATCGCCGTTGCGCTGGTGGCGTTTTACGCGGGCGGCTGGGCCATCTGAATTGACTTTTTATGCGAAAATGGGTGGCTCAGGCCGCCCGTTTTTATTTTCAGGACTCATCCTGTTGCCTTTTACGTTACTCTGGAGAGGATAGAATAAGAGGCACGACGCCTCAGGTTTGGCATATAAGAAACACAGCAAACAGGGAACGCATGGAAATTTTCTTCACAATACTCATCATGACCCTTGTGGTCTCATTATCCGGGGTGGTTACACGCGTACTGCCCTTCCAGGTCCCCCTGCCTTTAATGCAAATAGCTATCGGTGCGCTGCTGGCGTGGCCGACGTTCGGTCTGCACGTGGAGTTCGATCCGGAACTGTTCCTCGTGCTGTTTATCCCGCCGCTGCTGTTTGCCGATGGCTGGAAAACGCCGACGCGCGAATTTCTGGAGCACGGGCGAGAGATCTTCGGCCTGGCGCTGGCGCTGGTGGTGGTCACCGTGGTCGGGATTGGTTTTCTGATCTACTGGGCCGTACCGGGGATCCCGCTCATACCCGCCTTTGCGCTGGCCGCCGTGCTGTCGCCTACCGACGCCGTGGCGCTGTCCGGCATTGTGGGCGAAGGGCGCATTCCAAAGAAAATCATGGGCATTTTGCAGGGCGAGGCGCTGATGAACGACGCCTCTGGCCTGGTCGCCCTGAAGTTTGCCGTGGCGGTTGCCATGGGCACCATGGTCTTTACCGTCGGCGGCGCGACCCTGGAATTCTTCAAGGTGGCGATTGGCGGCATCCTCGCGGGCTTCGTAGTGAGCTGGCTGTACGGACGCTCGCTGCGCTTCCTTAGCCGCTGGGGTGGTGATGAACCGGCGACGCAGATCGTCCTGCTGTTCCTGCTGCCGTTCGCCTCTTACCTGATTGCCGAACACATCGGCGTGTCGGGCATTCTGGCGGCGGTAGCCGCGGGGATGACCATCACCCGCTCCGGCGTTATGCGTCGCGCGCCGCTGGCGATGCGGCTGCGCGCGAACAGTACCTGGGCTATGCTCGAGTTTGTGTTTAACGGCATGGTGTTCCTGCTGTTGGGCCTGCAACTGCCGGGCATTATGGAATCCTCGCTGATTGCGGCCGAAGCGGATCCAAACGTTGAAGTCTGGATGCTGTTTACCGATATCGTGCTCATCTACCTTGCGCTGATGCTGGTGCGTTTCGGCTGGCTGTGGACGATGAAGAAATTCAGTGTTCGCTTCCTGACCAAAAAGCCGATGGAGTTTGGCTCGTGGACCACGCGCGAGCTGCTGATTGCCTCTTTCGCGGGCGTGCGCGGGGCGATCACCCTTGCTGGTGTGCTCTCCATTCCTCTGCTGCTGCCGACGGGTGACGTCTTCCCGGCGCGCTACGAGCTGGTGTTCCTGGCGGCGGGCGTGATCCTCTTCTCCCTGTTTGTCGGCGTGATTATGCTGCCGATTCTGCTGCAACATATTGACGCGGGGGACTCCTCGCAACAGCACAAAGAAGAGCGGATTGCCCGTGCGGCGACGGCGGAAGTGGCGATTGTCGCCATCGAGAAGATGGAGGAGCGTCTGGCCGCCGATGCCGAAGAGAACATTGATAACCAGCTGCTGAAGGAAGTCAGTTCACGCGTGATCGGTAATTTGCGTCGCCGTGCTGACGGACGTAACGACGTGGAAAGTTCGTTGCAGGAAGAGAACCTCGAACGCCGTTTCCGCCTGGCGGCGCTGCGCTCCGAGCGTGCCGAGCTGTATCACCTGCGCGCGACGCGGCAGATCAGCAATGAGACGCTGCAAAAGCTGCTGCACGATCTGGATCTGCTGGAAGCGTTGTTGATAGAGAATCAGTAGCGCTGGTTTTGCCCGGTGGCGCTGCGCTTACCGGGCCTACGTGCTCGATCGGTTCCCTCTCCCTGTGGGAGAGGGTTAGGGTGAGGGTACCCAAAACCCCTCACAGCATTGCAACCACGCCTGCGCGCTGTGCGACAGATAGACCCCTTCACGCCAGATCATCCCCAGCTGCCAGTGCAGGTCGCTCTCCAGCGGGATCCAGCGCAGCGTATTTTTATCCAGCCGCTCGCAGATCGGCTGCGGCAGAATGGCAATCCCCACGCCCGCCTGTACCATCGCCGCCAGAAAATCCCACTGGCCGCTGCGCACCGCAATGCGCGGCTTCACGTTATGCTGGTTAAACAGCGCCATCAGCTGGCGGCTTAAGGCGAAATCTTCGTTGTAAATAAGCAGAGGGTGCTCGCCGAGCAGCTCGGGCTTTACCGAGTCTATCTTCAGCCATTCACCGGAGCGGGGAACCAGCACGCACAGCGGGTGGCTAAAGAGCGGCAGCGTCGCCAGGCCGCTCTCCTCCTCAACGGGAAGGGCGGTCATCGCCACGTCCAAATCGCCGTTGGTGACCGCCTGCTGGACGGTTAAGCCGCCAAATTCTGAAATTTTCAGCTCAACGCCGGGATAGCGCTGGCGAAACAGGCTTATCGGCCCGGCCATCATCATGCCGACCATCGGCGGAATACCGAGCCGCAGCAACCCTTTTGTCAGATGGTTGATGTCCCCAAGCTCGGCTTCCAGCTGGCGGAACTCCGCCAGAATTGCCAGCCCGCGCTCGAACACCACGCGACCGGTATCGGTCAGCAGCAGCTTGCGCCCGTCGCGGATCAGCAGGGTACAGTTCAGCTCATCTTCGAGGTTTTTCAGCATCTTGCTGATGGTTGGCTGGGTAACGAATAACTTCTCCGCTGCGCGGGTAAAACTTTGCTGACGAACCACCTCGACAAAATAGCGCAGCGTTCTTATGTCCATGATTATTCCTCGAAACTATACCTTCGATGATTTTAATTCATTTCAGTCGATACCGTACGCTCACTATACTGGCGCCTCGTCTCATTTCTGAGGAAAACCCCCATGGCCGTGGCGTTAAGCCGTGTTACGCCTGCCGTTGTGCAACGACTCCAGGTACCGGTTCAGGTACTGCTTTACGCGGGACTGTTTGTTTTCGCGGAATATCTTGTCGACTGGCTGCATCTGCCTTTACCCGCCAACCTGGTGGGGATGGTGCTGTTGCTGACGCTGATCCTCTGTCGCGCGTTGCCCCTTAGCTGGGTGCGGGCCGGCGCACGCTGGCTGCTGGCGGAGATGCTGCTGTTCTTTGTGCCGGCCGTGGTGGCGGTGGTGAACTATGCCCAGCTGCTGATGGTCGACGGCTGGCGCATCTTTGCGGTTATCGCCCTGAGCACGCTGATGGTGCTGGGTGCCACCGCCTGGGTGGTGGATAAAGTGTATCGCTTTGAAATCAGCAGGCAGACGCATGACTAACTTTCAGATAAGCGTGCTGTGCCTGATTGCGACAGTCGTCATCTACTTTGCCAACAAGCGCCTGTATCGCCGCTTTCGCGCGCTGCCGCTGATGCCGCTGGTCTTTACGCCGATCCTGCTGGTGCTGATGCTGGTCTTCGGCCATATCTCCTGGCAGAACTACATTGGCGAATCCCACTGGCTGCTGTGGCTGCTCGGCCCGGCGACCATCGCCTTCGCCGTACCCGTTTATGACAACCTCGCCATTATCAGACGCCACTGGATGTCGCTCGGCGCGGGCGTCGTCACCGCGACGGTGGTGGCGGTGTGCAGCTCGGTCTGGCTGGCGCGGCTGTTTACCCTGTCGGATGAAATCCAGCGCAGCCTGGCGGTGCGTTCGGTGACCACGCCGTTTGCGCTGGCAGCCGCCAAACCGCTCGGTGGCCAGCCGGATCTGGTGGCGCTGTTTGTGGTGGTGACGGGCGTCTTCGGCATGGCAGTGGGGGATGTGCTGTTTCTGCGGCTTTCCATTCGCGAAGGGATGGCGAAAGGCGCGGGGTTTGGCGCGGCGTCGCACGGGGCGGGGACGGCACGTTCGTATGAGCTGGGACAGCAGGAGGGCGTGGTCGCGAGCCTGGTGATGATGCTTTCGGGCGTCACGATGGTGCTGATTGCGCCGCTGGTGGCGTGGGTGATGTTTTAAGCTCCCCGGCCAGAGCGACCGGGGAGAAAAGGCTTAGTGCGCGCGGCCCTGCTCAACGCCCAGGCCGGTTTGCGAGCGGATAAACTGGGCGCGGAATTTTTCACGCTCCAGGTTACCCTCCGGTGAATTATCGGTGGCAGAGAAAATCCAGATCCCGATAAACGCCACGGCAATGGAGAACAGCGCCGGGTATTCATACGGGAAGATAGCGCTTTCGTGACCGAGGATCTGCACCCAGATGGTCGGGCCGAGGATCATCAGAATCACCGCCGTCAGCAGGCCCAGCCAGCCGCCAATCATCGCCCCACGGGTGGTCAGTTTTGACCAGTACATGGAGAGCAGAATGATCGGGAAGTTACAGCTTGCCGCAATCGAGAAGGCCAGCCCGACCATAAAGGCGATGTTCTGTTTCTCGAACAAAATCCCCAGCAGGATGGCGACAACGCCCAGCACCAGCACGGTGATTTTGGAGACCTTCAGCTCATCGCGCTCGCTTGCGCCTTTGCGGAAGACGTTGGCGTAGAGGTCATGCGAAACCGCCGACGCGCCGGCCAGCGTCAGCCCTGCAACCACCGCGAGGATGGTGGCAAAGGCCACGGCAGAGATAAAGCCGAGGAACAGGTTGCCGCCCACCGCGTCGGCCAGATGCACCGCCGCCATGTTGTTACCGCCGATAAGCGCGCCCGCCGCGTCTTTAAACGCCGGGTTTGCCCCCACCAGCATGATTGCGCCGAAGCCGATGATAAAGGTCAGAATGTAGAAGTAGCCCATAAACCCGGTAGCGTAGAACACGCTTTTACGCGCTTCACGCGCATCTGACACCGTGAAGAAACGCATCAGGATATGCGGCAGGCCAGCGGTACCGAACATCAGGCCGAGACCGAGCGAGAGCGCGGATATCGGATCTTTCACCAGCCCGCCCGGGCTCATGATCGCTTCCCCTTTCGGGTGGACCGCCATCGCTTCGGTAAACAGATTATTGAAGCTGAACCCGACGTGCTTCATCACCATAAAGGCCATAAAGCTGGCGCCGAACAGCAGCAGTACCGCTTTGATGATCTGTACCCAGGTGGTGGCCAGCATGCCGCCGAACAGGACATACATCACCATCAGCACGCCGACGAGCACCACCGCGACGTGGTAGTTCAGGCCGAACAGCAGCTCGATCAGTTTGCCTGCGCCGACCATCTGGGCGATCAGATAGAGCGCCACTACCACCAGCGAACCGCAGGCGGAGAGGGAGCGAATCGGCCCCTGCTTCAGGCGATAGGAGGCGACGTCAGCAAAGGTATAGCGCCCCAGGTTACGCAGGCGCTCGGCAATCAGGAACAGAATGATTGGCCAGCCGACGAGGAACCCGAGGGAGTAGATCAGGCCATCATACCCTGAGGTATACACCAGCGCGGAGATCCCAAGGAACGAGGCGGCGGACATAAAGTCCCCCGCGATCGCCAGCCCGTTCTGGAAGCCGGTAATATTGCCGCCCGCGGTGTAGTAATCGTTACGGGAGCGTACGCGTTTCGACGCCCAGTAAGTGATGTACAGCGTCAGCACCACGAAAATCAGGAACATGATAATCGCCTGCCAGTTGGTTGGCTGGCGCTGAACCTCGCCGGTAATGGCATCTGCTGCATGGGCAGCAAAGGGAAGTGTGGCGGCTAGCGCCGTCAGGACTCGCTTCATGATGCTTTTACCTCGCGCAGAACTTCTCTGTTAAGACGATCGAATTCACCGTTGGCGCGCCAGACGTACACACCCGTCAGCACAAACGAAATGATGATAACGCCAATCCCAATCGGAATACCGCGCGTGACGCTGGTACCCTCATGCAGCGGGGTGCCCAGCCAGTGCGGCGCAAAGGCGATCAGCAGAATAAAGCCGACGTAGATAATCAGCATGATGATGGAAAGGATGAAGGCAAACCGTTGCCGTTTTTCGACGAGCTCCCTGTAGTGCGCACTATTCTCTATCTGCTGACAAATATCGTTATTCATCACAGAGTCTCCAGAAGTAAGGTTGGTTTGTTTTTATCCCCTCTCCCCTGTGGGGAGAGGGTGAGGGGAGGAAGGTGCGGTCTGATGCCCTCACCCCGGCCCTCTCCCACGGGGAGAGGGAGAAAACACTAGGAAGGCATCGCGATGGCCTGCTTCTCTTCGAGCAGTTTGTCCACCACGCCAGGATCGGCCAGCGTTGAGGTATCACCGAGGTTACTGGTGTCGCCCGCCGCGATTTTGCGCAGGATACGGCGCATAATCTTGCCGGAACGGGTTTTCGGCAGCGAGTCGGTCCAGTGCAGCACGTCCGGCGTGGCAAGCGGGCCGATCTCTTTACGCACCCAGTTGCGCACCTCGGTATACAGCTCTGGCGACGGCTCTTCGCCGTGGTTCAGGGTGACGTAGGCGTAGATCGCCTGGCCTTTGATGTTGTGAGGAATGCCGACAACCGCCGCTTCGGCAATTTTCGGATGCGACACCAGCGCAGACTCAATCTCCGCCGTGCCCAGACGGTGGCCGGAGACGTTCAGCACGTCGTCCACGCGTCCGGTGATCCAGTAATAACCGTCTTCATCCCGGCGCGCGCCGTCGCCGCTGAAGTACATGTTTTTGAAGGTCGAGAAGTAGGTCTGCTCGAAGCGCTCATGGTCGCCGAACAGGGTACGCGCCTGGCCAGGCCAGGAATCGACGATCACCAGGTTGCCCTCGGTAGCGCCTTCCTGCGGATTGCCTTCGTTGTCCACCAGCGCAGGCTGCACGCCGAAGAACGGACGGGTGGCCGAACCGGCTTTCAGCTGCGTGGCACCCGGCATCGGGGTGATCATGAAGCCGCCGGTTTCGGTCTGCCACCAGGTATCCATCACCGGGCACTTTTCGTTGCCGATCTTCTTCCAGTACCACTCCCAGGCTTCGGGGTTGATCGGCTCGCCCACGGAGCCGAGGATACGCAGGGAAGAGCGGTCGGTCCCTTCGATGGCTTTATCGCCTTCCGCCATCAGCGCGCGGATCGCCGTTGGCGCGGTGTAGAGAATGTTGACCTGATGCTTATCAACCACCTGGCACATACGCGCCGGGGTCGGCCAGTTCGGTACGCCTTCAAACATCAGCGTCGTTGCGCCGCAGGCCAGCGGGCCGTACAGCAGGTAGCTGTGACCGGTCACCCAGCCCACGTCGGCGGTACACCAGTAGATGTCGCCCGGATGGTAGTCGAAAACGTATTTAAAGGTGGTGGCCGCGTAAACCAGATAGCCGCCGGTGGTATGCAGCACGCCTTTCGGCTTACCGGTGGAGCCGGAGGTATACAGGATAAACAGCGGATCTTCCGCGTTCATCTCTTCAGGCTGATGCTGGTCGCTCGCGTTTTCAATCAGATCGCTCCACCACAGGTCGCGCCCCTCGTGCCAGTCGATTTTGCCGCCCGTGCGTTTGAAGACAATGACGTTACTGATGGATTTCACGTTCGGGTTTTTCAGCGCTTCATCAACGTTTTTCTTCAGCGGAATACCGCGCCCGGCGCGCACGCCCTCGTCAGCGGTGATCACCAGCTTCGAATTCGAGTCGACAATACGCCCGGCAACCGCCTCCGGCGAGAAACCGCCGAAGATAACGGAGTGGATCGCACCGATGCGCGCGCAGGCCAGCATAGCCACGGCGGCTTCCGGCACCATTGGCATATAGATCGCCACCACATCGCCTTTTTTAATGCCCTGGGCCAGCAGCACGTTGGCAAAGCGGCACACGTCGCGATGCAGTTCTTTATACGAGATGTGTTTACTCTGAGAGGCATCGTCGCCTTCCCAGATGATGGCCGTTTCGTTGCCGCGTTCAGCAAGATGGCGGTCCAGGCAGTTCGCCGCCAGGTTCAGCGTGCCGTCTTCATACCATTTAATGGAGACGTTGCCCGGCGCGAAAGAGGTGTTCTTTACCTTCTGATAAGGTTTGATCCAGTCGAGGATGTGGCCCTGCTCACCCCAGAACGCGTCAGGGCTGGAAACGGACTGCTGGTATTTCTGCTGGTACTGCTCCGGGCTTATCAGGCAACGGTCCGCAATGTTTGCGGGAATGTCGTGTTTGTGTATTTGGCTCATGGCTTTTTTTCTCCTTGTAAGATGTTAATAATATGTCGCAAAAACGTTAATAGTAGGGGCTTTACAAGCTTTGTTTAGTATTTGGGCGACAGATCACGCAATGTCTGAAGAGTATGAAAATTGAGCGAATGAAACTTTGAAGGGAAATAATTCATCTGAAGAGTTATTCACTTTTTTGAAGTGAAAATATTTTGTATAACAAACGGTTATTTATGCGAATTGCTATAAATTACCGTCAATGACACTTTTTGCAGTGAAATGCCTTGTTCTTTAAGGCTTGCGCAGCATGCCGTGCAAATGATACTCATACGGCGCGTTAAAAAATCCCATAAACCAACGCAACACAATTCATACCCTTTCAGTATGTCTCCATATTCATGCAGTTTTGATGGTACGGAGATTTCATTGAGGAAGTCAGTTTCTATGAAAAATTTGAAAGTCAGCCTGGCCTGGCAGATCCTGCTGGCCCTTGTGCTGGGCATCTTGCTGGGCAGTTACCTCCATTATCATAGCGACAGCCGCGAGTGGCTGATTGCGAACCTTCTCTCACCTGCGGGCGATATCTTTATTCATCTGATCAAGATGATTGTTGTACCGATTGTGATCTCGACGCTGGTGGTCGGTATCGCGGGTGTCGGTGATGCGAAACAGTTAGGCCGCATTGGCGTTAAAACTATTCTCTATTTCGAAGTGATCACCACGGTTGCCATCGTTCTTGGCATCACCCTGGCGAATGTGTTCCAGCCTGGTGCCGGGATCGATATGTCGCAGCTGGCGACGGTGGATATTTCGAAATACCAAAGCACAACCGCCGATGTGCAGAGCCATTCGCATGGGCTGATGGGGACTATTCTCTCGCTGGTGCCGACCAACATTATCGCGTCCATGGCGAAGGGCGAGATGCTGCCGATCATCTTCTTCTCGGTACTCTTTGGTCTGGGGCTTTCTTCCCTGCCCGCGACGCACCGTGAACCGCTGGTGACCGTGTTCCGCTCTATCTCCGAAACCATGTTCAAAGTCACCCACATGGTGATGCGCTATGCACCGGTCGGGGTATTCGCGCTGATTGCGGTGACCGTAGCTAACTTCGGCTTTGCCTCACTGTGGCCGCTGGCGAAGCTGGTGATTCTGGTGCACTTCGCGATTCTGTTCTTCGCGCTGGTGGTGCTGGGCATTGTGGCGCGCCTGTGCGGCCTGAGCATCTGGATCCTGATCCGCATCCTGAAGGATGAGCTGATTCTGGCCTACTCCACGGCAAGCTCCGAGAGCGTGCTGCCGCGTATCATTGAGAAGATGGAGGCCTACGGTGCGCCGGCGTCCATTACCAGCTTCGTGGTGCCAACGGGCTACTCCTTTAACCTGGATGGTTCGACGCTGTATCAGAGTATTGCGGCGATCTTTATTGCGCAGCTGTACGGGATTGACCTGTCGCTGTGGCAGGAAATCGTGCTGGTGCTGACGCTGATGGTGACTTCAAAAGGCATCGCAGGCGTGCCGGGCGTCTCCTTCGTGGTGCTGCTGGCGACGCTGGGCAGCGTCGGTATTCCGCTGGAAGGCCTGGCGTTTATTGCCGGTGTGGACCGTATCCTCGACATGGCGCGTACTGCGCTGAACGTGGTAGGTAATGCGCTGGCGGTGCTGGTAATCTCCAAGTGGGAACACAAGTTCGACCGTAAAAAAGCGCTGGCGTATGAACGCGAGGTGCTGGGTCGTTTTGATAAAACGGCTGACCAGTAACATTCTAAGCCCGGTGGCGCTGCGCTTACCGGGCCTACGGGTTTTGTAGGCCGGGTAAGGCGAAGCCGCCACCCGGCACGTTACTCCCCGCTCAACGCATCAAACTCTTCACATCCGGTATCAAACCCTTCGGTACAGCTCAGGTTTAACCAGTAAAGCGCTTTCTGTTTATTCGGTGTGATAAAGCCTTTCTCACCCTGCCTGAACAGCATTCCTGCCCAGTACTCCGCATAGCCCGTCCGGGACAGAGCCGAACTCCGCTTGAACCACGACGCGGCCTGCACGTCATCCTGAGGGACTTCAACGCCGTTGGCATAGATCAGCCCCAGCAGCTGTTGCGCGTCTACCGCCGAGTCGCTATCGATGTCTTCGGTCGCCGATTGCAGCAGTGCGATGGCCTGCGGGTAGTCGGTTTTGCCCGCCTGCGTGTTCACCAGCACCCGCGCCAGCATGATCGCGCCGCGTTTGCTGCCCGCAATGTTTGCCTGCTGGGCCAGGGCTTTAGCCTGCGCATAGTCACCCTGCGAAAAGTGGATTTGCGACAGCAGCGCCATGGCGTCGACATCACCGCCTTTTGCCGCTTTTTCCGCCCACAGCGCCGCCTGCGCGCTGTCGCCGGAACTGAACCAGGTATCGGCAAGATAATACTGCGCGCGCGCATCGCCCGCTTCAGCCTGCTTTTTATACTGGCTGCCTATCTCATCGGCATGGGCAAACGCGGTTAAAAATAACAACATCAGAAAAAGGGTTTTCATGGATTCTTATCATCTGGGTACACGCCGCGCAGTATAATCGCGGCGACAGAAGAAAAAAACGGGTGCGTTAAGACCTCAGCATCCCACAAGCCGGGCGGAACACGCGTTCCGCCCGAAGAGGTTAGCCTGCGTTACAGGCTAATTTCGCCGCCACCTCCTGATGTTCACTCTTTATTGAAAACTCGCAGAGCCTGCCGCGAGTAATAAAGGTAAAGATCACTATCGTCAGGCAAATAATAAAGACGATGCCTAACGCAGTTTTTAATGGCGTCATGCCTTTTACTCCTTGTGTAAAAAAGAATAAGAGGCTACTCTCAACCTGTTGGTAGTTGAGGGAGTAGCCTCGGGTAAATGAAAATTTCCCGGGGCTTCCTACTTTCTGTCCCTCAACAATGCTCAAGACAGAAAGTCTTAAGCACCCGCCGCACATCTTATCCCTCTGAATTAAAATGCAAAGATGTAATTCTTTTTCGCACGAATTACATTATTTCTGCGAGCCGCTTTCCAGAATAACAATTGATATTTTTAATGTGTTAAGCGGAAATAAAAAGGGAGTGAATATCTCACTCCCTTTATTCATCGATTAATTAACGGCATCAACCCATTGCGCTTTCACGCAGTCGGGCTTTCAGCTTGTTATATTCGTCGATCACATACTGTTCCGCAGCGTGTTGATCCGCTATTGGCTCCACGTTTACGGCGCAGTATTTATACTCCGGCGTTTTGGTTATCGGGCTTAAGTTCTCCGTCACCAGCTCGTTACAGGCGCCAATCCACCACTGGTAGGTCATATAGACTGCCCCTTTGTTCGGACGGTCGCTGACCTGCGCGCGGGTAATGATGCGGCCTTTACGCGAGTTCACCCACACCAGCGCTTCATCTTCAATACCGAGCCGTTCGGCATCGGCGGTGTTGATCTGCGCGTAGCCCGGTTCATCCGCCAGCGCCGCCAGCGCGGCGCAGTTACCGGTCATGGAACGGCAGGAGTAGTGGCCCACTTCACGCACTGTGGAGAGCACCATCGGATACTCGTCGGTGAGCTTATCGATCGGCGCGACCCAGTCGCAGGTGAAGAACTGCGCCAGCCCGTTCGGGGTGTCGAACTTCTCTTTAAAGAGGTACGACGTCCCCTGATCGGATTCTGACTCATCCCGGCACGGCCACTGGATGTAGCCCAGCTCACCCATTTTTTCATAGGTTGCCCCATAAAAGTCCGGGCACAGATGCCGCAACTCGTCCCAGATCTCCTGGGTGTTGTTGTAGTGCATCGGGTAGCCCATGCGGGTGGCGATTTCGCTGATGATTTGCCAGTCCGTTTTCAGATCCCACTTCGGCTCGACGGCCTTGAAGAAGCGCTGGAAGCCGCGGTCTGCCGCCGTATAGACACCTTCATGCTCGCCCCAGGAGGTCGACGGCAGAATCACATCCGCCGCCGCCGCGGTTTTGGTCATAAAGATATCCTGGACAATCACCAGCTCCAGATCCTCAAAGCCTTTGCGCACTGCGGACAGTTCGGCGTCGGTCTGGAGCGGATCTTCACCCATGATGTAGGCCGCACGCACTTCACCGTGCGCCGCGCGGTGCGGCAGTTCGCTGATGCGATACCCGGTGTGTGCCGGCAGGCTCTCCACGCCCCAGGCCTTCGCGAATTTCTCGCGGTTTTCCGGGAATTTGACGTACTGGTAGCCCGGATAGGTGTCCGGCAGCGCGCCCATATCACACGCACCCTGCACGTTATTCTGACCACGCACCGGGTTCACGCCCACATGCGCTTTACCCAGATTGCCGGTCAGCATGGCGAGGCTGGTGAGCGAGCGCACGGTTTCCACGCCCTGGTAGAACTGGGTCACGCCCATGCCCCACAGAATGGCGGCGGTTTTCGCCCCGGCGTACATCCGCGCCGCCTGGCGGATCTCCTGCGCGCTGACGCCGGTTATCGCCTCTACTGACTCCGGCGTATAGCCTTCGACAATCTTGCGATACTCTTCAAACCCTTCCGTACGGCTCGCGACAAACGCCTGGTCGTAGAGGTTCTCCTCAATAATGACATGCCCCATCGCATTTAACAGCGCGATGTTCGAGCCGTTTTTCAGTGCGATGTGCATATCCGCAATGCGCGCGGTTTCAATTTTACGCGGATCGCAGACGATGATTTTCGCCCCATTCTGTTTGGCGCGAATAACGTGATTCGCGACGATAGGGTGAGAATCCGCCGGGTTATAGCCGAAGATGAACACCAGATCGGTGTTATCTATCTCATTGATGGCATTACTCATTGCGCCGTTACCGACCGACTGGTGCAGACCTGCAACCGATGGGCCGTGTCAGACGCGAGCGCAGCAGTCGACGTTATTGGTACCAATAACGGCGCGCGCGAATTTTTGCATCACATAGTTGGTTTCATTCCCGGTTCCGCGTGAGGAGCCGGTGGTCTGAATCGCATCCGGGCCATACTTGGCCTTGATGGCGCTGAGGCGCGTGGCGACGTAATCCAGCGCTTCATTCCAGGAGACGGCTTCCAGCTTGCCGCCGCGCTCGCGGCGGATCATAGGGGTTTTCAGGCGCGGCGTGAGGATTTGGGTATCGTTAATAAAATCCCAGCCGTAGTACCCTTTCAGGCACAGCGTGCCCTGATTGGTTTTACCCTGCGCCGCTTCCGCCCGGACGATTTTGCCGTTATCGACCACCAGGTGGATCTTGCAACCTGAGGCACAATAAGGGCAAACCGTGACGACTTTTTTCATCACTTTGCTCCAGTTAAACAGTTCTTACCTGCCCAATATGCAGCTTCTATGCCATGTTTTTACTATGGGTATTTCCTGACTTTACGACTCTTTGCGGGGCAAAACCCTGACGAAAAACAGCCAATCGTCAAAATTGACGTGTCGAAAGGGCAGGGGATGTGACATGGATTGAATTTCCGTCACGTAAAAAACAATTCGGCTGGAGCCGGCGGCAGAATGGTTCAGACTTAACATAATTCCCTGACGGAAGCATGCGATGAAACCGGCGATTCTGGTGGTTGATGATGATGTCGCAGTCTGCGAACTGCTACAGGATGTGCTCAGCGAGCACGTCTTTACCGTGCTGACGTGTCACACCGGTCAGGACGCGGTGAACCGTGTCCAGCAGTATCCCGGCATTGCGCTGGTTCTGCTGGACATGATGCTGCCGGATATCAACGGATTACAGGTTTTGCTGCAACTGCAAAAGCAGCGACCATCGCTACCGGTGGTGATGCTGACGGGGCTGGGAAGTGAATCAGATGTGGTCGTCGGGCTGGAAATGGGCGCTGATGATTACATCGGAAAACCGTTCAATCCGCGCGTGGTGGTCGCCCGCGTTAAGGCGGTACTGCGTCGAACCGGCGCGCTGGACGCGGAGCCTGCCGCGCCGCGCGTTGAAGGTATTACCTTTAACGGCTGGACGCTGGACACCACCCGCTGCGAGCTGAGCGATCCGCAGCGTAATACCGTGCCATTAACCCAGGGCGAATACGGCCTGCTGCTGGCATTAACGCAAAACGCCCGCCGGGTACTGAGCCGTGAACAGCTGCTGGAGCTGACCCACAGCGAAAGCGCCGAGGTCTTTGACCGCACTATCGACGTGTTGATCATGCGGCTACGGCGAAAAATTGAGGTCAATCCGCACCAGCCTTTGCTGATCAAAACCATTCGCGGTCTGGGCTATGTTTTTGCCACGGACGTTTCCCATCATGAGAAAGCCGCCTGACCGTTCTCCTGAATAAACGCCTGAAGCTCGGCCAGCGTTTTCGCGCCGTCAATCGCATTGGCCGCCAGCAGGCTGGCCCGCGCGCAGGCGTGCGCCAGATAAATACTCTCCGTCAACGGCAGGGATTCATGGCAGCCGTATAAAAAGCCCGCGCAAAACGCGTCGCCCGCACCGACGCTGCCGATAATCTCGTCCTGCGTCAGCTTCCACGACGGAACCCATTGCCCTTTTTCACCCGGCGCTTCACCCCATGCCCCTTCCGGACAGTGGATCACCACCCGCTGCCGCACGCCTGCCGCCAGCAGCTGTGCGGCAGCGTCGGCGATATGGGCCATGTTCAGCGCACCATGGCCGTCGCGGATCTCAAACCCGCTAAACTCACCGGCTTCCAGCTCGTTAATCACCAGATAATCAAGATGGCGCAGGGCAGGGAGCACCAGCGGCTGATAGCGCGGATCGCCCTTGCGGGACACCAGATCGAGCGAGGTTTCATACCCCTGATCGCGCATCTGTGCCAGTAACCGCGCGCTGCGGGTGCCAAACTCCTCGTCCGGCATGTCCAGGCTGTCGAGCAGCAGCAGATAGCCGAGATGGAAGATCTTCAGCGATCCGTCTAAACGATCGAAGGCGGGAAGATCCAGCAGGCGGTTGGCGCCCGGCGAGTGGAAAAAGGTGCGCTGTCCGCTGGGGTCGGTCATTACCTGCGACATCGACGTTGGGGCGAACGTCGTGCGCTGCACGCGCTGGCGATTGACGTGATACTGGTCGAGCATCGCCAGAATATAGTCTCCGTCGCTGTCTTCCCCAATCAGCCCCACCGCCTGTAACGGCAGGCCGACGTGCATTTTCGCCAGCGTCAGCAGAACGTTGAGCGGCGCACCGCCGGTTGAGCGCTCACTGTGGGTGATTTCCGCCAGCCAGCCGCGCTCCGGCCACTGTACGATCTGGTGGACGTGATCCACCAGCATGTTGCCTGCGGCGATAATCCCTTTGCGTTCCATTATGCCTGCCCCGCGCTGCCGAAGATGCGCATCTGCTCCGCGACCGTATCGGTAATGGCCTCTTCAATGCCCAGCAGCAGTTCGGCAAACTCATCGTACAGCGGCTGGCGGTTCGCCATGCGCTGCTCAACGGCGGCGAGCGCGGCCTGCGACATGCCGGTATAAAAATTGATTTTATGAATGCCCAGCTCGATAGCGCGGCGGAAGTCGGCATCGCTAATTCCCGAGCCGCCGTGTAAAACCAGCGGCAGCCCCGTTTGCTGGCGAATGGCGTCCAGACGCGTGAAATCAAGCTTCGGCTCGCCCTTGTATTTGCCGTGCGCGTTGCCAATGGCGACCGCCAGCGCGTCGATACCGGTTAAATCGACAAATTCGCGCGCCAGCTGCGGGTCGGTAAAGAACGCTTCATCCGCATGCCCATACAGCGCGCCGCCTTCATCTCCGCCGACTGCGCCCAGCTCCGCCTCCACCGAGACGCCCACCGCGTGGCACATCTTCACCACTTCCCGGGTCTGGCGGATATTTTCCTCATAGCTCAGCGTCGAGCCGTCGAACATCACCGAGCTGAACCCTAAGCGCAGGGCGCGCACGACGGCCTCAAAATGCAGCCCGTGGTCGAGGTTAAGCACCACGGGAATATCGTGACGGGCGGCTTCGAACTTCACCGCTTCAACAAGCGACTCCAGAGACACGTACTTAAAATGCACTTCGGCGATGTTGATGATAAACGGCGAGCGTTCCTGCTTCGCGGCGGCAAACAGCGCGCGCAGAAAATGGGAGTCGAGAACGTTGAACGCGCCCAGGGCGTAGCGGTGTTCTCTGGCGTGTGCCAGACCGTCGGCAAGAGAAATCAATGGCATCATTCACTCCTTATATCCGAAACAGGTTGTACTCGTTGCACAGCACCAGCACCGCCGGTTCGTCTTCTTCGATGGTGTTGTAGCGATCGATGGGCTGTAAAAAGTGGTTGTCGTGTTCATCGTCATTGACCGACGACACTTCGCCCACCAGCACGTCGCCAAAGCCGCGTTCACCCCAGAAACTGTGGTACAGGCCGGGCGTCAGGCAGATGCTCTCCCCTGGCGTGAGGCGCAGCTGGCTGCCGGGCGCGTGCGTCTGCCGACAGCCGTCTATCGTGACGATCACGTCGGTGTTTTCGGTCTCCTCATGCGCCCCCGCATTCCATAACTCAATAATCAGATTCCCGCCGCCGCGGTTGATGATGTCCTCCCGCTTGCGCCAGTGGAAATGCATCGGCGTCACCTGGCCGTCGCGGACGTGCATGATTTTTTCGGCATAGCACTTTTCATAAGGCACGCCGTTGGGCGAGCCGTTGCGCAGGGTGAACAGCGTTAACCCCTGTGCGGCAAAGTGGTTGCCGCCAAACGCCGTCACGTCCCAGCCGAGCCTGAGGTCGAACACCTCCTGCCAGGCGGCCTGGTCAAGCTGCTGCCATTTTGTTGGCGGAAAGCTGGCAAACGGCGGGAGATGCACGTCGTGCATGGAGAAGAACTGCCGCGTGTGGCCGAGGATTTCATTGATGTCGGAGCGTTTCATGGGGACTCCTTGAGTTTTTTGCCGCCCCCTCACCCCGGCCCTCTCCCTCAAGGGAGAGGGGGAGTAAGTTCCCTCTCCCCGTGGGAGAGGGTTAGGGTGAGGGCATCAGGCCGCACCGGGGTTACTTAACCGTCCACCCCTTATACGTGCCGACGTTCTTTTTATCGATCATCGTCACCGGGATCAGCACAGGCTCTTTCGGCGCAGGTTTGCCCTGAAGAATGTCATAGCCGATCTCCACCGCCTTCGCCGCCATCACCTGCGGATCCTGCGCCGGCGTCGCCACAAACAGGGAGTTTTCGCGCTTCAGAGCTTCTTCACCGTCCGGGCTGCCATCCACGCCAACGATAAAGAACTCATTACGTTGAGCCTGTTTCGCCGCCAGATCGGCGCCGATCGCCGTCGGATCGTTAATTGCGAATACGCCGTCGATCTTCGGATTGGCCGCCAGCAGGGAGGTCATGACCTCCAGTCCGCCTTCGCGGCTGCCTTTGGCGTTCTGATTATCCGAGAGCACTTTGATATCCGGGTGGCGCCTGAACTCGGTCTGGCAGCCCTCCACGCGGTTTTGTACCGCAGAAACCGGCGGCCCGTTGATGATCACCACGTTGCCTTTACCTTTCAGGCGGTCGGTTATGTACTTACAGGCCATCTCCCCCGCCTGGGTGTTATCGGAGGTGATGGTCGCATCGGCCCCTTCCGCCGCCACGTCAACCGCCACGACCACGATCCCCGCCTCTTTGGCGCGTTTTACCGCCGGGCCGATCCCTTTGGAATCCGCAGCGTTGAGGATGATCATGTCCACTTTCGCGGCAATGAAGTTGTCGATCTGCGACACCTGCTGGCCCAGATCGTACCCGCTGGAGACCAGCGTCACCTTGACGTTATCCCCCGCCAGCTTGCGCGCTTCCAGCTCGGCGCCTTTGGTGATCTGCACGAAGAACGGGTTAGCCAGGTCGCCCACCGTCACGCCGATGGACTTCAGATCTTTTGCCTGCGCAAACGGGGTTGCGGCCAGCAGCGCGCCAGCACAGAGCGCGGTCACTAAGGGCTTCAATCTCATGCTGTATTCCTCTCGTAGGGTATTGTTGTTATGCACTTTGATGGTGTCGGGTACGGTATTTGTCGATCAGCACCGCTATGATGATCACCGCCCCTTTGATCACCAGCTGCCAGAAGTAGGAGACGCCCATCAGCGTCATGCCGTTGTTGAGGGTGGCGATGATCAATGCACCGACCAGCGTGCCGGTGATCGTGCCGATCCCGCCGACAAAGCTGGTCCCGCCGAGGATCACCGCCGCAATCGCATCCAGCTCGTACCCCGTGCCGAGGTTGCCGTTGGCGCTGTAGAGGCGCGAGGCGCTCATCACGCCGCCTAACCCCGAAAGCAGGCCGCTCATGCCGTAGACAAACAGCAGCACCAGCCAGACCTTGATGCCGGTTAAGCGTGCCGCCTGCATATTGCCGCCGACCGCATAGATGTGAACGCCGAGGGTTGTGCGACGCAGGATGAACCAGCACACCACAATCACCGCCAGGGCGATCACCACCAGCCACGGAATCGGGCCGAGGTAGTTGTTGCCGATCCACTCGAAGTTAATGTTGGAGTTAATGACCGTCGTGCCGTCCGCCAGCAGATACGCCGCGCCGCGCAGTGCCGTATAGGTGCCGAGGGTGACGATAAACGGCGGCAGCCCGGCAAAGGCCACCAGCGCGCCGTTGAACAGCCCCAGCACCATACCGAGCATCAGCGCCGCCGGAATGGAGAGCATCGCAAATTCCGGGATAAGCGAGACCACCATCGCCGCTACCGCCGTAGTGCCCAGAATCGAGCCCACAGAGAGGTCAATCCCGCCGGTCAGGATGATGAAGGTCATCCCCGCCGCCAGCACGATGTTGATCGACGCCTGCCGGGTAATATTCAGCAGGTTGCTCTCGGTGAAAAAGTTCGGGGCGATAAAGCCAAATACCGCCACAATCAGGATTAAAATCGGCAAAATGCCGATCGTTTGCATCAGATCGCTCATCAGCATTTTTTTGGCGGAGGCGGATTTCGCCACCTGTTGCGGATGGGTTGGAGTTGTCATGATTGCACCGCCTGATGAAGAGTGTCGTTCACGCCGGTTGCCAGCGTCATAATGTTTTCCTGAGAGATGTCGCGTCCGTGGAGTTCACCCGCGATGCTGCCCTCGCGCATCACGTACACCCGGTCGCTCATGCCCACCACTTCCGGTAGCTCGCTGGAGATCATCAGAATCGCCACCCCTTTGCGCGCCATCTGGTTCATGATGCGGTAGATCTCGCTTTTCGCGCCGACGTCCACGCCGCGCGTAGGTTCGTCCAGAATCAGAATGCGCGGGCCAATCGCCACCCAGCGGGAGATCAGCAGCTTTTGCTGGTTGCCGCCGGAGAGCCCGCCCGCGCGCACCTGAGAATGCGGCACGCGGATATTGAGCAGGGCGATGGCGTCATCGGAAATAGACTGCGCTTTTTTGCGGTTCAGCCAGCCGAAGGTGGCGTCGCGCTCCAGCGTCGCCATGGTGATGTTCTCCTGCGCCGCCAGCTCCAGAAACAGCCCCTGCTCCTTGCGGTTCTCGGTAAGAAAACCGATGCCGTTTTCAATGGCCGCGCGCGGGGAGTGGATCACCACCGGTTCGCCGTCGACCTCGATCATGCCGCCGGTGGCTTTGCGCACGCCGAAGATCAGCTGCGCCAGCTCGGAGCGACCGGCCCCGACCAGCCCCGCCAGCCCGACGATTTCACCGGAGCGAACCTGCAAACTGCACGGCAGCACTTTTTTGCCATCTGTCAGGTGGTGCACGTTCAGACGCGGGCTGCCGAGCGGAATATCGCGCTCTTTGTTAAACAGATCGCTGAGCGGACGGCCGACCATCATGCGCACCAGCTCTGATGCATTCAGCTTGTCGCGCGTCAGGCTGCCCACGTACTGCCCGTCGCGCAGGACGCTGACGCGGTCAGAGAGTTCATACACTTCCGCCATGCGGTGGCTGATGTAGATAATCGCCATCCCTTCATCGCGCAGGCGCAAAATCAGTTCGAACAGACGGTGGGTTTCGCGCGAGGAGAGGGCGGCGGTGGGTTCATCCATCACCAGAATACGGCTGTTGCGGTGCAGCGCGCGGGCGATCTCAACCTGCTGTTGCTCGGCGATGGTCAGCTTCATGACCAGGTCGGTGGCGCTGAACTGCGCGCCGAGGCGGTCAATGACCGCCTGCGCCTGCGTGGCCATCTCTTTGCGCTGGACCAGCCCGCCGCGCGACAGCTCGCTGCCGAGAAAAATGTTTTCCGCCACGGTCAGGTTAGGAGCAAGCTGCATCTCCTGATAAATCAGGGTAATGCCTGCGGCCAGCGCATCCTTCGGACCTTTGATGTGAAACGGCGTACCGTCGATGAGGATGTCGCCGCTGCTGGCGGTATAAGCGCCTGCGAGGATCTTCATCAGCGTGCTTTTTCCGGCGCCGTTTTCCCCCATCAGCGCGTGGATCTCTCCGGGGAAAACCGTCAAATCCACACCCTTGAGCGCGTGGAAATTGCCAAACGTCTTGGCAATATTGCGCATCTCTAAAACCGGGGTTCTGCTCATGGCGGATCTCCTGTGAATGTCGATATCTGCACTTCATCACAGGTGCGTAAATGCAAAATGTCAGAAGCTGTTCATATTTGTCATAGTTATGAATAGCTAATCGCCATCACATTTTCCTTTTCCCTCTCCCTGTGGGAGAGGGCCAGGGTGAGGGCACCAAACCGCAGAGGAGCCCAAACCCATGTCTTCACGCCCCCCGTTCTTCACCAGCGCCCGCGGTCGCCTGCTGATATTTAACCTGCTGGTGGTGGCGGTAACGCTGATGGTAAGCGGCGTGGCGGTGCTCGGCTTTCGTCATGCCAGCCAGATCCAGGAGCAGGTGCAGCAGCAAACGCTGGATGATATGACTGGCAGCATGAACCTCGCGCGTGATACCGCGAATGTGGCGACGGCGGCGGTGCGGCTGTCGCAGGTAGTCGGTGCGCTGGAGTACAAAGGCGAAGCTGAACGGCTTAAACAGACGCAGATGGCGCTGCGCCACTCGCTGGAGCAGCTTGCCGATGCGCCGCTGGCGCAGCAGGAGCCGGCGCTGGTGGCGCGTATTATTCGCAGGAGCAATGAGTTACAGCAGAGCGTGACGGGAATGCTGGAGCGCGGGCAAAAACGGCATCTGGAGCGTAACGCGCTGCTCAGCGCGCTGTATCAAAGCCAAAGCTATCTGCGTCATTTGCAGGATATCAACCGCCGTTACGCGAGCAATGTGCCAGACGCCCGGCAGCTTGCAGAGATGGACAGGCTGATCGTTGCCGCCATTGATACCCCTTCACCGCGCGCCACGGTGCAGCAGCTGGATGCAGTAACCGCGATGTTACCCGCGAGCGCCCTGCAACCGGTGGTCAACCTGGTGCTCCCGGATTTTAATGATGAGCTGCGCAAGCTCGCGCCACTGTCGAAGCAGCTGGAAGAGAGCGATCTGTCCATCAGCTGGTACATGTTCCACATCAAGGCGCTGGTGGCGATATTAAACCGCGACATCAATCAGTACGTTGAACAGGTGGCGCAGGCCTCCCGGCTGCGTACCGCCCAAAGCCACCAGGAGCTGCGCTCCATCAGCGTGTTTATCAGCGTCTTCGCGGTGCTGGCGCTGATCATCACCGGCTGCGCCTGCTGGTATATTTACCGCAATCTGGGCTCCAACCTGACGGCTATCTCAAGGGCAATGTCGCGCCTCGCTCACGGCGAGCAGGATGTGTCGGTGCCCGCGCTACAGCGGCGTGATGAGCTGGGGGAACTGGCGCGCGCGTTTAACGTTTTTGCCCGCAATACCGCTTCGCTGGAGCACACCACGCGGCTGCTGAAGGAGAAGACCTCGCAGATGGAGGTTGATCGCATCGAACGTCAGGGGCTGGAGGAGGCGCTGCTGCACAGCCAGAAAATGAAGGCGGTCGGGCAACTGACGGGCGGGCTGGCGCATGATTTTAATAACCTGCTGGCGGTGATTATCGGCAGTCTGGAGCTGACCGATTCAGCGTCACCGGACGCGCCGCGCATCACTCGTGCGCTCAAAGCCGCGGAACGCGGGGCCATGCTCACCCAGCGTCTGCTGGCCTTCTCGCGCAAGCAATCCCTGCAACCCCATGCGGTAGAGATGAAGCCGCTGCTGGAGAACCTGAGCGAGCTGATGCGGCACTCGCTTCCCGCCACGCTGACGCTGGATATTGAAGCGCAAACCCCGGCCTGGCCCGCATGGATTGACGTCAGCCAGCTGGAAAACGCCATTATCAACCTGGTGATGAACGCCCGTGATGCAATGGAGGGGCAAAATGGTGTGATCAAAATCCGCACCTGGAACCAGCGTGTGACCCGCAGCGACGGGCGCAGGCAGGATATGGTCGCGCTGGAGGTGATTGACCACGGCTGCGGGATGTCGCAGGAGGTGAAATCGCAGGTCTTTGAACCGTTCTTCACCACCAAACAGACCGGCAGCGGCAGCGGGTTAGGGCTGTCGATGGTGTACGGCTTTGTGCGTCAGTCCGGGGGGCGCGTTGAGATCGAAAGCGCGCCGGGGCAGGGAACCACCGTGCGGCTCCAGCTGCCGCGTTCGACGCTGCCCGCGTTCTCCGATGATGCCGCGCTGGCGACCACGGCCCCGGCAGAGAGTGAGCTGCTTGTGCTGGTCCTGGAAGATGAGGCGGGCGTGCGGCAGACCCTGTGCGAGCAACTGCACCAGCTTGGCTACCTGACGCTTGAAGCCGAAAACGGCGAGCAGGCGCTGAACATGCTGGACGCATCACCGGATATCGGCATGTTTATCAGCGACCTGATGTTGCCGGGCGGCCTGAGTGGTGCGGAGGTGATCGGCCATGTACGCAGCCACTATCCGCAGTTGCCGGTTCTGCTGATCAGCGGGCAGGATTTGCGCCCGGCGCATAACCCGCAGCTGCCGGACGTTCAGTTACTGCGAAAACCGTTCACCCGCGCACAGCTGGCGCAGGCGCTGCGCAAGGTGATGGTAATTTGAGATTGCCCATTCTTTTCAGAATTTAACACCTGTTTCAGCTATTTACAGTGCTGTTTCGCCATGTAACCATCCTCGCTTAACCTCATTTTAAAAAAGGTCTTTGTTATGGATAACTGGCTGGCGCTCTTCGACGGACAGACCCGTTACACCCTGGACATTACGGACTCCCGCGTCACGCCCGACGTGCTGCGTTTTAAGGGCCGCGAGGCGCTCAGCGAGCCCTTCCGCTGGACCATCGACTTCACCACCCCGCAGAATAATCTCGCCCCCGAAGAGGTACTGATGAAGTACGCCACCCTGCGCATGCGCAGCGGGGAGGCAGTGCACGGCATCATCACCCGTCTGGAGTGGCTTTCCACCACCGCCGACCAGTCGCATTACCAGGTGGAGCTGAGCTCCCGTCTGGCGCTGCTCAGCCGCACCCGCCAGTGCCGCATTTTCCAGAACCAGTCCGTGCCGGAGGTGGTGGAACAGGTGCTGCGCAGACACGGGCTGGAGGGGCCGGACTTTGAGTTTCGTCTGGAGCGCAGCTATCCGGCGCGTGAACTTATCACCCAGTGGCAGGAGACGGATTTGCAGTTTATCCAGCGCATTCTGTCAGAGGTGGGGATTTACTGGCGTACGGAGATGGATGATGTGCGCGGTCTGGATACGTACATTTTTCCCGACAGCCAGCTTAACTACCGGTTTGATGTGCGCCTGCCGTACCGCGAGCCGTCGGGTCTCTTATGACGGGGCGGCAGAATCGGTCTGGGATGTGCGGACCTGGCACAGGATTGTCACCGGCACCGTCGCCACACGGGATTACAACTACCGGACAGCCACCACGCCGATGGATGCGACGGTCAGCGTACGCAGTAATGCGGTGACGACGGGTGAGCACTACCGCTACGCCGCGCCGTACCGCACGGCAGGGGACGACAGCGACCCGGAGCCGGAAACCGAATCCGGCGCATTTTATGCCCGGCTTCATCACGAGCGGGAACTCAATAAATCAGCCCGCATTCACCTGTTCAGCAATGCCTCACTCCTCGCGCCCGGTCAGGTGCTGGAGCCGCAGGGCGATGTCATTGATGCCCTGAAAGAGGGGGCCATCCTCACGCTGGTGACTTTCCGGGGCGCCCGTGATTCCCGCCTGCACGTGTCGGTGTGGGGCATGCCCTACACAGAGCGTTACTGTTTCCGCCCGAGGGAAGTTTCGCGCCCGGAAATCCACGGTACCCTGCCCGCCCGCATTGAGAGCCGGGAAAAGAACGATATCTACGCCCACCTGGACGACCAGGGACGCTACCGCGTCAGGATGGACTTTGACCGGGACGATGCTGAACAGGGCTTCGCATACCTGTGGCTGCGGATGGCGAAACCGTATGCCGGAGAGACGTACGGCTGGCATACGCCACTGACCGACGGGACCGAAGTGGCGATTGCGTACAGCAACGGCGACATCGACCTGCCGTACATCGCGTATGCGCTGCACGACCCGGAACACCCGGACCCCGTGACCCGCGACAACCACACCCGCAACGTGCTGCGCACTCCGGCGAACAACAAGCTGCGGATGGAGGATAAGCGCGGGGAGGAGCATGTCAAACTCGCCACGGAATACGGCAAAACGCAGCTGAACAGCGGGCATCTGGTGGACGCGCAGGAGCAGCCCCGGGGCAAAGGATTTGAACTCCGGACCGATGAACACGGCGTCATTCGCGTCGCAAAGGGGCTGTTTGTCACCGCGGACGGACAGCAGAAGGCCGCAGGCGGGGTGCTGGACATGAACACGGCACTCAGGGAAATCGACGTCTGCCAGAAACAGCTTCAGCAGCTGGAGGTGGCGGCAGAGCAGGCGCAGGCGCTGAAGGCGGATGTGGACAGCCAGATACAGATGTTTGAGCAGCGCCTGAAGCCCCTTAACGAAACCCTGCTGTTCTCTGCCCCGGAAGGCGTTGCCGTGAGCAGCGGGGAGCACATGCAGATGACGGCCATAAAAAACGTCGCCGTTAACGCCGGAGGGGATATCAGTGCCGGTGTCATGGGCAACATGACGGCGCTGGCGGGGGAAAAGCTCGGGCTGTTTGCCAGAACGGACCAGCTGAGCCTTAAGGCCAGTGAAGGCCCGGTGGAGATGCAGGCGCAGAACGGGAAAATGCAGCTGTTCGCGGAGAAAAAGCTCACCCTGTCGTCCGCGAGTGACATCACGTTTGCGGGCAAGAAGCGCATCACGCTCATCGGGGGCGGGAGCTACCTGCGGCTGGAGGCGGGGAGAATTGAGTACGGCACGACGGCGATGTATATACGGAAGGTTAAACGGACAATGGCGGCAACCCCAGCCACAATGCCGCTATCCATACCGCTTCTCCCGGGTCAGTATCCACCACTTAATGGCAAGATATGTATTGAGTGTCTCCTCAATGCCATTAAAGCCAACGACACTATCGTGCAGGGAGCGTAGTCAATGGATGTCACAAAAATGATGCATATGCTACCTGAATCAACTCACACCCATCTCTTTCTGTTGCTGGAAGGCGGTGCGCAAACATCGGACGCTTTTCAGGCTTTTTATAACGAACATGCGTCCTCTCTGTATTCACTTAATCTCCATCCGCAACTTGCAGAATTCAGAAACTATGGCCCCTGGTTATTTGCTTTAGAAAATAAGGAGGCGCTACAGCGTTATATTTATTCTATGCCAGGTTTAGTGGCTGTTATCGCCTCTTCACGTTCAGGATGCGCTTTAGCCGTTCAGCTTTCCGCGGCATGCACAATTATTTCGCCTGATGGATCAGCGGCTTTAGTGCGTTTTTATACCCGTGATGCCATGAATCTGCTGACGAGCTGTAACGATCGGGAATGGCACAGTATGTTATTCAGAGGGGTTTCACATTGGTGGACATCTGGAGAAAATGGATGGCATCCAGTAGATATTCCCCCTTCACGGGTAATAAATGCGAGAGACAGCACCATACGACTGAATAAAGAAGAATGGCAGTACATCGCGGATGAACCGGTTGTGACTAGTGTGTTAACCGCATGGCAAAAGTTGCCCTCCAGCAAGCATTTTTCTCCTTGCGCACAACGCGATATGGTCAAAAAAGCACTGAGCAAAGCCTGCGAAGCGAAAATGAAAGCGGGCACAGAACAAAAACTGTATGCCCTTTTTTATCTTACTGGTGGTAAAAAGCTCGTGGAGTCTGGAGTTATACAATCTGCATTAGAAGATGTGGCTCAGGGAAAAGTCTCGCTGGAGCAAGTCTTAAAAAATAACATTCAACATCAGGGATGAAAATAAACCATGGGATTTTTCAGTGCGTATAAAAGAATAGACGGTGCGGTTAACCGGGGTTATGCCCGCTGGGGAAAATGGATCTGGGGTGCACTGTTACTGCCGGTGGTGATTTATCTTGGCTGGTCGGTGTGGGCTGCGGTCTGGGGACCACCATCGGGGCCGGTAACGCTGATTATTCACAGTGAAATTGACAGGCCTGTTCTTGGTTTTAGTGTAAATGGCGTGGCGGGGGCGAATGCATCAGCTTTTGGCGGAGGTGGGGCAACCTGCTGCGGCAGTATTAGCGGTGATACTGCCGAAATAATATGGACTCTAAGTACGACGCGAGATCAATACAACGCCGGACTTCGTAAAGAAACTCGTCGCACAGAAATGCCTATGCCAGTACGGAAGCAGGGCGAAAATGATTTACACGTTCATTTCCTCCCGGGCGATAAAGTCCTTTTGGGATGGAGTGATAACGCATGGTCGCCTTATGAAAAACGGCCAGAAGCGGCACACTTAAATACAAAGGACAATAACTAATGGATATAGAAAGCCTCATTTCTGCGGCAAACCGGGCACAGCAGGCTGAAGATTACGGCATATACAATTGTTCACGTATCTGGCATGTGGGTTTCTTTTTCGATGGTATTCACAGGAATATTGAACAGGATGCGCCAGAGCAACGACTCAGTAATATTGCTCGTCTGTTCAGAGCTTTTCCTGATGAGCTACAAAATTCGAGTAAAGACTGTTTTTCAAAATTCTACATATCAGGCCTTGGCACACCCTTTAGCGAGGATCTTTCTACCAAACTCACTGCATTAATAGATGGTGCCAGAAGTAATGTGCAGGATGATCTCAAATCTCAGCCCGCTGAAATGGCGAAGGAAGCAGGCGGAGAATTACTGAAAGGCGGAAACTGGTATGAAATCCTGAAAAACGAAGGTGCAAAGCTGCTTAAACCCGCAGAGTGGAGAAAACTGGGGAAAAATATAGCCACGAATACACTTAAAAAAGCCAGCATTGAAGCTACACCCTGGATTCGTGATAACCCTGCTGTTGCAGATATGCTGGTAACAGGCGTTGATACACGTATCGCCTCGGCGAAAATGCGCTTTAAGCGATTTTATGAGAGGACAAATTCAGCCAGCCCGGTCCCTGTTAAACTCATTTCTATCTCCCTTTTCGGTTTTGACCTCGGCGCTACCTTGGCTCGTAAATTCCTCGACAGCCTGCTGAAAGATATCTGTAAGAAAGAGGGGGATAAATACACCTACCGGGGCATACCCGTCGATATCGTCTTTACCGGCCTGTTTGACTGCTCGCGACGCACATCGGCCAGCAACAATAACGGTGTGGATTACTTTATCTCTGCGTTTGGCGGGCCGATAAAAGGGATTAGCGTGTTGCTGGGGGACAAGTCCATCGACCAGGATACCCCCTTGCCAAAGGTGGTGAAGAAAAGCCTGCACCTTGTTGCCGCCCATGAAACCCGCGTCTGGCGCTGCCTGTACCGCACCGGCAATAACCCGGCGCATAAGGAAGAACTCTATCCCGGGTGCGCGGAGGATATCGGCGGGGGTCTGAAACCGGACGAACAGAAGCCCAGCGCGGAACTCTGCCGCGTGGCGCTCCACAGGATGTACCGTGAGGCAACCATGGCGGGCGTGCCTTTCCCTGATTTTCAGTCGCTCGATAAAACAGATACGGATGTGGCTGCTTATTTCATCGTCCAGGACAACGTTAAAAACCAGTCCGTCCTTCAGTGGGCAGAAGCGTACCGGAGTACACTGCCCTTTTCCTCATTAAGCACCGCATGCCAGAACCGGCATCTGGACAGCTATATCGACTGGCTGGGGCGTCAGTATTATCAGTACCGCACGGAATGTATGAAATATGAAAAACAGCGCGGCGAGACGCTGGCCTCTGCTGGCGCATCGGCAGGGTTTGCAGGCATCACGCAGGAGGCGAAAGAAACCGCCGCACAGTACGCAAATGAACTGTCAGTATTACAACAAAACTGGGGCTGGCTTGATGACGTGAAGGATGCGGCCATAAGAATGCGAAACAGTATGGAACAGGACCCCATGGACAGACGCAGGGAAATCGTACCGAACGTGTACGGGCCTGCGCTGTGGCGTGCGAAGCGATTTCTTGACTATTCCCATGCAGCACACCTCGGTAAGCCGCAGCCATTTCCCATAGATACGGTTCCGCCAGAAATGTATGCGTGGTTTGTACACGACCTGCAAACGGTTGAAAAAGGAACGGGTATCTCGCAGGACTTTTTTGTGATTCGCTCAATGGAAATGCCTGAAGCCTGATGAGGCGTTTGGGACAGTATTTGAGATTCCTCCGCTACTCCAGCGAACAGCCATTCATTACTTTAAGGCCAGTCCACCTGCGAGTCTGGCCTTATGAAACGTTACTCTACCGCTCTGTTATTGGGTCTGCTGACTTTAACCAGCCAACTGGCGCATGCCGATGTGATTGATGATGCCATTGGCAATATTCAGCAGGCGATCAACGATGCCTATAACCCCGGCAGCAGCCGTAATGATGATGACTACGATCGTTACGATCGCAGCCGTCAAACCGACAGTCGACAGTACGACGATCGTCGTCGGCAGTTAGAAGATCGACGCCAGCGTTTAGACGAGCGTCAGCGCCAGCTGGATGACGATCGTCGTCGCTTAGAAGAGGATGAGCGCCGGTTAGAGGACGATTACGATCGGTAGTAAACCCCGGTATTGCAACGCACAGGCCGGGTAAGGCGCAGCCGCCACCCGGCAAAACCTAATCCAGTACCAGCATCATCCCGTCATACCCCGCTTCAATGCCGGACGGCAGCGGGTTATCCATCATCCACACGTCAAACTGATGGCTGATATGCGTCAGGATCACCTGCGGACAGCCAATCACCTCGTTCAGCGCAATCACCGTATTCAAGTCACAATGGTTGCGCGGCGTCTCCGGGCGCGGTTCATGGCTACAGTCGATAATCATCGCCTGCGGCTGATTGTTTAGCAGAAACGTCACCGTTTTATCCGGTAGCCCGGCGGTATCAGAAAGCCACGCCACGCGGCTGTGGGCGGACTCCAGCAGATAGCCAAACGTGAGTTTTGAATGGTTGAGCGGCAGCGGCGTGACCCGCAAGCCCTGAAGTTCAAACATCACAAACGGCTCCACCGTGTGGCTGAAATCGAGAAGGCCCGGATGCCTGAACAGGTCGTCACAGCCTGCGTCGTCCGGCGGACCGTAAACCGGAATGGTCGCTCCCACGCCCCAGCGCAGAGGAAAAAGCCCCTGAACGTGATCCATATGATAATGGGTAAGCAAAATCTGCCTGAAACTCCCCGCGGGCCAGTCGTCCATCAGGTGTGGAATACCCGCGTCCAGCAAGGTGACCGATTCGTTGAATTTCACCGCCGCGCTACAGGGGCGACGGCGATAATTTTCCTGTAAACGCGCCCGTCGGCACGCCGCGCAGTCGCAGCCAAACACCGGCACCAGCTGCGCCCCTCCGGTTCCTGTCAGCGTGATCGTCAGACTCATAACGCACCTCTACAGCGGTTTGGTGAAGCGGAAATGGCTTTGCGTATATCCTTCACGAACATAAAAACGGTGCGCGTCCACGCGCTTCACGCTGGTGGAAAGCTCGGTCAGCTCGGCGCCTGCCTGTCGCGCGACGTCCTCTGCCCAGGCCAGCAGCTGGCTGCCCACTTTTAATCCGCGCGCCTGCGGCATCACCACCAGCTCCTGGATCTCGCCGATCCAGCGGGCGTGATGCAGGTGAAACTGCATATGCAGGCCGATCATACCGATGATCTGCCCGTCCAGCTCGGCCAGCTGGTAGCGCATATTGTGATCCTGCAAGTTGGCCAGATACCCGGCGTGAAACGCCTGATGATCGAACTCGGCCTGCTTAAGTTCACAGATCAGCGCGTAAACGATCGGCGCATCGTCGGCGGTGGCGGGGCGAAGCTGGCAGTCAGGCATGCTGTTTCTCCTTCTGGCGAATAAGCGATAGCAAGGTCTCGACTGACTGTAGCAAACTTCCGTCGTTATTGAGGAGATGGCAACCCGACGGGGTGTAGCGTGCCGCCCGTTCCAGCCGCTGGTCGATCTCGCGCGCGTTTTCGCGCCCCCGCTTTTGCAGCCGGCTACGGAGAACGTCCGGGGAAACCTGCAAACAGACCGGGAGCAGCGCCGCTTCGTACCGGGCGCGAGCCTGCGGGAGATGCGCCCGCGAGCCGTTAACCAGTACGTCGAACCCCGCATGCAGCCAGAGGTCAATCTCAATACCGACGCCATAGTAGTAACCGTTGGCATGCCAGCTCAGCGCCAGCAGGTTTTGTCCGGCGCGGGTAAAAAACTCCTGCTCGCTCAGGGCGATATGGTTCTCGCTTCCGGCGTTGGCATCGCGCGTGATATAGCGGTGCGCCACCAGCAGCTGTGAATGTTCCCGCTGCCGTAACGCCGACAGCAGGCTGTCCTTCCCGGAGCCGGACGGGCCCATTAACCAGATGAGTCTTCCCATCAGAATACCCTTTTTCCCTGACGCCAGACGTGGTCGATATGAATGTGCTCGCCCTTACGGTGGGCGAGCACCAGATCGGCCCGTTTCCCCTCGGCAATTTCACCGCGATCGTGAAGATTAAGCGCGCTGGCCGGGTTTTTCGTCACCAGGCGAATCGCCTGTGGCAGCGTGAAGCTGTTGTTCTCGTCGTCCGCGACGCGGAAGGCCGCGTCCAGCAGGCTGGCGGGGTAATAGTCAGAGGAGAGGATATCCAGCAGGCCGAGCGAGGCGAGCCTGCTTGCCGCCACGTTGCCGGAGTGCGATCCGCCGCGCACGATATTTGGCGCGCCCATCAGGACGTTCATGCCGTGCTTACGCGATGCCTCTGCCGCTTCAAACGTGGTGGGAAATTCAGCTATCACGCTGCCAAGCTGGTGGGATTCGCGCACGTGATCGTGCGTGGCGTCGTCATGGCTGGCCAGGGCAATATTCCGGTCCCGGCACATCGCGGCAATGGAGAGGCGATTCGGCTGCGACCACTGGGCCGCAAGCTGGAGCTGCTCTTCTTCGTAGCGCGCCATCTCCGCGTCGTTGAGCGAATATTTGCCCTGATAGTATTCGCGATACTTTTCAATGTTGGCGAACTGGCGCTGCCCCGGCGAGTGATCCATCAGGGAAACCAGCGAGACCGGCTCGCGGCCCACCAGCTTCTCAAACAGCGGCAGGGTGGTGTGGTGCGGCAGCTCGCAGCGCAGGTGCAGGCGGTGCTCGGCGCGGTTGAGGCCGCGCTTTTGCGTCTCCTCCACGGCGTTGATCATCTTCTCCAGGTTCTCCAGGCGATCGCCGCCGTCGCGCACGTCGCCAATCGCCACCGCGTCCAGCACCGTGGTGATGCCGCTGGCGACCATCAGCGCGTCGTGGCTGCTCATCGCTGAATGAGCAGGCCAGTCCACCTTTGGGCGCGGGGTGAAGAATTTATCGAGATTATCGGTATGCAGCTCAATCAGCCCCGGCAGCAGCCAGCCGCCTTCGCCGTCCATCGCTTCAGGAGTGCGGCTCCGGGTTTCGGCAAAGGCGCGGATGACACCGTCCCGCACCTCAACCGAGCCGTTCACGACCTCATTTTCCAGCACCAGCCTGACATTATTGATAATCATACGTTTGTCCCCATCGGGTGCAGTCTGTCCGCCACGCGTTGGCGTACGGCGGCGTCGTGGAAGATCCCGACGATCGCCGCGCCGCGCGCTTTGGCCTGTTCGATCAGTTCCATCACCGCTGCGCTGTTCTTACTGTCGAGCGAGGCGGTGGGTTCATCCAGGAGTAAAATCGGGTAATCGACGATAAAGCCGCGGGCGATGTTGACGCGCTGCTGCTCGCCGCCGGAAAAGGTCGACGGGGCGAGGTGCCACAGACGCTCCGGTACGTTGAGGCGCGTCAGCAGGCTGGCGGCTTTAGCGGCGCAGGTTTCGCGCGGCACGCCGAGATCCAGCAGGGGTTGCATGACCACGTCCAGGGCGGAGATCCGCGGGATCACTCGCAGGAACTGGCTGACCCAGCCGATCGTCGAGCGGCGCACTTCCAGCACTTTGCGCGCGGGAGCCTGAACCAGATCGACCCATTCATTGTTATGGCGAATATGAATATGGCCTTCGTCCGGCAGGTAGTTGGCATACAGGGAGCGCAGCAGGGTGGATTTTCCGCTGCCGGAATGGCCATGCAGCACCACGCATTCGCCGTTGCTGACCTCTAACGAGGCATTTTGCAGTACCGGCAGGCGGACGCCGTTTTGCTGGTGGAGCACAAAGGTTTTACTGACATTTTCAACGTGGATCATTTTGGCCTCGCGATTCGTTTTGCCGGGTGGCGGCTTCGCCTTACCCGGCCTACGGGTGCGGTGTTCGTTTTGCCGGGTGGCGGCTTCGCCTTACCCGGCCTACAAAGTGCGGTGTTCGTAGGCCGGGTAAGCGCAGCGCCACCCGGCAACCGCGCCCTCAGTTCTGCAATACGGACGACACCAGCAGCTGGGTATACGGATGATGGGGATCGTCGAGCACGCGGTCGGTTAACCCACTTTCCACCACCTGACCCTGCTTCATCACCAGCAAGCGGTCCGCCAGCAGGCGCGCGACGCCTAAATCGTGGGTGACAATCACCACCGCCAGGTTTAGCTCCACCACCAGGCCGCGCAGCAGGTCGAGCAGGCGAGCCTGTACAGAGACGTCCAGCCCGCCGGTCGGTTCATCCATAAACACCAGCTTCGGATGGGTGACGAGATTGCGGGCAATCTGTAAACGCTGCTGCATGCCGCCGGAGAAGGTGGTCGGCAGGTCGTCGATGCGCGAGGCGGGAATTTCAACCTCTTCCAGCCAGTGCTGCGCCGTGGCGCGGATGTTGCCGTAGTGGCGCGCGCCGGTGGCCATCAGCCGTTCGCCGATGTTGCCCCCCGCCGACACCTGGCGGCGCAGGCCATCCATCGGGTGCTGGTGCACCACGCCCCACTCGGTGCGCAGCAGGCGGCGGCGATCGGCTTCACTCATGCCATACAGCGACACGCCCTCATACAAAATGTCGCCATTCTGCGGCGTCAGGCGCGCGGAGATGGACTTCAGCAGGGTGGTTTTACCGGAGCCGGACTCGCCGACAATGCCCAGCACTTCGCCCGGCCACAGCTCAAACGACACGTCGCTAAAGCCTTTGCCCGGCGCATAAAGGTGAGTCAGGTTATTAACCGAAAGCAGCGGTTTCATTGGCTGTTCGCCTCGCTCTGTTGGCGGCAGTAATCGGTGTCGGAGCAGACAAACATCCGTTTGCCCGTGTCGTCCAGCACCACTTCATCCAGATAGCTATGCTTCGAACCGCAGATGGCGCACGGCTCGTCCCACTCCTGCACCGTAAACGGGTGATCGTCAAAATCCAGGCTCTCCACACGGGTGTACGGCGGTACGGCGTAGATGCGTTTTTCACGTCCGGCGCCAAAAAGTTGCAGGGCGGGCATCATGTCCATCTTCGGGTTATCGAATTTCGGGATCGGCGACGGGTCCATCACGTAGCGGCCGTTCACCTTCACCGGGTAGGCGTAGGTGGTGGCGATATGGCCGAAGCGGGCGATGTCCTCATACAGTTTAACCTGCATGATCCCGTACTCTTCCAGGGCGTGCATGGTGCGGGTTTCGGTTTCCCGCGGCTCAATAAAACGCAGCGGCTCCGGGATCGGCACCTGGAAAATCAAAATCTGATCTTCAGTCAGCGGGGTCTCCGGAATGCGGTGACGGGTCTGGATCAGCGTCGCGTCTTCGGTTTTTTCGGTAGTATTAACGCCCGTTACGCGCTTAAAGAAGTTGCGGATCGACACGGCGTTGGTGGTGTCGTCTGCCCCCTGGTCAATGACCTTAAGCACGTCCGCTTCGCCGATCACGCTGGCGGTGATCTGAATACCGCCGGTGCCCCAGCCGTAGGGCATTGGCATTTCGCGGCCGCCGAATGGCACCTGGTAGCCGGGGATCGCCACTGCCTTCAGGATGGCGCGGCGGATCATGCGTTTAGTTTGTTCGTCCAGATAGGCAAAGTTGTAGCCGCTTAAGTTAGACATTGGCGCGCTCCCGTTGCAGGCGTTTCAGCAGTTCCAGTTCGGCCTGGAAATCGACGTAGTGCGGCAGCTTGAGGTGCGAGACAAAGCCGGCGGCCTCAACGTTATCCGCGTGGGCCAGCACGAACTCTTCGTCCTGTGCCGGGCCTGCAATATGCTCGCCGTAGTCCGGCGCCTGGAGCGCACGGTCAACCAGCGCCATCGCCATCGCCTTGCGCTCGCTCAGGCCATACACCAGCCCGTAGCCGCGGGTAAAGTGCGGATCTTCATTCTCTGGCGCGACAAAACCGTTGACCATTTCGCACTCGGTCATCAGCAGTTCGCCGATGTTCACCGCAAAACCCAGCTCTTCCGGCACGATTTCAATGTCGATATAACCGCTGCGGATCTCTGCCGCGAACGGGTGGTTGCGCCCGTAGCCGCGCTGCGTGGAGTAGGCCAGCGCCAGCAGATACCCTTCGTCACCGCGCATCAGCTGTTGCAGGCGGGACGAGCGCGAACAGGGATAGACCGGCGGCGTGCGGGTGATGTCATCCGGTGTGCTGCCGGTGTCCTCTTCCGCCTTCGCCAGCCCCTGGTTTGCCAGCAGGCTAAAGACGTGCGGGGAGGCGTCTTGTTCAGCGTCAGAGACGCTGAGCTGCGGTGTTTCACCGTTCGCCAGCAGAGTGAAGTCCAGCAGGCGATGGGTGTAGTCGTAGGTCGGACCAAGCAGCTGGCCGCCAGGAATATCTTTGTACACCGCAGAAATACGGCGCTCTAATCGCATTTCCGCCGTATTCACCGGCTCGCTAACCGCCAGCTTCGCAAGCGTAGTGCGGTAAGCGCGCAGCAGGAAGATGGCTTCCACGTTATCGCCGCTGGCCTGTTTCAGCGCCAGCGCCGCCAGTTCGCGGTCCGCGATGCCGCCTTCGGTCATCACGCGGTCGACGGCCAGGTTTAACTGCTGTTCAATCTGGGCGACGCTCAGCTCGGGAAGGGCGTCATCCCCCCGGCGTCTGTGCGCCTGCAAGGCATGGGCGGCGGCGATCGCCTTCTCGCCCCCTTTGACGGCAACGTACATCAGCACACCTCCACGTGAGTGGTTCTCGGGATCGCCAGCAGGCGCTCGCCGCAGGTCAGGAGCAGGTCGATACCGAGCGGGAACGGATGCGGGCGCTCGGTCAGCTCATGAATGATGCACTCCGGCAGCTGGGGGGCGACCATCCGCTCGTCGGCAATCCCTGCACCCGTCAGGCGCAGCATGCGGCCACCGCTCAGGCTGGAGACCTGCAAAATCAGCGTAGCGCTGGTTTCTGGTGCGACGGCGCTGCCTTCGCTTAGGGCGTTAAGCTGTTCGTGGCTGATTTGCTCGTCGGCCACGGCGAAGACCGCCTGCTGGGGCTGCTCGACCAGCGGCGCGTTGGTGTGAAAGCGTAGGTTCTGGCTGGCGATATCGTTCAGCAATGCGCCTGACAGCCATACCGGGGTGTCGTTGTCCGCCAGGGTCAGCAGCACGCTGGTCGAGGCGAGGTTCAGCGGCAGCCAGCCCTGGGAGAGCTGGTGCAGCGAGACAATGACGCCCGGCTCGCTCATGGCTTTCAGCAGGCGACGGAAACTCTGTTGGGCATCCTGGACGGCCAGGGTAAAAGCAGGTTGAAGCGTCATGCGTTGTCTCCGCGAACGAGCGTAAAGAAGTCGACACGGCTGGTATTCACTTCGGCCTGACGCGCGGCAAGGCGTGCGGCGCGGTCGGCTTCCAGCGGGGCAATAAGGGTTTCCATTAACGTCTGAAAATGCGGCTGTTCCTGTAAAAGCGCGTCGATCGCTGCGCAGCGCTCGGCGTGCGTTTTGTCGCGCCCAAGTACGTAGCCGTAGCCTAGCGTGCCGCTTTTCAGGCGGATCACCGCGCGGGTGAGGGTGGCATCGCCGGCGAAGAAGCGCTCGCCGGTGCCGCCCATGCGTGCCTGGATCTGCACCAGGCCGATCTCCGGCGCGCGGATCGTGTCGTAGTCCGGCGTCAGGCCGAGCGTGCTCATGCGGGCAGCCAGCGCATCAGGCTGGCTGTGGGCCAGCACGCGCATCCAGCGCTGACGAGTGGAGGTGTCGAAGTGCATTCAGTGCTCCATGGTAAATTCAATCATGTCGGCGCGGGTCAGGCTGACGGAGTATTCCGTTGCGTTGACGTCGCCGTCACGGTGGTTGAGGGTGCGCACGCAGAGCAGCGGGGCCATGTTGGGGATCTCCAGCACCTTGCTCTCTTTCGCCTGCGCGCGGCGGGCGCTGATGCGCGTCTGGGTGCGTTTGAGCGCGATACCCGTCGCGTCCTGAAGAAAATCATGCAGGGAACCGCTGGCGAAATGTTGAAGCACGGGCCAGAGGGTGAGGTCCGCGAAGTAGTGGTCGATCTGACAGACCGCCACGCCGTTCACCCGGCGCAACGTGCGCAGGTGAACGACGTTGTCGCCCTCCTGAATCCCCAGCGCGTCCGCCACGTGGCGGGAGGCGGGGCGCAGGACTGACAGCAGCTTTTCGCTGGTGGGGTGGCTGCCCTGATCGAGCAGGTTCTGGCTAAAACGCGCCTGGGCATTGAGCGGGTAGTCGAACGGACGCATCAGCACCAGTACGCCGACGCCCTGACGGCGCTGGACCCAGCCGCGCTCCACCAGTTGATCGATGGCGCGACGCAGGGTGTGGCGATTCACTTCGTAGCGGTCGGCAAGCTGCTGCTCGGCGGGCAGGTAGTCTCCGCAGCGGTAGTGCGTGCGCAGCTCCACTTCGAGCTTTGCCGCAATCTCTTGCCAGCGGGTGGGGTAACTGGTCGGATGTCTGGATAAGTGCATACAAATCAAAGCCTCGCTTCTCAGATGAAGTGCTTACGCAAACGTTGAGAGAGGAAATCCAGCAGGCTGACGGTGACAATGATGAGCACCATCAGGGCGCAGGTTTGCTGGAACTGGAAACCACGAATGGCTTCCCACAGGGTGACGCCAATGCCGCCTGCGCCCACCATGCCGACCACGGTGGCGGAGCGAACGTTGGACTCGAAGCGGTACAGGGAGTAGGAGATGAGCAGCGGCATCACCTGCGGCAGGACGCCGTACAGGATCTCTTCGATTTTGTTCGCTCCGGTTGCGCGGATGCCTTCCACCGGGCCGGGCTCGATGGCTTCAACCGCTTCGGAGAGCAGCTTGGAGAGCACGCCGGTGGTGTGGATGAACAGCGCCATCACGCCCGCGAACGGGCCCAGGCCGACGGCGACCACGAACAGCATCGCAAAGACCATTTCGTTGATGGCGCGACAGGCGTCCATCAGGCGACGCATCGGCTGGTAGATCCACCACGGCACGATGTTTTCGGCGCTCATCAGGCCAAACGGAATGGAGAGAATGACGGCAAGCGCGGTGCCCCAGACGGCAATTTGCAGGGTGACCGCCATTTCGCTGAGGTAGTCCTGCCACTGGCTGAAGTCCGGCGGGAAGAAGTCGGCGGCGAAGGTCGCCATGTTGCCGGAATCTTTGAAGAGCAGCAGCGGATCCATCTCCGCGCCCTTCCAGGAGATAACCAGCACCGCCAGCAGAACGGCCCAGCTTATGAGCGAGAACCAGCTGCGCTTTGGCGGCGGGAGGGTGATGGTTTGCATGTTTTACTCCGCGGGTCTTTGTGTGCCGGATGGCGCTACGCTTATCCGGCCTACGATCTGTTCCCCCTCTCCCTGTGGGAGAGGGCCGGGGTGAGGGCATCAGCGTGCGCATTTCCCCCTCACCCTAACCCTCTCCCTCAAGGGAGAGGGGACGTAAGTTACTGCACCGCTTTATTCACGCTGGTCATGGCGCCGAGCGCGGCGGTCAGGCGGTCGAGATCGTCCAGTTGCGCCTGAATTTCCGACACTTTGCTGGTCTTCTCTTCTTCCTTCAGACCTTTGTTGTCCTTCACGCCCTGCATCTGCTTGAACAGCGCCAGCTGGCGAATCGGCACCAGCTGCAAATCGCTGGACGCGCGGAACGGCGCCCAGCCCAGACGCGCCAGAACCGCTTTCTCTTCCGGCGTTTTGCCGTAGTTCATAAAGAAGTCGTAGACCTTGTCCTTGGTGCTCTCGGAGAGGTTTTTGCGCCACACGATCGGGTCGCCCGGGATCAGCGGCGATTTCCAGATAACCTTGATTTCCTTCAGCTTGTCCGGCGCGGAGGTCTTCAGCTTGTCGAGGTTTTCAGTGTTGTTGGTGGCGACGTCAACCTGCTTATTCGCCACGGCCAGGGCGTTGGTTTCGTGGCTGGCGTTGACCGTGCGCTTAAAGTCGCTGGCGGAGACGTTGTTTTTCGCGAAGACGTAGTAGCCAGGGACGAGGAAGCCGGAAGTGGAGTTCGGGTCGCCGTTACCAAAGGTCAGCTCTTTGCGTTTGGCGAGCATGTCGTTGAGATTGTTGATCGGGCTGTCTTTGTTAACGATCAGCACGCTCCAGTAGCCCGGGGAGCCGTCTGCCGCAACGGTCTGGGCGAAGACCTGGCCGTTCGCGCGATCTACCGCTTCCATAGCAGAGAGGTTGCCATACCAGGCGATGTCGACTTTGTTGAAGCGCATTCCCTGAATGATGCCCGCGTAGTCCGGGGCGAAGAAGGCGTTTACTTTGATCCCCAGTTTGGTTTCCATATCTTTCAGGAACGGTTCCCACTGCGGCTTCAGGTTTTGCTGTGATTCCGTTGAAATGATGCCAAAGTTCAGCGCTTTTTCCTGTTCCTCAGCGTAAGCAGGGCTTAGCAGGGTGCTGATGCTGAACATGCTGGTGAAGGCCAGCGCGGCAACGGCTTTGTAGTTCATGTCCATTCCTCGTTATGGGGACGTTAAGCAGCCTGCGCGCGCTCTTCGACGCGGTTTACGCTGCGGTAGAGATGATCAAAACGTTCGTTATCAAACTGGTGGCTTGCGCCATCAAAGAACACATGGCCCTGACGCAGGGCGACGATGCGCTCGCAGTAGCGCAGGGCGTAATCCACCTGATGCAGCGTCACCACCACGGTGATGCCGTCGTTCTGGTTGATGTCGCGCAGGGTTTCCATCACGATGCGGGCCGATTCCGGATCCAGCGAGGCGATAGGTTCATCGGCCAGAATGATTTTGGCTTTCTGCATCAGGGCGCGGGCGATGGCGACGCGCTGCTGCTGTCCGCCGGAGAGCGTGGAGACGCGCTGGTGGGCGAAATGCGCCATGCCGACGCGGGTCAGCGCCTGTAAGGCTTCTTGCTTCTGGGATGGGGAGAACCAGCGCAGGCAGGTGCGCCAGAACGGGGTGCTGCCGAGCGCGCCAATCAGCACGTTCTCGAGCACGGTCAGGCGGTTCACCAGGTTGAACTGCTGAAAGATATAGCCCGTCTGGGCGCGGCTTTTGCGAATATCGCTCGACAGACGGCCCGCATGTTGCACGGTGTTCCCCAGCAGTTCGACGCGGCTTTCCGGCGTTTTGTCACAGGTAATCAGGCCGCTCAAGTGACGAAGAAGGGTTGATTTACCTGAACCAGACGGCCCCAACAGCGCCACCATTTCGCCCTGCTGGACGGTCAGATCAACGGCATGCAGCGCCTTGTTGTGATGGAAGGTTTTGCTCAGTTTCTCGACGCGAATGACAGTTTGCATGTGCCGGGCCTCACGATAAATGTGGCCTCATGCTGGCGCATCAATATGACATTCAGGTTAAGCGTTGGTTGCGGGAGTTTGAAGAGTTGAGGGGAGTTTGATGACAATCACCGTAGGCCCGGTCAGCGCAGCGTCTCCGGGCGCTGTTGCCGGATGCGCTGCGCTTATGCGGCCTACGATTTAACGACGTTAATCATCCACGGCACGCCGTATTTATCGGTGACTTTCCCGAATCCGTGCGCCCAGAAAGTCTCCTGCCAGGCCATTTCGACATTGCCGCCATCAGAGAGGTTGTCGAACCAGCGTTTGCCTTCATCCACGTCCTGCGTGTCGAGCACCAGCGTAAATCCGGCGTACTGCGTGCTGCTACCGGGTGGCAGACCATCGCTCATCATGATATCGCTGCCGGCAATGCGGACATTAGAGTGGGCGATGGCGGTATCCGGGAAGTTCATGCCTGACGGACAGCCTTCTTCGCTGTTTTCGTCTTTGGGCATTTCACCGAAGGTGATTTTGTAGAGGAGTTCTGCGCCAACGGCCTGCTGATAGAAGGCGGTCGCCTCCGCACAGTTGCCGGCGAAAGAGATGTAGGGACTTAACGGCATAATCTTTACCTCACGTAAGAAAAGCCCGTTAAGTGTAGTTCCCGAACGCCCGGTAAGCGAAGCGTTACCGGGCGGGACAATCAGTTCTTTTTCACGAACTCAGATTTCAGTTTCATCGGACCGAAGCCGTCAATTTTGCAGTCGATATTATGATCGCCTTCAACCAGACGGATATTTTTGACTTTAGTGCCGATCTTCAGCATGGAGGAACTGCCTTTTACCTTCAGATCTTTCACAACGGTAACGCTGTCGCCGTCTGCCAGCAGGTTGCCGTTCGCGTCTTTCACGATCAGCGCATCGCTGTCCTGTGCAGGCTCCGCATCGTTCCATTCATGGGCGCATTCCGGGCAAACGAACATGCCATTGTCTTCATAGGTGTATTCAGAATTGCATTTCGGGCAGTGTGGAAGTTGCATGTTGGTATCCTCAAAAGTTTTAACACGCTGGAAAACGCCAGCTAAATGACGGCAGTGTGCCGAAAAAGGCAGCGAGTATAACGCAAATCCCCACTTTTGTCGGTGATATTGTTTTATAAAAATAGCGCATAAATGCGCAAGCGATGACACGAACTGTCAGTGAATTAAGGGAAGCTTAAGCCCTGAACGGCAGAGATCGTAATCATGCTAAATGTATCGAATATTTTATTACAGCAAATTGCTACGTTGTGCCATTTCGGATAAGGTGAAGGAACAAGCCGTTATTTATCTATCCTTTTCTGACGCCATACATCTTTTGGCGCCAGGGAATACCTCTCTTTTTTGGTGGGTAAATAACGATGATATATCCTGATGTTTCCTGAAAATGCGTTTTGTCTATTCACTTTTGGCTTTCTGGCCAGGGGATGTTTTACACGTATTACGAGGGTGGTTTTTAAATTCTCATTATCTTCAGTTGGTTGCATTAAATGAACATGTTTTCCATACGTGATCATATAAGCCTGAAAAGTATAATTAAAACATCGTGGCTTAATAAAAGTAATAAATTTGCGTTAAGGGAAGGCTTTTATCATGCACACACAGACCATATTTGAATTAAGCCAGGAAGCTGAACGATTGTTACAGCTCGCTCTGAACAATCTTGATTCATTAAAATCTATGCCGATTGCAAAGCTGGATAGCACAGCCGCTACGATGAGCGGCGTTAATAACAACGTTTTGCCGTTACATTTTAGCGCACGGGGTGTCGACGCTCAGCAGGCGATGCTGAATAACGAATTACGCAAAATAACCCGCCTCGAAATGGTGCTGGCGATTGTGGGTACCATGAAAGCGGGAAAATCGACCACCATTAATGCGATTGTGGGCACGGAAGTGCTGCCGAACCGCAATCGTCCGATGACGGCACTTCCCACGCTGATCCGCCATACGCCGGGCCAGAAGGAGCCGGTGCTGCATTTTTTGCACGTTTCGCCCATCGATACCCTGATTACCCAGTTGCAGAAAAAACTGTGCGATAAAGATCGCGGCAAGCTGGCGCGGCGTCTGGAAATCGACAAGGACATGAATACGCTGCTGGAGCGCATAGAAAGAGGTGAGGCGTTTGAAAAACATCACCTGGGCGCGGAGCCCATCTTTCATTGTCTGAAAAGCCTGAACGATCTGGTGCGGCTGTCTCAGGCGCTGGGCGTGGAGTTTCCGTTCTCTGAGTATGCCGCGATAGAACATATTCCGGTGATTGAGGTGGAGTTTGTGCATCTCGCCGGTCTGGATGCGCACCTGGGGCAACTGACGCTGCTCGACACGCCGGGGCCGAACGAGGCCGGTCAGCCGCACCTGCAAAAAATGCTCAGCGAGCAGCTGGCGCGCGCCTCCGCCGTGCTGGCGGTGATGGACTATACACAGCTTAAATCTATTTCTGATGCGGAGGTTCGTCAGGCAATTTCGGCTGCCGGCAAATCCGTACCGCTTTACGCCCTGGTCAACAAATTCGATCAGAAAGATCGTAACAGCGACGATGAAGAGCAGGTGCGGGCGATGATTTCCGGCACGCTGATGAAAGGAAATATTTCTCCAGGGCAAATTTATCCGGTCTCTTCTATGTGGGCCTATCTGGCAAACCGCGCCCGCTATGAGATGAACGTTCATGGGCGCCTTCCCGATCATCAGGATCAGCGTTGGGTACAGGATTTTGCCGAGGCCGCGCTGGGCCGCCGCTGGCGAACGGCCGACCTGGACGATATTGACCATATTCGCCATGCGGCGGATCTGCTGTGGGAGGATTCGCTGTTCGAACAGCCCATCCGCAAACTGATTTACGCGGCTTACGCCAACGCCTCGCTGTTCGCTTTGCGGTCGGCATCGCATAAGCTGCTGAACTATGCGCAAAATGCCAGAGAATACCTGGATTTTCGCCATCAGGGACTGACGGTCGCTTTTGATGAGCTGGAGCTGAATATTGCGCGCCTGGAAGAGGATATGACGATGCTGCGTCAGCGGCAGAGCGTGGTGAGCGATGAGGTCCAGCATGAAGTTGAAGAGGCGCTTAACGCAACGGATGCATTCCTGCTTCGCCAGAAAGGTGAACTTCACCAGGCGCTGGGCGACATTTTTAGCCGCCCGTCTATTCTTGATTTAGCAGGGCGCGAGCCATCCAGTTTGCGTGCAGACGACGCGGATGCGATCCAGCAGCTGGTGCTTGACGATGAAGGGCAGGCGCAGATTGTCCTGAGCAAGATCCGATCGTCATGCGAGCAGATTATGCTGAATGCGCAGAGCAGAATTGGCCGGGAGCTGGCGTTACGCTTCGATCAGCTGGAGTCTACGCTCGCCCGATCGTTGAATGAGGCGATGCGACCCATCGAGACGCGAATTAAGGAGCAGCTCAGTCATGCCGGATTTCGGGCGCGGATTAGCTTCCCGGCGTTTCAGGCAAACCAGCTTAATTTCAATACGCGCGGCTTATTTAATGATGCCATTGTGCAGGACACCCCTCCCGCCAGTCAGCCAGCAGGGGCAGGCAGCGTACGTAATACCGTCTCGCGCTGGCTCAATAATCCCGGCTGGGGCTGGGAAGAGTATGTCGTGACGCGCACACGCTATATCATCGACATCGTTCAGCTTCATGGCAAATTTACGCAACATATCGATCAGTTTTGCGATCAAATACGTAAAGCTTTGGCCGCGCAGGTCGATGTCTCTGTTACGGCAGGTATGGCAACGTTCTTTGCAGAGTTTTCGTTGTGCCTGACCGGGTTACAGGAAAGCTTGCGTGATAGCCTTGCCGTGCGGCAGCAGAATGAACATTCAACCCGGGCGCTTAGCCAGTTGTTGAAGCAAAGTATGACTACTGCGGCGTGGATTCAGGAAGATACCCGACTGTTACGCGATGATATTCAAACCTTATTCGCGGCAGAGCAACCATGACAACACAGCTACTGGACGGTCCCGGGCGGACGCTGGAGTGTATTCATCCAAAATTTATGGTCGATTTGGTCCAGGGGGCGGATGCTTCACGTCACTCCCTCCTGGGGCCACAGCAACTGCAATTTCGTGAGCGTTTGACGCAGGAGATCATTACGCAGACCCGGCTGCGGCCGTGGGCAATGGCGGGAATGCTCAACGAAAATGCAGCGCTGCGGCTGGGTCTGGCGGAGAAACTGGCCGGTATGCTCGACCCCGGACACCTTGCGCTGACCCGTATGTCCGACAGGCTGGTAGCCCTGCGCCAGCAGGTGAATCCACGCCTCCCTCAACCACCCGGATTGTTGCAGCAGTACGAGGAGCTCTCCGCACATTTCAACCAGCGTGCCGCCTATAAAGAGAAAGCGCTCGCGCAGCGCGGCCTGACGGTTCAGGCGGGTGAGCACAGCGAGCAAATTTTTACCCGCTGGCGAGCCGGGCAGTATGACGGCTGGTCGCTGGCTGGCCGCTGCTTTATCGTGCTGGAAGAGTTGCGCTGGGGGGCGTTTGGCGATGCCTGCCGTCTGGCGAATAGCGATGTGGCGGCCATGCTGAAAGATAATTTGCGCAGCATGGCCGCAAACTATCTGGCACAGGGAATTAATGCTTCTCCTACCACCCGGCATTTTTACCATCAGTGGCTGACGATGTCCGCTTCTCCCGGTCTGATTGATTATAAAGATATGCTGGGCTGGCTGGGGGACTGGTGTCAGGCGGATAAACATCCGGTGAGCTGGTCAGTGACGCAGAGCTGGCAAACGGTCGCGCTGGGGATGCCGAGACTCTGTTCGGCAAAACGGCTGGTGGATGGCATGGTGGAAGAGATATTCGGTACGTGATTGCCCCCTCTTTTTAAGGAGGGGGCGAAAGGGTTAGTGGGGCATTTCTACCGCTTCAGGTTCTGTCCGGGACTCAGGCACATGCCCAAAGCGTCTGGCATACAGTGCCGTGATGACAGGGACCAGAATTGCCGTCACAATCACGCTGGCGGCAACCAGAGCCGTGGCGGAAGCGGCCACGGGTTCAAAGGCCGGGTTAATCTGGGCGATAATCACCGGGTTGGCTACCGCAGCGCCTGCGGCCGAAGAGGCGGCCACGCCCGCGGTTCCGTTGCCGCCCCCGATGACGCGGTCTGCGATAATCAGTGGAATACCCGTGATGACGATGACGGCAACACCCAGCACAATGCCCAGCAGGCCGGTTTCCAGAATCACGTTCAGGTTGATGGTATTGCCCAACGCGAAGCCGAAGAACGGGATCAGTACCGGGGTGGCTTTGCTGAAGAAATCACGCAGATCGTGATCGAGGTTGCCCAGCGCAAAACCAATCAGGAACGGCAGGATCGCCCCGACAAAATGGTGTGGTTCAAAAGAGGCAAGGCCGGCAGAACCCAGAATCAACATCGTCATCAGCGGACCCGACTCCAGGGACATCAGCACGAACGCGCCCGATTCTTCTTTGGTGCCATATTGATTCATCAGGCTGGCATAGAGACCGCCGTTGGTCATATCCATTGCTGAGACTATGGCCAGAACGGATAATCCGGCGAAGAAGCCGGTCTGAATTCCATTCTCCGGAATGAACATTGCACAGATCATGGCAACAACCCAGGCGACCGCAATTTTAGTAATGACCAGCGTCCCTGATTTACGTAATACCGTACCTGTTGCACGCAAGTTAATAGATGCGCCGATGCAAAAGAACCAGACTGCCAGAATCGGTACCGTTCCGGTAATCATACCTTTTGTAAAACCGCCAAAATAAGCACCGGTATTCGGGGCTAGCGTATTTAATATCGCGCCAAGTACCAGCGGGACCAGCATCATCCCGCCCGGGATGCGTTCTATTGTTGCTTTAATCTTCATCATTAACCCTCACATCTCGTCCGCATGGCTGGCGGAAAGCTCAAAAAATAGATCAACAAATTCAAACGATTGCCTTTTTTGGGGCCAATCGATTCGTTATTTATGCTGTAGAGCGAAATTCAGGTGTTCAGCATTCCTTCATTTGAAAGCTGCTGGGATATCGTGTTCGGATTTATCATGCGATCTTTGGAATTGTGATTCAATGAAAATAAAACGCTGTTTTAGTTATCTTCGTCACATATTGAATGTAAACAGGATTGCCCACTGTTAATAATTGAATTTTGTGTAAATTCGCTGTGAAGAAATGTGCTTGCATTTTGTTTGGGGAGGAATAATAACGGGCGTTAAGATCTGTTTGATAAGGGAGTTAAGAGTGACCTTATTTATCGTGAATTGACAGAAGCTGAAGGCAACTTACGAACAGGAAAAATATGTGTGAAGTTGATCACATATATAAACGCTGGTAGGGTAAAAAGGTCTTTAACTGCCCAGACAGGCGTCAACAGGTTCGGTTGTATTGAGGTAAAACGTCAATGTAAGTAAACCTGCTACGCTTGAATAAGGAGATTCGCATGGAGCGGGTCTCTGGTTCACAGCTTGTAAAATGCGCTGTGAAACGGACAGGGCTGAGTCTACGAGGAAAGCTATGCTTAGAAGGAAAAAAGTAAAACCCATCACGCTGCGCGATGTCACCATTATTGATGACGCGAAACTGCGCAAAGCGATTACAGCGGCCTCGCTCGGTAATGCGATGGAGTGGTTCGATTTTGGTGTTTACGGCTTTGTGGCCTATGCACTTGGTAAAGTGTTCTTCCCTGGTGCCGATCCCAGCTTGCAGATGATTGCTGCGCTGGGTACGTTCTCCGTTCCCTTCCTGATTCGTCCTCTCGGTGGCCTTTTCTTCGGCATGCTGGGTGATAAATATGGTCGCCAGAAGATCCTGGCTATTACCATTGTCATCATGTCGATAAGTACATTCTGTATCGGCCTTATTCCGTCGTATGCAACTATTGGTATATGGGCGCCGATTCTGCTGTTGATCTGTAAGATGGCGCAGGGCTTCTCCGTTGGCGGCGAATATACCGGCGCATCGATTTTTGTCGCTGAATATTCTCCGGACCGTAAACGTGGCTTTATGGGCAGCTGGCTGGACTTTGGTTCGATTGCCGGTTTTGTCATGGGCGCGGGGGTTGTGGTTCTGATCTCAACCGTCGTGGGTGAAGAGAACTTCCTTGACTGGGGCTGGCGTATTCCGTTCTTCCTGGCGCTGCCGCTGGGCATCATAGGGCTTTACCTGCGTCACGCCCTGGAAGAGACGCCTGCGTTCCAGCAGCACGTCGAAAAGCTGGAGCAGGGTGACCGTGAAGGGTTACAGGATGGCCCGAAAGTGTCGTTCAAGGAGATTGCGACCAAACACTGGCGCAGCCTGCTGACCTGTATTGGTCTGGTGATTTCCACCAACGTGACCTATTACATGCTGTTGACCTACATGCCGAGCTACCTGTCGCATAACCTGCACTACTCGGAAGACCACGGTGTGCTGATTATTATCGCCATCATGGTGGGTATGCTGTTTGTGCAGCCGATTATGGGTCTGCTGAGCGACCGCTTTGGCCGTAAGCCATTCATTATTCTCGGCAGCGTCGCCCTGTTCGCACTGGCAATCCCGGCCTTTATTCTGATTAACAGCAATGTGCTGGGGCTGATTTTCGCCGGTCTGCTGATGCTGGCGGTGATCCTCAACTGCTTCATCGGGGTGATGGCTTCTACGCTGCCGGCAATGTTCCCGACGCATATTCGCTACAGTGCGCTGGCGGCAGCCTTTAATATCTCCGTTCTGATTGCGGGCCTGACGCCGACGCTTGCTGCTTCACTGGTGGAGAGCACGCAGAACCTGATGATGCCTGCTTACTATCTGATGGTCATTGCGGTGATCGGCCTGATTACCGGTATTACCATGAAGGAGACGGCGAATCGTCCGTTGAAAGGGGCAACGCCTGCGGCGTCTGATATTCAGGAAGCGAAAGAGATCCTGCGTGAGCACTACGATAATGTAGAGCAGAAGATTGAAGATATTGACGCAGAGATTGAGGCGCTCCAGACAAAACGCTCTCGCCTTGTCGATCAGCATCCGCGAATTAACGAGTGATAAAAAAACCCGCCGCTGGCGGGTTTTCTTTTATTAGCATCCTGCGGCAATATAGTCGCCGCCGGCGCTGACGGGGATCACCGTCAGGAACAGGATCGTCGCGAACAGCATCAGAACAATCCCTCCGGCAATTTTGACCATCGGCATTACCCAGTTCAGGGACGTGCCGCCGCCAAACCAGGCTACTGTGCGTTCCCGCGCGTAACGTACTGCCAGCGACAGCCCCATAATCGACAGCGCCGTGCCCAGCGACATTGTCATCACAGCAGCAATCCCCCATCTAATAATACCGAGCGCATTCGAGAACATCAGGATCATAATTGCCCCGCTGCACGGGCGTGCGCCAATGGCCAGCACCACGCCCAGACGGGTTTTCCAGTCGCTTTTAGTCAGATCCACCCCTACGCCGTGATGGCCGCAGCCACAGCGTTCATTATGCTGGTGAAGCGGCTTGATGGCGCTAATCGCCATTTTGCGCGGACGCAGGCTGCTGAGCGCCTGATAAATGATAAACGCGCCGAAGACGGCAATCAGCACGGCGCTGATTTTCTCGACGTACCAACGGCTGGTGCTGATATCTCCTGACGCGAGGTTCAATCCAACCGCCAGGATAAAGACAAAGACGATCGCGCTGACGCCCTGCATCATGCTACCGATAAACGGTACGACGCGCGCCGCGAGCTGGCTCTCTTTATTGGTGGTGAGATACGTGGTAACGATAAATTTGCCGTGCCCAGGTCCAACGGCATGGAGTACACCATAAAGAAACGCACCGGTTAACAACCATAGCCCACCGCTGTACTGATGATTATTAAGTTGCAGCAGATACATCACCAGATATCGGTGCAGGGTGATCTGGGTGGCGAGGCACCACTGAATAAAAGCATTCCAGTGCGTATGCAGTGCAAAACCTGCCATAAGTAACACCAGCATGGCGAGCCCGGCGGTTGGGATACGCCAGTCACGTTGAAGTCGTTGTGTCGTCATGAGGTTGGCCCGCGAGAGAAATATTTGCCGCTAGTATAGTGTTCAAATCGTTGGATCACACCGGGATCGTCAATAGATTGTGGATAACTCTGTGCGTAAAAAGGTATAAGGCGGGGTTTTGCTGTGGAATGCAGCAGTCAGTCATTTTTCTGTCATTTAGCGGTTGCGGCCTGCGGAGAACTCCCTATAATGCGCCTCCATCGACACGGCGGATGTGAATCACTTCACAGACAACCCGGTCGGTTGAAGAGAAAAAATCCTGAA
>NZ_JADBRE010000027.1:0-87955 GCF_014930525.1 Enterobacter cloacae complex sp. S1
CGCCTTACCCGGCCTACTCGCAATGGATATAATTCTTATGAATATAAAGCGATGCGTCTTCTGCAACCACTCCTCTGGCAACGAGAATCGGTATCTATGATTGTCAGACCAAAATGACAGATGAAAGATTCCGTTATCTTGGCGGTGATGAAGAACACGGATATTAATGCTTCGTAGGCCGGGTAAGGCGGAAGCCGCCACCCGGCATAACAAACGTCAACCGTGGCTGGACTGTTCTTCCATCGCGACCGGCCATTTACGGAAGATAAGCACCGACCAGATCAGCGCGATCAGCGCCGGAATCGCCCCGAGATAACCAATGGCCGACATCGATACATGCAGGCTGATCTGATTTCCCACCAGCGCACCGGCGCCAATCCCCAGATTAAAAATCCCGGAGAAGAGCGACATCGCTACGTCCGTGGCGTCCGGGGCCAGCGCCAGCACTTTGACCTGCATTCCCAGACCAATAATCATGATTGCCACGCCCCAGAACAGACTGAGGATCGCCAGATGACTCTCGCTGCCTGCCGCAGGCATCAGTAATAGCAGGCATGCCAGCAGCAGACCAATCGCACTGCTTACCAGCGCAGACGCGTGCTGATTGCCCAGCTTACCGAACAGGATGCTGCCGATAATCCCCGCGCCGCCCAGGATCAGCAGCAGAACGGTGGCGAAGTTAGCGCTAAAGCCCGCCACAACCTGAACAAACGGCTCAATATAGCTGTAGGCCGTGTAATGGGCGGTCACCACAATCACGGTCAGCAGATAGATGCTCATCAGCGCCGGTCGACGCATCAGCAGCGGCAGACTTTTCAGCGAGCCGGAGTGTTCGCTGGGCAGTTTTGGCAGCAGTTTGATCAGACACACCAGGGTGCTCAGCGCCCCCATGCCGATGGCAAAGAAGGTGGTGCGCCAGCCGAAGTATTGTCCCACAATGCGCCCGATCGGCAGGCCTAACACCATCGCCAGCGCCGTTCCGGTGGCAATCAGGCTCAGCGCCTGGGCGCGTTTTCCCGCCGGGGCCAGACGAATGGCGAGCGACGCGGTGATCGACCAGAAAACGGCATGGGCAAACGCGATGCCGACGCGGCTGATGACCAGCACGGTAAAGTTCCATGCCATAAATGACAGCACATGGCTGGCAATGAACACCACAAACAGCCCAATCAGCAGCTTACGACGTTCCATCTGGCTGGTCAGCAGCATAAACGGCAGCGACATCAGCGCCACCACCCATGCATAGATGGTTAACATAATGCCAACCTGTGCCGTTTCCATATGGAAGCTGGCGGCGATGTCGGACAGCAGCCCAACCGGAACAAATTCCGTGGTGTTGAAAATAAACGCTGCGATGGCGAGCGTGACCACGCGTAGCCACGCGACCCTGCGGGAAACCGTGTGTGTTGTCATAGGGATATCTGGGATTCGTTGCCTGAAAGATGAGGAGACGATCTTAAAGCCTTAAACGGCGAAAACTCAACCGTTATGTGATATGAATCACAAGATTTACCTTCATGCGGCGGTAGCGAACGGGGTTGTTTTCATCGAAGATAAAGAACAACACAACAAAAACAGGCGGTAACTCAATGCAGGAAATTGATTTTTATCTGGTAGATGCCTTCAGCGACAGGGCGTTCGGCGGCAATGCGGCGGCGGTGTGTCCGTTGGAAGCGTGGCTGCCGGATGAGACGCTGCTGAAGATGGCGAAGCAGCATAATCAGTCAGAGACGGCGTTCTTTGTCCGAACGGATAACGGGTTTGAACTGCGCTGGTTTACCACGCAGGATGAAATTAACCTCTGCGGCCACGCAACCCTCGCGGCTTCTCACGTTATTTTCGAATACCTGGATTATCCGCATACGGAAATCACCTTCACCACGCGCTTTGTCGGCGAACTGACGGTACAACGCAGCGGCGACTGGCTGACGCTTAATTTCCCGGCGTGGTCAACCGAGGTGGTCGATACTCCACCAGCGGTGCTGTTCAGCGCGCTGGGCATTAACGCGGCAAAAGAGGTGCGTGTGGGGCGTGATTACCTGGTAGTGCTCGACAGCCAGCGGCAGGTGGAGGCGCTGACGCCGGATATCGCGGCCATGCTCCCGCTGGGGAAAATGGTCTGCGTTACGGCGCCGGGGGATGAGTATGATTTCGTCAGCCGCTTCTTCTGCCCGGGGGAAGGGGTGCCGGAGGATCCGGTGACGGGATCAGCTCACAGCATGCTGATCCCGTACTGGAGCGAAAAGCTCGGAAAAACGCAGATGTCGGCCCGCCAGGTCTCCTTGCGCGGCGGGGATCTGCGCTGCGAGCTGAAAGGCGACCGCGTGCTGATTGGCGGGCAGGCCACACTGTATATGAAGGGGAAAATCTTCCTTCGACTCCAGGATTACGGTCATCATTAAAAACTATGACGCCGGAATACAGGGCGGGCGGTATGTTGAACGAAAACGACAAGGAGCCTGCCATGTATTCTATTACCGCCGAATCCGCCCATCATCCAGATATTCTCGCCCTGATTACGGCGCTGGACCGTTATCAAAGCGTTCTCTATCCCACGGAAAGTAATCATCTGCTGGATTTAACCGAACTGCCGGACGACTCGCTGATCCTGATGATTATTCGTGACACTCAGCTTAACGCCGTCGGGTGTGGCGCTGTCGTTTTGAACGGGGACGGGACCGGGGAAATGAAACGGGTCTATATTGACCCAACCCATCGCGGGCAACGGCTGGGTGATAAATTACTGGCGGCGCTGGAAGATGAAGCCCTCAGCCGCTGCTGCCACACCGTCCGGCTGGAGACGGGGATCAAACAACACGCCGCCATTCGTCTGTATCAACAGTGTGGATACGAACGGCGCGCCGCGTTTGCCCCCTACAATGAGGATCCGCTGAGCCTGTTTATGGAGAAGACGCTGGTGGCTGACGTTCGTTTAGCAGCCCTATAAACGCCTCAAGCTGGCGGGTCATCGCCCCGTGTCGCCACACCAGCCAGGTGGTGAGCCAGCGCCAGTTTTCCGCCAGCGGCCACGCCGCCACCTGATGATGGCCCGGCATGCTCTCCAGCATGGAGCGGGGCATCAGCGCAATGCCTGCCCCGGCAATCACGCAGGCGAGCATCCCGTGATAGGACTCCATCTCGTGGATCCTTCCCGGCGTGACGCGGTCGGCATGGAACCAGCTCTCCAGATGACGCCGGTAAGAACAGTTGGCGCGAAAGGCATACACGTCGCTGCCGCTCACCTGCGTGGCTTTTGATACTTCTGCGTGACCCGCAGGGGTGACCAGCATCATCTCTTCCCGGTAAACCGGCATCCCTTCCAGTTCCGGGTGCGAGAGCGGCCCGTCGACAAAGGCGGCGCTGAGCGTCCCCTCAAGCACGCCGTCAATCATCGTACCGGAAGGCCCGGTGGATAACGCAAACTGAATGCGCGGATAGCGCTGGTTAAACCGCGCCAGACTTTCCGGAATGCGCACGGCGGCGGTACTTTCCAGCGCGCCGAGCGAGAATAATCCCTGCGGTTCATCCCCGGCGACGACCATTCGCGCTTCGTCGACCAGCGCCAGGATCTGCTTGCTGTAGCGCAAAAAATTGTGCCCGGCGGGGGAAAGCCGCAGGCGCTGATTCTCGCGAATAAACAGTTCCACGCCGAGATCCGCTTCTAGCTGTCGGATGCGGGTGGTGAGGTTTGACGGCACCCGGTGTACCTTCTGCGCCGCCTGGGTAATGCTGCCGGTCAGTGCGACTGCGTTAAACATCTCAAGCTGAGTTAAGTCCATACCGTTCTCGATTTGTGAATAAGGTGGTGAGTATTATTCATTTTTAAGAAATAGCAGAGTAGGCCACAATCAATCAACTGTTATTACGTGGAGAACATCATGACTTATTCATCTGCTACCCATGCCCACTCTGTCAACCCGGCTACCGGCGAAACGCTGGCTGCTTACCCGTGGGCAACGTCCGGTGACGTTGAGCGTGCCATTGCGCAGGCGGATACCGGTTTTCGTCAGTGGCGACGCGAAAGCGTGGCGCACCGGGCGCAAAAACTTCGCGATCTGGGTGCGGCGCTGCGTAGTCGTGCGGAAGAGATGGCGCAGACTATCTCCCGGGAGATGGGCAAGCCCATTATGCAGGCGCGTGCGGAGGTGGCTAAGTCCGCCAGCCTTTGCGACTGGTACGCTGAACACGGCCCGGCGATGCTGCACCCGGAATCTACCCAGGTCGAAAATGCGGTGATTGAGTACCGTCCGCTTGGGCCCGTTCTGGCGGTGATGCCGTGGAACTTCCCGCTCTGGCAGGTGCTGCGCGGTGCGGTGCCGATCCTGCTGGCAGGGAACAGCTATCTGCTTAAACATGCGCCTAATGTGCTCGGCTCGGCGGAGCTGATCGGGAAGGTATTCGCGGATGCCGGTTTCCCGGAGGGGGTCTTTGGCTGGGTGAACGCGACGAATGACGGCGTCAGCCAGGCGATTAACGATCGTCGTATCGCGGCGGTGACCGTAACCGGCAGCGTTCGGGCTGGTGCGGCAATTGGCGCGCAGGCGGGCGCGGCGCTGAAGAAATGCGTGCTGGAGCTGGGCGGCTCCGATCCGTTTATCGTTCTGAACGATGTCGATCTGGATCTGGCCGTCAACGCGGCGGTGGCCGGACGTTATCAGAATACCGGGCAGGTTTGTGCGGCGGCAAAACGCTTTATTGTGGAAGCGGGCGTGGCGGACGCCTTTACCCAACGCTTTGTTGACGCGGTCAAGGCGCTGAAGATGGGCGCACCGGATGAGGAAGATAACTATATTGGCCCGATGGCGCGATTTGATCTTCGCGATGAACTGCATCAGCAGGTGCAGGCTACGCTGGCGGAAGGGGCGACCCTGCTGCTGGGCGGAGAGAAGATGTCCGGGACCGGTAACTATTATGCCCCAACCGTACTCGGCGGCGTCACCCCACAGATGACGGCCTTCCGTCAGGAGCTGTTTGGTCCGGTGGCGGCAATTACCGTTGCGAACGATGCGGCTCATGCGTTGCAGCTGGCTAACGACAGCGATTTTGGCTTATCGGCGACGGTCTTTACCGCGAACGATGCGCTGGCTGAAACCTTTGCGCGCGAGCTGGAGTGCGGCGGGGTCTTTATCAACGGCTACAGCGCCAGCGATGCGCGCGTCGCGTTTGGCGGGGTGAAGAAGAGCGGCTTCGGGCGAGAGCTTTCTCATTTCGGTCTGCACGAGTTCTGTAATGTGCAGACCGTGTGGAAGGATCGCGTCTAGTCTTGTTGCCGGGTAAGGCCAGGCCGCTACCCGGCAATTCACGTTTCCTGTCATTTTTGCGTAATGGTTCTGTCATTTTCGTTTCGTAGACTCGCTCGCGCCTAACGTATTGTTACAGAAGAAAATTATGAACCTAACGCAAATTTTTCGCCGTCTTGCGCCGCGCTTTATCCCTCGTCAGTTTGGCCTGCTGACCGGCATCTTTTGTATTATTGGCCTTTTCTCCGCCCTGCAACTCTCTTCATCCTTCCTGCTGACCGCCTCCCTGAATGAAGCCCAGCGTAACGAACAGCGCAATCAGCTGGCCTGGCAGCAGCAGAGCAGGCTGGATCAGGCCCGTATTTCTCTACTGGCGGCCAGCGATCTGCTCAACCGCTCTGGCGTGTACTTTATGCAGGATAAAGAGACCGGCTCGGAAGGGAGCTGGCATAGCTTGATGGACGAGGCGCAAAAATCTCTGGCGGCGTCACAGCAGGCATGGCAGGCCTGGCTCGCGCTTAACCCGCCGAAAGACGACGGGCTGGTTAACAGCTATCAGCTGTTTTTCGACGCCATCCGAGAGCAGGCGGAGGGGTTGGTGAAAACCAACAGCATCGACCTCTTTTTCGCCGTACCTGCCCAGGCGTTTCAGACCGATTTTAATGACAACTTCGCACACTATCAGCAACGGAGTGAGAAGCAGGCGATACAGGGGCGTCAGTCGCTCATGGAACAACTCTCAGGCCTGCAACGGCTGTTCCTGTTTGCGCCGCTGGTGCTACTGGCCATTGCCATAGCCGTCTGGTTCGGAATGGCGAAGTGGGTGATATCCCCGCTACGCCGTCTGATTATCCAGATTAACCAGCTTGCGGCAGGGGATTTGTCAGGCACGCCGCCTGACGTTGTGCGCTTTAACCGTGAAATCAGCCAGCTCAGCGGCAGTATTACCGCCATGCAGCGCGGGCTCCAGCAACTGGTGACCCAGGTCAGCGAGGCCACTACCTCCATGGTTGAAAATATCGGATCGCTTGCGCAGGGGAATCAGAAGCTTTATCAGCAGTCTACGCGACAGGCCAAAGAGCTGGAGGAGGTGACCGCACACATCGCCGATCTCGAAACCCACGTTGAGGGAAACACGGGTTATGCAAAACTCGCCCGCGCGCGCGCGGATGAAGCCCGACAGGCTGCCGCTGGTGGGGAGCAAATGATGTCAGCGGTGAATGGCTCGATGCAGACGATCGTCGACCGATCCTCAGAGATGCGCGGGATCGTCGCGATGATCGACAGCGTGGCGTTTCAGACCAACATTCTCGCCCTCAATGCTGCCATTGAAGCCGCCCATGCAGGAGAGCAGGGGCGCGGATTTGCGGTGGTCGCCCGGGAAGTGGGGTTACTTGCCAGAAAAAGCAGTCACTCTACGCAAACCATCCAGGCGCTGATTAACTACTCGCTACAGGGCATTGAAGAAGGTTCTCAGGTGGTAAACCGTCTGGAAGAGAATTTGCAACAGGTCACCGGGCTGGTGGCGAATCTGAGCAGCCTGCTGAATGATATTTCGCTGGCTACCCTGAATCAGGGGGACAGCATTCATCAGATGACCCGTCAGCTTCAGGCGCTGAATCAGGTATCGCGTCGGACAGATGTGCTGGTTAGCGAAGCGTCAAATGCCTCTGAGCGCCTGCATCAGCAGTCCGATCTTTTGTTGCAGGCCGTCTCGCGTTTCCGTCTCCCTGCCTGACGTGACGTATCAGCCTCTGTTATACTCGCTGCCCGTTTTAGCCTGAGGGCAAGGAGCAAAGTGTGGCTGCGGTCATCCATAATGAGATGCTGGACGAGATTCTGGCGCAGGTTCGTCCGTTACTGGGGCAGGGTAAGGTTGCCGATTACATTCCCGCGCTGGCCTCGATCAGCGGTAATAAGCTCGGCATTGCCATTTGTACTGTCGACGGTCAGCGTTTTCAGGCGGGAGACGCGCTGGAGCGCTTTTCGATTCAGTCGATCTCAAAAGTGCTTAGCCTCGTTGCCGCCATGCGCCAGTATGACGAGCAGGAGATCTGGCAGCGGGTGGGCAAAGATCCGTCCGGTCAGCCGTTCAACTCCCTTCTCCAGCTGGAAATCGAACAGGGTAAGCCGCGTAACCCGTTTATTAACGCCGGGGCGCTGGTGGTGTGCGACATGCTGCAAAGCCGGCTGAGCGCGCCGCGCCAGCGGATGCTCCAGATTGTGCGGCAGCTTTCCGGCGTGCAGGACATCGCCTACGATCCGGTGGTTGCGCGCTCTGAGTTTGAACACTCGGCACGTAACGCCGCCATCGCCTGGCTGATGAAGTCCTTCGGCAACTTTCATAATGACGTTGCCACGGTGCTGCAAAACTATTTTCATTACTGCGCGCTGAAGATGAACTGCGTCGAACTGGCGCAGACTTTTCTGTTTCTGGCGCATCAGGGCCATGCCCCGCATCTGGGCGAGGACGTTGTCTCCCCGATGCAGGCCCGGCAGATCAACGCCTTAATGGCAACCAGCGGAATGTATCAGAATGCCGGGGAGTTTGCCTGGCGCGTGGGGCTGCCGGCTAAATCCGGCGTTGGCGGTGGGGTCGTGGCGATTGTCCCCCACGAGATGGCGATTGCCGTCTGGAGCCCGGAACTGGACGAGACCGGAAATTCACTGGCGGGCGTGGCGGCGCTGGAACAGCTGACCAAACGCCTTGGACGGTCCGTATACTGATGTCCACGTTAGATCCTCTCTTCGCGCGCCTGGCTCGCTCCACGTTCCGTTCACGATTTCATTTAGGGACGAAAGAGCGGCAATACTGCTGGGATAAGGGCGCGGAGACTATCGATAAGCATGCTGCTGATTTTGTCGCCGCGCGGCTGGCGCCTGCACACCCGGTGAATGACGGTAAGCAGACGCCAATGCGCGGCCATCCGGTTTTTATCGCCCAGCATGCCACGGCAACCTGCTGTCGGGGCTGTCTGGCTAAGTGGCACGCTATCCCGCAGGGCGTGCCGCTGAGTGCGCAGCAACAACAGTATATCGTCAACGTAATCCATCATTGGCTGGTCATAGAGGTAAATCGTGCCTCCTGAACTGACAATGTCTCTGTTTAAGCTACGCTTTTACTAATGCTCAGCGTCAGGAGACGTTATGAAGGCACCTCAAATTCCCATGAATGAAGCGGAGCGTATGAATGCTCTGCGCGAGTCCGGTCTGCTTGAGATCGACAATTATCCCGCGTTTGACCGTCTGACGCGTCTGGCAACACGCTTTTTCAGGGTGCCGCTGGCAATGATTACGCTGGTGGATGATCACGCCGCGATCGTGAAGTCTGCCGACGGCCAGGTACCTGCCACCCAGCCTCGCGATCTCTCGTTTTGTGGTCATACGATCCTGGGTGACGCGCCGCTGGTGGTGAGTGACACGCTGCTGGACGAACGCTTTGCGGATAATCCGCAGGTGGTGGGAGATCCGGGCGTGCGCTTTTACGCCGGTTTCCCGCTGCGTTTACGTGACGGGGCGTGCGCGGGATCGTTGTGTCTCATTGATTACGCGCCTCGTGAGTTTACCGCGGTGGATGCCGCCGTACTGGCCGATCTCAGCGCGCTGGCAGAGGATGAATTTGCGGCCGTTAGCGCGGCCACAACCGATGAACTCACGGGGCTGTTTAACCGTCGCGGGTTTAACCAGTTTGCGCAGTTTGCACTGTCGGTTTCGCAGCGTCGGGCAGAACCCTTAACCCTTGGCTGGCTGGATCTGGACCATTTCAAAACCATTAACGATCGCTTCGGGCATCAGGAGGGGGACAAAGCTCTGAAAGCGATGGCCGCCCTGATGCGTTCCTCCTTCCGCGAGGCCGATCTGCTGGTACGTTTCGGGGGAGATGAGTTCGCGGTGCTGTTTGCGGATACCGATGAGCCTGGCGCCTGGATCGCCATGCAGTATCTCGTCGAACAAACGGAAAAGTATAACGCGCGTCAACTGCATCCCTGGTCGTTACAGTTCTCCTGGGGGCTGAGCGAGTTCGATCATCACCGCAACGATATGAAGGCATGGCTAAAACACGCGGATGCGCAAATGTACGCCATGAAGCGGCAACACCACGGCGAGAAATGACATAACGAAATCCTATGTCATCACTTATTGCGTTACAAAAATGTTAATAGCAAAGTGGAGAGATTCAACCTAAGGACGCACAATGAACTCTCCCATGCTGATTAAACCTCTCTCCCGGCAGGACATCCTCACCCACATTGATGCCCTGAACGATATTCTCGTCAACTGTGTCAACGGCGGCGCCTCCGTCAGCTTTATGCTGCCTTTTTCTGCCGGGAAAGCCCAAACCTTCTGGCTCAGCGTCGCTGACAGCGTCGGGCGCGACGAGCGTACCGTCCTGGGTTGTTTTGATGCGGAGCAGGGGCTGGTTGGCACGGTCCAGCTGATCACCGATCAGCCTGAAAACCAGCCACACCGGGCAGATGTCGCAAAACTGCTGGTTCATGAGAAGGCGCGCCGTAAAGGGGCGGCAATGGCGCTGATGGAAGCCCTGGAGGCGGTTGCACGTGAAAAAGCGCTTACGGTACTGGTGCTTGATACCTCGACCGGCAGCGGCGCGGAGACGTTTTACCAACGTGCGGGCTGGCAAAAGGCGGGGGAGGTCCCACGCTACGCCCTGATGCCGAACGGGGACATGACGGCGACCTCGGTGTTCTATAAATTTCTGTGATTATTTTTCACCATCATGTCCTGAGTTGATCCAGACAGGGGTTCTGGTCCTGAAGTTTTGATAAGTTATCACACCAATCTTATCATGCTGTATGACTAATCATAAAGGACCTCCATTGTGAACACACTCAACCGTCGTGATTTCCCCGGTGCGCGCTATCCTGAACGTATCATCCAGTTTGGCGAAGGTAACTTCCTGCGCGCGTTCGTTGACTGGCAAATCGACCTCTTAAACGAGCATACCGATCTCAATGCCGGTGTGGTGATTGTGCGGCCGATCCAGAGCGATTTTCCCCCGTCGCTGAGCACCCAGGATGGTCTGTATACCACGATTATTCGTGGTCTTAATGAGCAGGGAGAAGCGGTAAGCGATGCGCGTCTTATTCGTTCCGTGAATCGTGAAATCAGCGTCTACAGCCAGTACGATGAATTTCTGAAGCTCGCCCATAACCCGGACATGCGGTTTGTCTTCTCCAATACCACGGAGGCGGGGATCAGCTATCACGCGGGGGATAAGTTTGACGATGCGCCAGCTGTAAGCTATCCGGCCAAACTGACGCGTCTGCTGTTCGAGCGTTTTACCCACTTTAACGGGGCAGCGGATAAAGGCTGGATTATCATTCCTTGCGAACTCATCGACTACAACGGCGATGCCCTGCGTGAACTGGTGCTGCGCTATGCACAGGAGTGGGCGCTGCCGGCGGCATTCATTGCGTGGCTGAATGATGCTAACACTTTCTGTTCGACGCTGGTTGACCGCATTGTTACCGGCTATCCGCGTGATGAGGTGGCAGAGCTGGAAGCCGGGCTGGGCTATCACGACAGCTTCCTCGACACGGCGGAACATTTCTATCTGTTTGTTATTCAGGGGCCGAAATCACTTGCAGCTGAACTGCGCCTGGATAAATACCCACTCAACGTCCTGATTGTTGACGATATCAAACCGTATAAAGAGCGTAAGGTGGCGATCCTCAACGGCGCGCACACGGCGCTGGTTCCGGTCGCTTTTCAGGCCGGCCTGGATACGGTAGGGGAAGCCATGAACGACGCGGAAATTTGCGCGTTCGTAGAGAAGGCTATTTATGAGGAGATTATTCCGGTCCTGGATCTGCCGCGCGACGAGCTGCACTCCTTCGCCAGTGCCGTAACGGGGCGTTTCCGTAATCCGTACATTAAGCATCAGCTGCTGTCGATTGCACTGAACGGGATGACCAAGTACCGCACCCGCATTCTGCCGCAACTGCTGGCAGGGCAGAAGGCGACCGGCAAACTGCCAGCACGTCTGACCTTTGCTCTGGCGGCGCTGATTGCATTTTACCGTGCCGAGCGCAACGGTGAGCGCTATCCGGTGCAGGACGATGCGCACTGGCTTGAACGTTACCAGCAGTTGTGGACGCAACATCACGACAAACAGGTCACTACCCGTGAACTGGTATCGTCAGTGTTAAGCGTGAGCGAGCACTGGGAACAGGATCTCACTCTGGTGAACGGACTGGTAGACCAGGTTGTGCTGGATCTGGATGCAATTTTAAGCAAAGGTATGCGCGATGCGGTGAAACCGCTCTGCTAATCATACGCCCGGCGTTGGCCGGGTTTTTTACAGACTACCTTTAGTTACAACATACTATACGTTCTTTTTTTAAAAAGCACATGCAGCACCGTGCGGTTGAGGCTTAACAGGTCAGAAAATGCAATGAGTTATTAACATGCTTGCAACCGTGAGGGGGATCACGTTTAATAGCCGCGCTCTTTACTTTTCTGAAGCTGATTATGATTGTTCGTCCTCAACAGCACTGGCTGCAACTGATTTTTGTCTGGCATGGTTCGGTACTTCCCAAAATTTATACCCGACTGCTGCTTAACTTCCTGCTTTCCATCGCCGTGATTGTCATGCTGCCGTGGTACACCTCGCTGGGTATCCGGTTTACCGTCGCGCCGTTCAGCATTCTGGGCGTGGCTATCGCCATCTTCCTGGGATTTCGCAATAACGCCTGTTATTCGCGCTACGTTGAGGCGCGTCTGCTTTGGGGGCAGTTGATGATAGCGGCGCGCTCGCTGTTTCGCGAGGTAAAAAACACCTTACCGGATGATAAACATCTTGGAGAATTTGTTCGCCTGCAAATCGCGTTTGCTAACTGTCTGCGAATGACCCTGCGCAGAGAAACCAATGCCGATCAGCTGTCCCGCTATCTGGCTCCAGACGATTTACGCAAAGTGATGGACGCCAACTCGCCGGCGAACCGTATCCTGCTGATCATGGGGGAGTGGCTGGCCGTGCGGCGGCGCAGCGGGCACCTTTCAGACATCTTGTTTCACAGCCTTAACAACCGCCTGAACGATATGTCCATCGTGCTGGCTGGCTGTGAGCGTATCGCCAACACGCCAGTCCCGTTTGCCTATACGCTGATCCTGCACCGGACGGTGTATTTGTTCTGCATTATGCTGCCGTTTGCGCTGGTAGTTGATCTGCATTACATGACGCCCTTTGTCTCTGCGCTGATTTCCTACACCTTTATCTCGCTGGACACGCTGGCGGAAGAGCTGGAAGATCCGTTTGGGACGGAAGATAACGATCTGCCGCTGGACGCCATCTGCAACATGATGGAGCGCGATCTGTTGCAGATGAACGATGAAGAGAACATCCCTGAAAGACTGATGCCGGATAAGCATTATCAGCTGACCTGACGGGCATTCCACTCGTCGCGGGTGATTTCCCACAGCTCCGAATCCAGCAGGCCGCTGACATAGGCTTTCTTCTCCGTCCTGATGAGCCGCATGCCGCTGCTGTCTGAAATACGTCGGGAGCGGCTGTTGGCCGCCGCTTTCGGCGCGCGTAACACCGGTTTATTGAGCGTATTGAACCAGTAATCCGTGGCCGCAATACTCGCCTCGCGCATATATCCCTGGCCCTGAAATTCCGGCGCGAGCCAGAAGCCCCGATTGTTGTCCTCCACGTCATACAGGCAAATCAACCCCATCAGTTCGTCAGGCGCTTCACGACGGCGAATCGTCCAGAACCACGCAATCCCTTTGGCCATATCGGGCAGTGCAACGTTGTTGACATAATTTTCTGCACCGTTTTCCGGGTAGGGCCAGGGGACTGAAGCCACCATATAGCGGACAATCTCCCAGCGCGGATAGCGTTGCTGGATCTGGACGGCATCTTCTGCAATCAGGGGGCGTAATATCAGGCGCTCGGTGGTAAGCGTGGGTATGGTCATCCTCTGATCTCCATAATTAAGCGTTATGCTTTTGTTTGGGTTCTGGTATTTTCATCTTAATAACATTCTGTTGCGATGTACTGTACTAAAACGATGTTGAGTTAACGTAATCAACCTGCTTGAAAAGGAGAAGGGTATGGTTTTACCTGGGATAAACCTTGATAAAAACTTACCGGGCTACGATTTTGCGAAAATGTCGGGAGTTGGGGCTGCGGATTTCGATTTTAAAGCGCTTGGTGCCGCCATGGACTGTCATCGTGAATTTGCTCACGCGGGTATCATTTACTCTGACGGCCCCCAACGCTTCCTGGTGCGACCCGGCAAAAGACATCCTCAAGGGCAAAGTGGAATAGTAACGCATGTTATCGTGACCAAAGCCTCCTCGTTTCCGTCTGCTTCCACAGCAGGAAAAGTATTGAGTGATGCAGTTTCATCTACTTCCATGGGAACTGAAATTGCCTCAACCGTTCTGTCATGTGGCGCGATGATCATAACTGGCGGAGTGATGCTTGCTGGAACAGCAGCAACTCCCCTTACCGCAGGCGGGGGAAGCGTACTGGTCGCTATTGGCTACGCCGGAACGGCTGCCACCGGTCTGCAATGTGTGAATGGCCTTTATCGAATTTATGATTTGGTTGAAAATGACGGTGCCAATGTTGCCTGGCTGGATACCCAGGACTGGTATGTCGCCACATCCACTTCCTTAGATGTCATTTCTCTGGCAAGCGCAGGCGGTGCACTTAAAGAGGCTGTCACTACCTGGCGCGCAATGAAATCCGTTTCGTCCTTGAAAGCAACCGAGTGGCTAAAAAATTATCCTCGTCAGGACCGTGCTCGACTGACTGAATTAATTATTCGCGCTCAAAACCCTGGTATAAGCAATAAAGAAGTCAAAGCGCTTATTCGAGCTGGCTTTTATCCAAAACGATTCCCATCTGGTCCTGTTCAGGTTGAGCTCACCAGGCAATTAGGTCAAGTTGTAACAAGTGCCGCGGCGCTTGCAGGAAGCGCTGTAAGCGGAGTTATTGCCGCTCCGGGGAACATACCTCGTACCAGTAAATACATTATTGGTACTATCCAGTCACTGGCGGTTTTTTAATGAAAATTCTGCGCTTGTTAACCGGACACGTTTCTTACGAGCTCCTGCAACACGGAAAACGGATTGAGGACGCTATTGCCCGTCATGACAATGACTTATTAAACCATTCCACCCCCGAACTGGAGCGGTATTTTTCACGCCCGCTTAGTGAGCTGCCACGGCAAAATGCTTATCCGGTAGCGATATTATTACCGCTATTTCTGGTGATTTTTGCGTTTAATTTGCTGCCATTTCTCCAGACAATATCCAGTATGTCGCCATCGCTACATGCACTCAGTTTTTTTGTCCCATCGCTAGCGATACTTATCTTCCTGATGCTCGCGAGTGCCTTCCTTGCCCGGGGATACACTTCAGGACTAACAGTATTTTTAGCGCTTTTCATCATCCTGCTCACATTAACGGTACTGCAATGGCTTCACTATCTGACGATGTCTGACGGCAGAAGCTGGCAGCTGATCATTGCAACGATCGCTTTGGTAATTAGCCGTATGGTGTTAAACAGTCGAGGCTTTGTGCTGTTCACGCTATATTGTCGTTCGAAGCGTCTTGCCACGCTGGCTCGCATCATGCGCCTAAAGAGCGGTAAGAATAATGTGAGGAACACATGACACTCATCGTACGCCCGTTACAGGCAGAAGATTACCCACAGTGGCGACCGCTGTGGGATGGCTATACCCATTTTTATGAGTGCTACCTTGACGAGTCCGTTACCACGGCCACCTGGGACAGGGCGCTCGCAGGTTCATCATCCCTGTTTTGCCGGGTCGTGGAGAAAGACGGCAGCGTCATCGGCTTCGCCATGTGTGTCCTGCATGAAGGGACCTGGTCAACCGCGCCCGTTTGCTATCTGGAAGATCTGTTTGTTGACGCTGCCGAACGTGGCGCAGGGGCGGGTAAAGCGCTTATCGACGCCCTGATCGATGAAGGCAAGCGGGAAGGGTGGTCAAAACTCTACTGGGTAACCCGCATGAACAATCCGGCGCGTAAGCTGTATGACCACTATGGTGAAGCTGACGATTACGTCCGGTACCGAATCTCGCTTTAGTCGCTTAATACCTGGGTTTGTATCACACTGTATCTGCCTCTGCGGTACATACACAGGTATGCAATAAAACCGTATCCCCAAACATCTCCTATACAAACGCATGGTGATATATCTCCGTCAACTCAACTTATCCGGAGATAACATCATGTTTAATAAACTCGCATACTCAGCCGTCGCCCTGACCGTTTCACTTGGCACCGTGATGTCCTGTCAGGCAGAAGCGACGGGTAAGAATTACGCGTCGGCCTTCAACCAGGTAAAACAGATTAACGCTGGCGATTTGAACGTCGGTTACGTCGATATCGGGCCAAAAGAGGGGCAACCGGTGATCCTGCTGCATGGCTGGCCGTACGACATTCACAGTTATGCAGAGGTGGCCCCCGCGCTGGCCGCGAAGGGGTATCGTGTCATTGTGCCGTCCCTGCGCGGGTACGGCACCACGCGCTTTATTTCTGATAAAACGCCGCGAAACGGCCAGCCTTCGGCGATGGCAAAAGACATCGTTAACCTGATGGACGCCCTGAATATCAGACAGGCGGTGTTTGCCGGTTATGACTGGGGGGCGCGTACGGCGGATATCGTTGCGGCGCTCTGGCCGGAACGGGTGAAATCGCTGGTCTCGGTGAGTGGTTACCTGATCAGCAGCCAGGCGATTGGCAAACAGCCTTTACCGCCGAAGGCAGAGGTTCAGTGGTGGTATCAGTTCTATTTCGCCACGCCACGCGGTGCGGAAGGCTATGCTAAAAATACGCACGATTTTGCCCGGTTGATCTGGTCCCAGGCTTCGCCTGACTGGAAATTCAGCGATGCCACCTTCAATGCGAGCGCCCAATCCCTCGATAACCCGGACCACGTTGCCGTCACGCTCAGTAATTACCGCTGGCGTCTGGGGCTGGAGAAGGGGGAGCAGAAATATGACGCCTACGAACAAAAGCTGGCTAAGCTGCCGAACATTACGGTGCCGACCATCACCATCGAGGGCGGTAACAACGGGGCACCACATCCTGCACCCGCAGCCTATGCGGGGAAATTCACCGGAAAATATGAGCACCGTACTTTCGGCGCAACGGTTGGCCACAACCCGCCGCAGGAAGATCCGCAGGACTTTGTTAACGCGGTTGTCGACGCGGATAAACTCTGATATGTGCTATTTTCAATCCGTTACCTCTTAAACAGGAGCCTGCGGTGGAGCATATTGATCACATCCTTGTCGTCGATGACGACAGGGATATTCGTGAACTGATTGTCGATTACCTCGTGAAATCCGGCTATCACGCCTCTGGCGCAGCGAACGGGAAAGAGATGCGCGTAGTGCTCGACAAACAGCATATCGACCTGGTGGTGCTGGACGTGATGATGCCCGGCGATGATGGCCTGACGCTGTGTCGGCAGCTGCGCAGCAGCAGGCATAAGGATCTGCCGATCCTGATGCTCACCGCGCGCAACGAGGACACGGACCGCATCCTGGGGCTGGAGATGGGTGCCGACGATTACGTGGTCAAACCGTTTGTGGCCCGCGAACTGCTGGCGCGTATCAAAGCTATCCTGCGTCGTTTTCGTACTATGCCGCCTAATCTTCAGGTGACCGAGGCAGGGCGCCTGGTGGTGTTCGGGGAATGGCAGCTGGATACCGTGGCGCGTCATCTGATTGATAACGAGGGGATGGTTGTGGCGCTCAGCGGGGCGGAATATCGCCTTTTGCGCGTATTCCTCGATCATCCTCAACGGGTGCTGACCCGCGACCAACTGCTGAACCTGACGCAGGGACGTGATGCTGAGCTGTTTGAGCGTTCGATTGATCTCCTGGTGAGCCGCGTGCGACAGCGTCTGAATGAAGATGCCCGCACGCCCGCCTACATTAAAACCGTTCGCAGCGAAGGCTACGTTTTTACCATGCCGGTGACCATCGTCGAGGCCAATGAATGACGCTGTGGCCCCGCACCTTACTGGCCCGGCTGCTGATCATTGTGCTGCTCGGGCTCTTGCTGGCTAACGCGCTCAGCCTGACGCTGGTCATGGTTGAGCGAATGCGCAGCGCGCGTACGGTTATGCTGGGCAATCTTGAGAACGACGTGGCGACCAGCGTGGCCATTCTCGACCGGCTTCCGGCCAAAGAGCGGCCAGAGTGGCTGGAACGGCTCAGTCGCGGTAATTATCGTTATATCCTTGGCCCCGGCGAGGCAGGCGCCGCGCCAACGGACAAGCGCTCGCGGGATGCGATTCGAACTCTGAAAGAGACGCTTTCAGCCCAATATCCGCTTCAGTTTACGGCGGTGCCGGGGCCTGTTTCCCATATTCAGGCCCATCTGACGCTCCGCGACGGCGCACCGCTCACTATCGATCTGATCCCGCGCATGCCGCCTGTCGCCAGCTGGCTGCCCGTGGTGCTGGTTCTTCAGCTGTTACTTGTCGCGCTCTGCTCCTGGATTGCCGTGCGCCAGGTTGTCCGGCCCTTCCTGCAATTCACGCGCGCGGTTGATTCCCTCGATCCTGCGGCCCATTCTCCGATGACTGAAAAAGGTCCGGTTGAGGTGCGTCAGGCAGCGCATGCTTTTAATGAGATGCAGTCGCGGATACAGACGTATCTGCGTGAACGCGCGCAGATTCTGGCATCCATTTCTCACGATCTTCAGACGCCTATCACGCGCATGAAGCTGAGGATCGAAATGGCGGATCAGCCCGAACTCCGCGATAAGCTGCTGAGCGATCTGGATAATATGTCGCGCCTGGTACGGGAGGGGATTGCCTATGCCCGGTCATCAGAATCCCTGGAAGAGACCACGCTGAAACTGGAGCTGAATGCGTGGGTTAACAGCATTGCCAGTGATTATCAGGACATTGGTAAAAACGTGCAGTTTCATGCACGCAATGCGCGTCTGCCGATCGTCACTCGTCCCCAGGCATTGCGCAGGGTCATGACCAATCTGCTCGATAATGCGCTGAAGTTTGGCGATAGCGCGGTAATAGCGATTGATGAAGATGAAAGGCAGGTAGCGATCCGCATTATGGATAACGGCCCTGGTATCCCGGAGGCAGAACTGGAGGCGGTGTTACAGCCGTTCTACCGGGTTGAAACGTCGCGCAACCGGGAAACGGGCGGCACCGGGTTAGGCCTCGCAATTGCCGCGCATCTCACCGCCCAGCTTGACGGGAAATTGCATCTTGCTAACCGGGCAGAGGGAGGGCTGGCCGTAATCGTGACCCTTCCGCGCGGTTAATTGTACGCCTGTGTATCTGAACACCGCGCCGATACGCAGGCAGACAAAATCCAGCTTTTCACACACGGCCTGAACACATTCATACGATGAAATGACCTCACTGCATCTTCGCAGCAACCGTATCGTGAGGTCGTTATGTTTCTGATAATCGCTTTTTTAGGCGGCATGATTAGCCTGCTCAGTCCGTGCACGCTTCCCGTCATTCCTCTGCTGTTCGCTGGCTTTCAGGGGCAGCGCAAACACATTCTGGCGCTTCTGGCGGGAATGATTGTGATGTTCACGTTGGTGGCGATGGTAGTAACGGTTGCCAGCGAGTGGATCGCTGACGCCACCATTATCGGTCGCTGGATTGCGCTGCTGGTACTGAGCATTGCCGCCCTGGCCCTGATCTTCCCGCAGTTCGCTCAGCGCATTGCCCGCCCGGCGGTCAGCGCGGGAAACGTTCTCAACACCCACAGCATGCAGCGACGCGGCCTGGTTTCGGCTTTTCTGGCAGGGCTGGCCGTTGGGCTGCTGTGGTCCCCCTGTGCCGGACCGATTCTCGGGGCGATCTTCAGCATTAATATTGCGGGCCACTCGGCTATCGCAACCGGAGCGCTGTTAGCCGCTTACGGCAGTGGGTGCGCGTTGATGCTGGGGCTGCTTGTCGCGGGGGGCCGTAAGCTGATATCCCCTCTGAGGGCCAAATCCGCATTGATGGCGCGTTTGCGTCAGGGAGCGGGAGTGATGATGTTAGCCGCCGTTGCGTTCAACGCCAGCGGGATGACCTCCGCCCTGAAAGGCGCCAACGGTGTTGCCGACCAGCTGGAAAACGCCCTGTTGAGCTTTGCGCAACCATCCTCCACACAGGTGAAACTGCAACCTGTCGCTGACGCAACGCCGGGCAGCCAGCTACCGTCATTAAGCGGCGGTACGGGTTGGGTAAACGGTGACGCTGTCACGTCTGAGGACTTGCGCGGGAAAGTTGTGCTTATCGATTTCTGGACCTGGGACTGTATCAACTGCCAGCACACGCTTCCGCACGTGCGTGACTGGGCGAAGAAATATCAGGCTGAAGGTCTGGTGGTGATTGGCGTCCACACCCCAGAATACCCCTGGGAAAAGCCGTTATCATCGGTGAAAAACGCGGTCAACAAATGGCAGCTGCCGTACCGCGTAGTGACGGATAATAACTACAAAATATGGAGCGCGTTCGGAAATCAGTACTGGCCTGCGCATTACTATTTCGATGCGAAAGGGCAACTGCGTTACACCGCGTTTGGCGAGGGTAACTACGACAAGCAGGAGGCCGTCATTCAGCAGTTGCTCAAGGAAGCGCGTTCCTGATCCGGCTTACGGAACCCGCTGGGCCACCATAAACAGGCGCGGAAAAGCCAGCAGTATCTGCCCGTTCTCCTGGAGCGGATACTGCTCTTCCAGCAGCTCAAGGTAGCGTTTCAGATAGTTTTTCTGCTCGCTTTCGTTGAGTTCCTGTAACCACGGCCGTAACCCCGTCGCGCTGACCCAGTCAATAATCGCCTGATGAGAGCTCATCTGATGGAAGTAGGTGGTGCGCCAGATATCTACGTCGCATCCCGCTTCCGTCAGAATATCGTAGTAGGCATGGATACCCGGTAATGGCTCGCGGCCACGATCGGGGTAGCCCTGTTCCCAGGCAACTTCACGCATCAGGGCGTGCGTCGGCTCAAGCCAGTTGTCAGGCATTTGCACCGCCAACACGCCGTTTAACTGGAGCAGTGAAACCAGGTGTGGCAGAAGGTGGTAATGGTCCGGGATCCATTGCAGTGAGGCGTTGGCGTAGATCAGGCTGAGCGGCTGGTCAGGTTTGTAGTGCCGGATATCCGCCTCAACAAAGTGGCAGTCTGGCAGGGCCTGTCGGGCTTCCTCCAGCATGGCCGGGGAGTTATCCACGCCGGCGATCTGCGCAGAAGGCCAGCGCTGTTTCAGCAGCGCGGTGCTGTTGCCTGGCCCGCAGCCCAAATCCACGCCAGAGGTTATGTCAGCAAGCGGCACCCGGGCGAGTAACTCAGCGGCGGGACGTGTGCGTTCTGCGCTGTACTGTAGATAAAGAGAGGGATCCCAGTCGGCCATTTTCGCATCTCCATGTTGAGGTGTTCAGCAAGGATAGCACAGGCAAATACCTGCGCCGGGGCAGGTATCTGGCTAATGGTGAGATTATAAAATGCCTTTCAGGGCCAGGTGATAGAGCAGCATGATGGTTTTTCCGTCGACAATCTGCCCATTTTCAATGCCCCGAAGCGCGTCGTCCAGCGTCATTTCCAGTACGTCGATATCTTCTCCCTCTGCTTTAACGCCGCCGCCCGCGCTGGTCCGATCCTGCGGGTGATATTCCGCCAGATAGAAGTAGAGTTTCTCGGTAACCGAGGCCGGGCTCATATAGGCCTCAAAAATTTTCTCTACGCGCGTCACCTTATACCCGGTTTCTTCTTCCGCTTCGGCCTTAATCCGGCTTTCCGGGTCAAGGTTATCGAGCAACCCGGCGGCCGCCTCAATGAGATCCTCTTCGTGACCATTTATAAACACCGGGAAACGGAACTGACGCGTCAGAATGACGGTTTTGCTGTCGCGATTATAGAGCAGGATCGTCGCGCCATTCCCCCGGTCATACACTTCACGCTCTTGTCGCTGCCAGTCGCCATCGCTGCGCTGGAGGTCAAAAGTGTATTTTTTCAGGTTATACCAGTTGTCGGACAACGTTTCGCTGTTGATAATGCGTATATCTGCACGTTTTGATTGCACGTTTGGCTCTCCTCTCGTAGAGTAAGCATCATAAACAGCACTATCGTGCAAATACAAGGTATATCGTGCAACAACAGGAATAATTCATGCTCACAAGCCAGCGTAAACAGTTGATTCTGGAAAAACTGGAGGCGGAAGGTCAGGTCCAGTCTACTGCGCTCAGCCTCTTTTTCTCGGTGTCTGAGGACACTATCCGCCGGGATTTACGTGAACTGGCGGCAGAAGGGCGTTTGCAGCGTGTTCACGGCGGCGCACTGCCAGCATCGTCAGCGATTGCGCCTTTTGCCGAGCGTCAGTCCGTTAAAATGGATGCAAAAAAACGCGTGGCACGGCGAGGCGCGCAGCTCATTTCACCGGGGCAGGTGGTGATCATTGATGGCGGGACGACCACCTCCGAACTTATTACGTTCTTACCACCCGATTTACGGATAACCGTGGTGACGCACAGCCCGGGTATCGCTTTGGGGCTGGTCGACCATCCATGCATAGAGGTGATCCTGATTGGTGGTCGTTTGTATAAACACTCCATCGTCACGGTCGGCGCGGCCGCTATTGAAGGCATCAATAATATTCATGCGGATCTGTTCTTCATGGGGGTCACCGGCGTCCATCCTGAGGCCGGGCTGACCACCGGAGATTACGAAGAAGCGTGCATCAAACGTGCATTTTCCGGCAGAGCGGCGGAAACGGTGGTATTGGCCTCACCGGAAAAGATCAACACGGCCTCGGCGTTTGTAATTGGCGACCTGTCGCTGGTGAATACGCTGGTTGTTGAAAACACAACGGATGAACGCTGGGTGAGCGCTCTGAAAGAAAAGGGCGTTGCGGTGATCGCAAGCCAGTAAATATCTGCTTTTTTGCCAGCCTGACCGCGTGGCTGTCAAACAGACAAAGGTTATCCTTCACGCGGATTTCTAGACTAAGGCTTTCATCTGTTTAAGGACAAGCCATGAAAGCGGTCTCCATTCTGACGTGCGGCGCGGACCCAACCGCGCAACGCCTGTCAACGTCTGCCATTCAGCAGGCCATAAATAGCGCTCAACAGAACGATGTCATTGTTATTCCGCAAGGCCGTTTTCTGACCGGAGCACTGTTCCTGAAAAGCGGTGTTTCGCTTCGCCTGGACGCTGGCGCACAGCTCGTTGGAAGCCAGGATCTGGCTGATTATCCGTTGATAAACACCCGGGTGGCGGGCATTGATATGCGCTGGCCGGCAGGCATTATTAATATCATCGATTGTGAAAACGTCAGTATTACCGGTACAGGCACGATAGACGGGCAGGGTGTTATCTGGTGGCGACGCTTCTGGGGCGATGACGAGCGCAGCGGCATGGTCGGCGATTACAGCGCCAGAGGATTGCGCTGGGTGGTTGATTACGACTGTCAGCGCCCGCGCAATATTCTGGTCTTTGAAAGCCAGAGCATTCTGCTGCATGATTTTACCAGTCGGGAGTCCGGATTCTGGAACATGCACCTTTGTTATTCGCGCCATATCACGGTAGAGGGCGTGAAAATCAGCAATTCTGCGGGGCCGAGCACCGACGGGATTGATATCGATTCCTGTGAACAGGTGCGGGTTGAACGCTGCATTGTTTCCTGTAATGACGACAATATCTGCATAAAATCAGGACGAGGACGCGAAGCGGCGCAAAAAGCACGTACAGCACGGGATATAGTGATTCGCGGTTGTACGCTGAATAAGGGGTCCGGGATCACGCTGGGGAGCGAAACCTCAGGCGGCATTGAACGCGTCCTGATAGAAGATAACGCGTTTAACGGTACGGGCGTCGGGTTTCGCATTAAGTCGGCCCGCAACCGGGGCGGATTTATCCGTGATATCACCGTCCAAAATTTACATCTTACGGACGTACGTTTCCCGGTGCTGATCCAGCTGAACTGGTTTCCGCAGTACAGCTATGGCGACCGGGGAAATTTATCTGATAAACCAGAACACTGGCGCAAGCTGGCTGAAGGTGTTGAGGGCGAAGCCGGTCTTACTGCGGTCAGCGGACTGACGATTAAAAATATGTCGGCGCATCGCTCAGACAACAAATATTTCTCGCGTGCATTTTTCATTGAGGGGTATCCGGAGCGTCCTGTGACCGGGTTAACGCTGGACGGAATTTTGATTGACGCGTCAGAGTTCGGGAAAATTTCCGGTGTGGATGGGTTGCGCTTTAAGGATGTGCAAGTGACTGCCGTAGAGAACACGCAAGACCGTAACGACAGTTATGAGCGTTGATGTATTGCACGGTGAAGGCGTTAACGTTACTGTTAGAGAGCAACAAGCAAAGAAATCAGGGACTTACCGTGAAGAAAGAGATAAAAACACTGGAATCGAGACAGATTTATCGTAACCGCTGGATGTCGCTAAAGGAAGACCGGATTCTGAGAGCCGATGGGAGCGAGGGGCTTTATTCCGTCATTGAAAAAGATGATTTCGTGGTCATCATTCCGGTTGAGAATGATGAAATCTATCTGGTTGAACAATACCGATACCCTCTGGGCCAGAGAACCACAGAACTCCCTCAGGGAAGTTGGGAATGTTCTCGCGACGCTGCACCTGAAGACGTTGCCAGAGGCGAGCTTAAAGAAGAAACCGGGTTAAGCGCCGGGAAAATGGAGTACGTCGGTTATCAAAAGCTCGCACAGGGTTATTCAGCCCAGGGTTATCATATTTACCTTGCCACGGAGCTGACATTTACCGGCCAGCAACTGGAGGAGGAAGAATACGGCCTGACGGTGAAAAAAATTAAAATTAGTGACTTTGCTCAATTAATACGTGACGGCAAAATCACTGACGCCACATCAGTTACAGCATTCCTGCTGGCGAGAACTAAAAATATGATCTCTTAATCATAACGTTTTAGATTAATATTGAGTCTCCACGTCATTGTCACAGCCTGGTCCAGATGTCCGGGGCAGCGCAAAGCTCAAATATTCGCTCTGTGCCAGGAGCGGATTTTAATGTCAATGTTCGCAGGCGGAGGCACCCCAGAAATGGCTGCCTCCTGATAAAATGGTGTTATTGTTTGGGTATTATTTTTCATACCCGTATAAATTAATCCTACCCGACAAGTACTCACCTAAATATACCTCACTGATTTTACTGAAACCTTTCTTTGTAACTTCAGTTTCTAACCATTCACTGTCTTTATTAAGGATTTCTAGCAGATCATGGTTGGCCAAACCGTCCACTATAATTGGATAGCGTATATTTTCATCGCCACTTTGTATGATGGTTAATTGCCCATTCTGTTCGAGTACGACGCGTTTTAGTTGTTCTATCTCATAAATTCCATTTGCTCTTAATTTGAACATTAGGTCATTTGCAGAAACACCATTCCGTAAACACTCCTTAACATTAACACTGCCATTGTGTACTAAGGTAATCGGTTTTCCATCAATTATCCTTTTAATCAATCGATTGTTTTCCTTAAGGAATTTAAGAGCAAAGACCAAAAGAGTCCATATGATTAGTACCAGAATAAATTGAAGCACCGTTATAGATTCGTTGTAAATTACGCCTCCTATAATTCCCCCCAGCACATAGTTTTGAACCTGGTCCATTGCAGATGAGGGGGCCAGATTTCCTTTCCCCATAAGATTTATTTGAACAATTAAACACAGTATCCCCAGGCCCAACTTTATAATGATAGGTAAATAAATTATCATTTCCACACCTCAGTTTGTTATGATTTCTATTTCTGGGTTTACTAACGAAACCTCTACTAAATTGTATGTTTTTTGATCCGGGCTCAAATTGACGCGATAAAAAACATCACTAATTTTAACGATAATGCCATCAGAGAGTTGTACGGAACTGGAAAATATAGCATTTACATTCACATCTTTTTTTTGTGATAGGAGCCTAACAAAATTAACCATTTGCGAGGATTGGGAATGTATATTTTGACTATCAGTATAATCAGCATACTGAACACCAGAAATGAAGAGCAAAAACAAGAAAACTATGATTGTTAAGTCACGATATTTGGTTTGCAGGCGATGACGCATATACAGGCTAAAAACAACGATCAAGATAAATAAAGTACTAAATATAACTATGTATTTTAAATAGTCATTGATATTAGACTGCATTTGTAGATAATCTATGCTATAAAATTTCATATAAGTTCAATCCCTAACCCCTCAAAACCACATTTTATTATAGTAAAACATTTCCATTTATTAGTTATCAGCTGAAATTGATCATTATCCTTAAGCCAACTATGGTGACTTGCTTGTTATGACTCAAGGCATCTCAATGTTAGTAGCATTCAGAACTTCCGTTCTTCGCTCATGTCGAGCATTAATCATTCTTCCATACAGGTTACTCACTACCGGAAAAAGAATTCAGAGTATAAATAATCTTCTAACGTTTGTCCTGAACCAGCTTAATAAACTAAGGAATCTGCCCGAGGCGCTTGTTGTCCACGATAGCAGCCTGATCAATTTCCTGAAGACGATTATAAGTGGAGTAGGGAAAGATGACTCCGTTTAGCCTGAGTTCTTTCCGGCCATCCGGGTAATGCCAGACCTCAATGTACTTCCCAATATTTGGACAGGTGAACATCGTGCAGTTCGTCGTGTTCCTCGCCGGCAGCGTAGGCCCAAAGTCAGTATAGCGTTCGCGGATAATATTGAATGCGTACCGGGCAAAGACCATCAGGTAGTTGATTATTGCCGGGTTTCCCACGACGACGGCCAGCCATACCCAGTGGGCCAGATTCATTGTAACGCGATAGAAGGCGTTGGCAGTGACTGACGGCGCTGCGCGGCCATCAGTGTGGTCAGACGCTGGACGACAACGTCCTGAATGATTTTGAGTCGGTTAACTTTGTCCATAGTGAAAAACTCCGCTGCGTGTGCCGTCATCAGAATCCCTCGATGGTGAATCTACGTGACGGATATCTTAACTTAGCCCAGCACGGACATTACAACTTTGCTATTACAACATTGGTGCGCATAATGTATATTATGTTAAATGACCTGTGGTGATAATGAGTTTGTGATTTGATCGCTGAGTTAACGCTGCTATTATCTAAGTCTTAAGGTTGGAATCAGAGAGTAAAATCCCGCGACCTGCTTCGTGCCCGTTTTACAAACGACAAACGTTCGGGCTGCGCCGAGCGCCTGGTTTTTCAGACCTCTTTGTTTTAGCCATTCGTCAAGCACGGCCTCTCCGCTGACGAACTCCGCCAGTTGATGGACGCTGGATAAGGGCTCTGGTGCTGTTACACGTCCCACTGTGGTTTCCTTGCCAGCAGTTTTTCTATGGCAGGATCGTCCGCGACCGGGGCATCGAGCATGTCAATGAACTCTGCGTACTGTTCATCGTTAAAATTGAATACACGTCGATCGAGGATCACATTCTCGGCTGCCTGACAGGCCATCTCCAGAATGAAGTCCGTGCGTGATTTATGGAGGATCTCTGCGGCGGCATCGATAAGCGCCCGCTGGGATTCTTTGGCTCTGAGATTGAGTTGAACATCTGATTTCATGGGTATACCTCTTGTATAGCAATTGCTTTACAAGCATAGCATAAGCGCCGTGTATAGCAATCGCTATACAGAGCCCTTAATCATGTCTGACCTCTCCACACCGCATATCGCAAGAATTTGCTCTCTCAGCCAGCGGTGACCAGGATCGCGTTCCATTCTTGGGTGCCACATCTGCGATACCGTAATACGACGGCTTCTGAACGGCAGCTCGAAAACGTGTATCTGGTCCGTTACCTGCTGATTGAGTAAATAGAGCGCGGGTATCATGGCGATAAGATCTGATTCCAGCGCCACGGACAGTGCCGTCGGAAATCCCGGTACGACGCTGGCGATTTTACGTTTTGTCCCCAGTTCGGCCAGCGCATCGTCAACGGAACCGTGCAACGCGCCCTCGGGTGACGCTACCACATGACCCCAGGCGACATAATCCTTCACGCCTATTTCTGCCTGCTTAGCCAGCGGGTGTCCCTTACGCACGACGCCCATAAACCGATCCTCAAACAGTCGTTGCAGCCGTATTTCAGGCCCCATATTGCTCTGGACGCCAATCTCCAGATCAACCAGCCCTTCCCGAAGATAGCGCGACGTTTTTTCCGGCTTAGGCGCAAAGCGTATACAAACGTCCGGCGCGGCGTCGGCCACAGCCGCTATAAGCGCAGGCCCAAACGCCACCACAAAACCATCGTTTGCCCTGATGGTAAAAAGGCGCGCCAGACTTTGCGCACTGAACGTTTCAGTTGAGGGCTGCAATACCGCCCTCGCCTCGTGCACTGCACGTCTGGCGCGATCCCGGGTCGCTTCGGCCCACGGGGTTAGTACCATGTTACGTCCGGCGCGCACCAGGATCGGGTCGCCTGTAACGTCGCGTAACCTGCTTAATGTCCGGCTCATGGCCGAGGTGCTGAGGTTCAGACGACGTGCTGCACCTGCGACACTCGCTTCGCTCAGCAATATGTCGAGTGCAATCAGTAAATTAAAATCAGGATCGGTCATAGCGTTCATTCCTGTTCATTCAGATAAGGCGTTTCGTGCAACGATAAAGTGCAAATGGTGCGCCTTCCGCCCTGTAAAAGCCATCTTTATAGTTTTGTCATCCATACACTCTTCTCAGAGGACAACATGATGATGCTCTTTTCCAGTCAACCCGGCGACGAAGTACTGCCTGGTCCGGCGCGCGCACGGGTGATGGCCGCAATTATGACCACCACCTTAATGGGCGTGTTTGATGGCACCATGATCAACATTGCCCTGCCCTCCATGGCTCAGGAGATGCAGGTACCTGCCAGTATTGCCGTCTGGTTCGCCAACGGGTATCTGCTGGCGGCTGCGATGACGCTGGCGATATTCGCGGCGCTTGCGGCCCGCCTGGGTTATCGCCCCGTATTTCTCGCAGGTCTGACGACCTTTACCCTGACATCACTGGGTTGCGCGCTGGCGAATACACCCGAAGTGCTTATCGGTATGCGCGTGCTTCAGGGGATCGGCGGCGCGGCGACGCTGAGTATTGCCCCCGCAATCCTGCGGTCCGTATTTCCCGGGCGATTGCTTGGCCGCATTCTGGGGTTGCACGCCCTGCTCATCGCCTCCAGCTCCGCTATCGGCCCGGTATTGGGCGGGACGATCCTTCACACCCTGAGCTGGCAATGGCTGTTTGCGATAAACGTTGTTCCCGGCACCCTCGCCTTACTGCTGGCGGTCAAAGCGCTGCCGCGGGATGCGGTTCGAAAGCAAGCGCCTTTCGACACCCCGGGCGCCATATTGTCGGCGCTGCTGTTGGGGTCGACGATCATGGCGGCGAACAGCCTCCATGACGCGACTTATCACCTTGGCAGTCTTTGCTGGACAATGCTCGCTGCGCTGAGCGGCATGGCGTTTATCTGGCAGATCCGCCGCGCGGATAACCCCTTACTGCCGCCGATGATGTTTAAAAATGAACGTTTTACCCTCGCGGCCTTCACGTCGATGATTGCTTTTGTCAGCCAGGGGATCACCTTTATTGCGCTGCCCTTCCTGTTTCAGAGCGGATACGGCTACAGCCCGGTGTTGTCTGCCCTGCTGTTTACGCCGTGGCCGCTAGGGATCGTACTGATTGCGCCGCATGCAGGCCGGTGGGCAGACACGATTTCAGCCCCGGCGATATCCACCCTGGGGCTGATGATTTTTGTCGTCGGTTTGATCCTGCTGGCAACATTACCCGCCCGCCCTTCAGTGTGGGATATCTGCCTGCGGAGTCTGGTGTGCGGAGTGGGGTTTGGCTGCTTTCAGAGTCCTAATAACCGGGAAATGCTTTCCAACGTTATTCGTGAGCATGCGAGCTATGCATCCGGTGTTTTATCCATTATGCGCACGTTCGGGCAGTGTCTGGGCGCCGCCGCCGTGGCCGTTCTGCTGGCCGCAGATGAAAGGTCAATTCATGTTGCGCTGTGGGTCGCCGCCGCAGCTTCTGCGGTAGCGGTCGTCGTCAGCGCGAGCCGGTTGCGTAAAATCACTCATCCTGCGGAAACAGGATGAGCACGAAAAATATAACTAAGCGCTACTCCAGCGCCAGCAGCGCAAAACTCGCCAGCCAGTGGCCGCCGCTGTAGTGACTGCCGACAACATGTTCCACGCTTGCCGAGAGATGGCGCGCAACGGCATCCTGTAACGCCTGTTGCGCCGGGTGGTTTTCCGGCAAAGCGCGGGCAATGTGCTTCATACACCACGCGCGGCTGAGGTTAAGCCCGTCCAGATGTGCGATTTTCGGGTCGGTGCGGTCGCTTACCTCAGCCGGGTTCATCAGCGCTGAAACGGCACCCACTTCAGGCAGAAACGCATCGAACCAGGCCGGGAAATTCTCTACCACCTTACTCATCAGTAACGCCTCGGTCAGCGCCCCGGAGATATACTCGTCGCCGCCCGGCTCATAATGCGCCTGATATTGCGTGTCCGTATGATAAAAGCGCGTCGCCGCGTCCAGGATCGCCTGTTCAAGCCCGTCATCCGTCACCGCCCGGGCATAATCCAGCCCCAGCGCGAGCGCAAACGCCGTGTTGTAATGTGTTCCGACGCGGATGGGATAGGTGAGCTTGCTGAGGTAATCCACCAGCCGCTGGCGAATATCCCGCGTTAACGGTTGCAGCGTCTGGTACCAGCGCTCCGCCTGTGGCAGTGACGACTGTTTCAGCTCCTGCGCCAGCGCCAGCAGCCAGCCGTAGCCATAAGGCCGCTCAAACGACGCGCGGAACGGCGCGGTAAAATAGGCCAGCTCCTTCGCCACCTTCTCGTCGGTCAGGTGTTCTTCGAACAGAGTGATGATCTCTTCCCGGCACGGCAGTTCGGGCCAGAGACGCAGGCAGCGCAGCAGCAGCCAGTAGCCGTGCACCGCAGAGTGCCAGTCAAAACAGCCGTAAAAGATCGGGTGCAGCTCGCGAGGCGGCAGAACGTCGCCGTCATCGTTGAGCAGATGCATAATGTGGTTCGGGTATTCCTGACGTAAATAGGTCAACGGCATTCTGGCGAAGGCGTCAGCCTGATGTTGCGTTAATTCCATTGCAGCTCCTTAGCGAAACACGAGGAAATACATTAAGAACACGTTCACCACCAGCAGGGTTAACGCGGTCGGGATCTGGATCTTGATAACCTGATATTTGTCTTTTAGCTCCAGCAGCGCGGCGGGCACAATGTTGAAGTTGGCGGCCATCGGCGTCATCAGCGTGCCGCAATAGCCTGCGTACATACCGATAGCCAGCAGCGGCGCCGGGTTACCGTGATGGACGTTAATCAGGAATGGCAGAGCGATACCGGCGCTTAACACCGGGAAGGCTGCGAAGGCATTACCCATGATCATGGTAAACAGCGCCATCCCCACGCAGTAAATGACCACCAGCATGAAGCGGCTGTCCGGGTTCACAAACAGGCTGACCACCTTTTGTACCGATTCGCCGGTATTCGCCACCACAAACACCCCGCCGAGCATGGCGAGCATCTGCGGCAGGATCACCGCCCAGCCAATGGTATCGACCAGCCGACGCGACTGACGCACCGCATGCAGCGGCGTACCTTTTGTCAGCCACCAGCCGGTAAGGATAGCCGCCACGCAGGCCACGCACAGCGCCGCCAGCGTAAGCTGTTTCTGGTCGAGCAGATAAACGCCGCCAATCGACACGCCTTTCAGAAACAGCGTCCCGATGACCGTTACCACGGGGATCATCAGTGCCGGTAAAAACAGCCAGTTTTTCAGCCGGTTCGACGAGGCAACACGCTCCTCCTCGGTGGACATTTTATAATGCCCCTTCCCGACCAGCCCGAAACCGGCCAGCAGCGCAATCACGATAACGGCGCCGCCAATAATGCGATACGCCAGCGACTTACCCAGCTCCTGCACCATCAGATCGCCAAACAGGAAGATCCCGCCGAACAGAAACCAGAACAGCGCCGTGGTATAGCGTTTCGGGTTAGCGCGGTCGCGAAGGGTCATCACAACCAGCAGCATCACGACGAAGCCGATCAGGTAATACACGCGGTTAATGGTGATGAGGGTCATCATGGTGCGATCTCCTGCGTACCCTGCTCTGCTTTCCAGGCCATCACGTCGCGACGAATGCTGGCGTCGAGGCGCAGCAGACGCGTCATATGGATGATCAGTGCCGCAATAGCGGTCGGAATGGCCCACAGGCCGATATGCAGCGGTTCGATCCCCTCGATCCCGTTCTCTTTCAGGAACGCATCAATCAGCAGTACCGCGCCAAAGGCGATAAAGATATCTTCCCCAAAGAAAACCGCGATATTGTCACACGCGGCGGCATGGGCTTTGATTTTGTCGCGGATAGTCTGCGGCAGTTCGCCGTATTCATTCAGGGCCGCCCCTTCCGCCATCGGCGCCAGCAGCGGACGCACCGTTTGCGCGTGGCCGCCAAGGGACATCAGGCCCAGCGCAGCCGTCCCTTCGCGGGCGACAAAGTAGAGCATCAGGATACGCGCCGAGGTGGCGCTGGCGATCTTCGCGACCCAGGCCTGGGCGCGCTCTTTCAGCCCGTAATACTCCAGCAGGCCAATCACAGGCAGGATCAGAATGAAGGTGGCAAGCGATCGGCTATTCACGAACTTTTCGCCAAAGGTTTCCAGCAGCATACCGAAATCCATGCCAACCAGCAGGCCCGTCGCCAGCCCCGCCACCACGACAACCAGCAGCGGGTTGAAACGCAGTGCAAAACCAATAACCACCACCGGAATCCCGATAAGTGGCAACAGTGTAGAACTGTCCATAAACGTTACCCTATCCAAAGTGAGCGTTGCGCGCCGACGGCTATTTTTTATACTTCGCAGCAGAGCGAAGCCGGTGCATTACGGCGCGCGATGTTGTGTTTTGCGTCAGGCTCCACAGAACCTGCACTAAAAAGCTATATCTGAACGTCAAAAACATGTAAACAATTTATCAATAAAATGTTCTTATTTTATCGACGGGTTTACATTTCGGGGGAAGGATCGTTATGACAGTAAAGAAAAAGACGACAGCGTTAAACCACGACGATATTGCGGACGGGCGAATCGTCTCCTCCCGTCATCTCGTCTCAGAGCGGTGTGCTGAATTATCAGAGCTGGAATATGCGCTGATCATGACCAGCAATGCGTTTAACAAATGGATGGTGCGCTGCATGACCGCAGCGGGTGAACCGGATATGGGGGCCTTTGACGTTTCGCTTCTGCACCACGTGAATCACCGCAACCGCAAGAAAAAGCTGGCCGACATCTGCTTCGTGCTGAACGTGGAAGATACCCACGTGGTAACGTATGCGCTGAAAAAGCTGGTCAAGGCGGGATATGTCACCAGCGAGAAAGCCGGAAAAGAGCTTTTTTTCTCCACCACGGAGGAGGGAAAAGCGCTGTGCATGAAGTACCGGGAGGTGCGGGAGACCTGCCTGATCAACATTCATGCGGAAAGCGGCATTCCGGGAGCATCAATTGGCGAGACCGCGCAGTTACTCCGCGCGATCTCCTCCCTGTATGATACCGCCGCACGCGCGGCGGCCTCGCTTTAAGGACGGCGGAAAAGCGTCATACTCCGCCCGGCCAGTTCATAATCGACGGATTCCGTGATGATTTCCCCTGTTGGGGCCTCATCCGCCGTCGAAAGCTCCAGCACCCAACCCCCTTCACCAAACTGCGGGATCTGGAATGGCACCGTACCTTCAAACGGGTTAAACAGCATCAGCACGTCGTGCCAGACGCCCTCTTCCTGCTTAAGATCCGGGCGGCTGATGGCAAGACCAAGGGTGGAACCCTCGTCCCATTGTTCCGACTGCTGCGGTCCGCCGCCGGCGTTAAACCAGCGGATCTCCAGCCCGTCGCGCCAGTTCTCACGTCGCAGCAGCGGCTGCGTCGCGCGCAGGGCAATCAACCGACGGGTAAAGTCGCGCAGCTTCTCGTCGTTTTCAGAGAGCCCTTTCCAGTTTACCCAGGAGATTTCGCTGTCCTGACAGTAGCCGTTATTATTGCCCTTTTGCGTCCGGCCAAACTCATCCCCTGCCAGCAGCATCGGCGTACCGTGCGAGAAGAAGAGCGTGGTGAGGAAGTTGCGCTTTTGCCGCTCGCGGGTGGCGATGATATCCGGGTTCTCCGTCGGCCCTTCTTCGCCGTAGTTATACGATCGGTTATCGTTATGTCCGTCGTTATTATCTTCCCCGTTATCGGCGTTATGTTTCTCGTTGTACGACACCAGGTCGTTCAGCGTGAAGCCGTCATGCGCGGTAATAAAATTGACGCTGGCCCACGGACGACGCCCGCGCAGATCGTACAAATCACCGGACCCTAACAGACGGGCGGCAAAATCGTTAGAGACGTTATCCCCCTTCCAGTATTCACGTACCGTATCGCGGTATTTGTCGTTCCACTCACCCCAGCCTGGCGGGAAGCCTCCCACCTGATACCCGCCCGGGCCGATATCCCACGGCTCACCGATGAGCTTCAGCTTCGACAGCACCGGATCCTGGGTCACGGCATCGAAGAAGCCGCCGCGCGGATCGAACCCCTCCGGCTCACGTCCGAGAATGGTCCCGAGGTCAAAGCGGAAACCGTCAATCTGCATCGATTCTGCCCAGTAACGCAGGGAGTCCATGACCATCTGCAATACGCGCGGGTGGGAAGTATTAACGGTGTTCCCGGTGCCGGTGTCGTTGATGTAATACCGGTGCTGATCCGGCATGGTGCGGTAATAACAGAAGTTATCAATTCCCTTAAACGACAGGGTTGGCCCCAGCTCGTTGCCCTCCGCCGTGTGGTTATAGACCACGTCGAGGATCACCTCGATGCCCGCGTCATGATAGGCACGCACCATGTCGCGGAAACCCTGGATCCCCGCCGGGCCGTAATAGCGTGACGCTGGCGCAAAGAAACCGAGCGAGTTATAGCCCCAGAAGTTTTTCAGACCGCGATCGAGCAGGTGCTGATCGTCAGGGAACCAGTGAACCGGCAGCAGCTCGACCGAGGTAATCCCGAGGCTTTTGATGTACTCCACCGACGCTTTATGCCCCATCCCCTCAAACGTACCGCGCAGTTCAGGCGGAATAGCCGGGTTAAGCTGGGTAAAGCCTTTTACGTGGCTCTCATAAACCACGGTATGCGGCCACGGGATATCGGGTCGGCGGGAGTCTTGCCAGTCGACGGCATAGGGGTCGATGACCTTACATTTGGGCGTAAACGGCGCGCTGTCTCGCGTATCAAAGCTGAGATCCAGCTCGTCGTGTCCCAGCTCATAACCGAAGTGGGCATCGTTCCACTCAATGTCACCCACCAGTTCACGGGCATAGGGGTCAATAAGCAGCTTATTGGGGTTGAACCGGTGACCGTTCTCCGGATCGTAAGGGCCATATACACGGTAGCCATACAGTGCCCCCGGTTTCAGATCCGGCACATAGCCGTGCCAGACCTCATGGGTATATTCCGGCAGTTCCAGGCGGGTGATTTCTGTTTTTCCCGATGGGTCAAACAGACACAGCTCCACCCGCTCCGCATGGGCAGAAAACAGGGCGAAATTCACTCCTTTCCCGTCATAATTTGCGCCCAACTGTTGGCCATGACCGGCCCGAATTTCAAACGTTGTATCCTTTGGCATTTTTGTTCTCCTCGATTATTCGCAGGTAAGCAGAACCAACAAACATCCCTTTTCAGACGTTAAATCCAGCGTCTCTGGCAGAAGGCGACGCTCACCGGTAAACAGATCCCGGTAGTGCTTCCCGGCCAGCTCCTGGGGTATGGCCACCGTAGTATTGGCCCACAGCATCGCATTGTCGGTGACGTCAAACACCAGACGCGGCACGGCGACGATCAGCGCCTCGTCATCTTTTATGCGGGCATAAACGATCAGATTCTCTTCCCGCTCGCCGGTCACCTTCAGCGGCAGCCAGTCGCCGTAGCGGAAAAGCGCGGGGTAATGCGGCCGCAGCCGTAACAGCGTGGCGGTGACGTACTGCTTCACGCTGCCGTCTCGCCAGCGTTGCGCATCGTTAAAAATGGTTCCATCCGCTACGCTGAGGTTTTCTGCCAGCGCGGTGAAATCCGGTTCGCGGCGGTTATCCGGGTCGACCAGGCTGAAGTTAAGCCCTTCGCTGCCCTGGTAGATGTCCGGTACGCCTGGCGCAGTCAGCTTGATCACCGTCTGGCTCAGGCTGTTCATTAACCCAGCCCGAATAAACGGCTGGAGTGCGGCACTGAAATCACGCAGGAACAGGGTGTTATCCGGGGAGAGCAGATGGCGCACGTAGTCCAGCACCACGCTCTCGTACCCTTCGTTGCTGTCGATCCAGTCGGTACGCTGCTTGGCCTCGCGCAGGGCTTTCTCAATAAAGCCGAGGAAACGCTCTTCCAGTGACTTAAGACCATTACGATCGTCTGGCGACAGCGTGGCTGGCCAGACGCCCGCCAGCGCCTGGAAGATCATCCAGGTGTCGGCGGCGTTCGGCGCGGTGCCGTCGTTGAGGAATCGAACCTGCGTCTGGTTCATCTGGCGCCAGCGCGCCAGGTTTTCCCCCCACAGATCTGGCGCTTCCGTCAGCGTGTATAGTCGCGCTCGCGCATCCTCGCCGCGTTTGGTGTCGTGGGTGGAGGTTCCCAGCAGCGCATCGGGCTGGCGGGCAAGACGAATGCGCATCTCCTGATGAAAACGGGAAAGTGAAAATGCACGCGGCGTCGGGTCAGCGCCGACTTCGTTCAGGGCCAGCTCCAGGTTATGGCGAAAGAACAGCGTATCCTCTACCGATTTCGCCATCAGCGGCCCGGTCAGTTGCTGAAAACGGGTGCGGAAAAGCGAGGCCAGCGCGTGGTCATCCTCCGGCAGATCGCCGGTAAGAATACGCACGATCAGGCTGAGCGCGGGTTCAGAGGCGTTGACGCTGGCGACCACGCGACTGAGCAGCGCCACATCCGGTGGCGTCAGCCCTTCTCCGGTGCCGTAGGTGCGATACACCGGAAACGCGATAAGCAGCTCGCGCAGGGCATGGCGGATATCCTCATGCTCCACTTCGGCGCCGTTATGCCCGGCCAGCTCGCTGGCGATTTTGAGCAGCGTGGTAAATTCACCTTCAAAATTACGATCGGTCATCAGCCCTTTGGCTTTGCGAAGTTCCGCCTGCCTGTCCACGGTCGTACCCAGTGTCTCGTCGTAGAGCGTCTCCAGTCGCGAGAGGTTGGTATCATCCACCAGCACTTCCGCCAGCGAGGCAATAAACTCATAGCCCGTAGTACCCGAGACCGGCCACTCCGGAGGAAGCTGTTCCCCTTTGGCGAGGATCTTCTCAACCGTGATGTAGCAATCCGGTCCGGTCGCCGCACGCAGGCGCTGCAAATAGCCCAGCGGATCGGCAAGCCCGTCCACATGGTCAATGCGCAGGCCGTCGACAACCCCGGCGTGAACAAGCTCAAGGATCAGGCGGTGCGTGTCTGCGAAGACCGCCTCATCCTCTACCCGCACGCCGACCAGCCCGGTGATTTCAAAAAAGCGCCGCCATGAAAGCTGTTTCGGCGCTTCCCGCCAGGACATCAGCCGCCAGCTTTGCGCCTCGTGGATCTCAGCGATGCTCTTGCCTTCGGCATACGTGCCGGGATTAAGCGGATAGGCGGTATCATAGTAAACCAGCGCTGCGCTGTTGGTGACGCTGTCACGTTTTAAGGTGATAGCCCCCCGCTCCAGCTCGGCTTCAAAGGTGTCGCCAAGAAACGGCAACGTCAGCGGTCGGGACCAGTCGATATCAAAATACGCCGCATAGCGGCTCTGCCTGCCTTGTTCTATAACATCGCGCCACCAGCGGTTTTCCAGCGAGGTCGACATATGGTTAGGAACGATATCCAGAATCAGCCCCATCCCCGTCTGTTTCAGCGCTGCCGCCATGCGGTCAAACCCTTCCCGCCCGCCAATCGCCGGGTCGATTTCGTTGGGGTCGGTCACGTCATAGCCGTGGGTGGAATCCGTGGTTGCGGTGAAAACAGGCGACGCGTAAAGATGGCTAATTCCAAGGTCTTTCATATACGGAATCAGGTCCACCACGCGATCGAAGGTCATGCCGTTGCGAAACTGAATTCGGTAAGTAGAGGAAGGGATCATAGCGCTGCGTCTCCATCAGCAAAGCGAACAACAATGCTGTTTGGCGGCAGGTTATCGACTGCCTCCGGCCAGCTAAAGATTGTTTTTCCGGGCAGGTTCGGTAAGGCGAGCGGCTTTTTGCCGATATTCAGCGCCAGCGACAGCGTACCGGACGGGAAACGCCAGCTCACGGCAACCATGCCGAGCGCCGTTTGCAGGACGTTACCCTCCACGGCGCCCCGCTGTTTCAGTAGCGGGACGATAAAGCGCTGACGCAGCGCAATCAGTTGGCGCGTAGCGTGCAGCCACGCCCTGCCTTCCTCCGTGTCTGCCTTGTTCCAGTCAAGCTTCGACCGCATAAAGGTATTTACGTCATTGGGGTCCGGTACGGTTTCATCGTGCCCGGCATGGCCGGTAAACTCTTTCGCGCGCCCTTCCCGCACGGCTTTCGCCAGGTCGCCGTGGAAGTCGGTGAAAAAGAGGAACGGATGCGTTTCGCCATACTCCTCGCCCATAAACAGCAGCGGAATATGGGGCGACATAAGCAGCGCCGCAAACAGCACACGCGTTTTATCCGCGCCTGCCAGAGAGATAAACCTCTCCCCCTGGGCACGGTTGCCGACCTGGTCGTGATTCTGAATAAAATCGACAAAAAACTGCGGAGGTTGCTCGCAACACTCTACCCCGCGCGACTTTCCGGTCTGAAGCGAGATTTCCCCCTGGTAGACAAAGCCCTCTGCCAGCGCCCGCGCCAGTTTTTTCTCCGGCTCAAAGGCAAAATCCTGATAATAGGCGTGTGATTCCCCGGTCGCGAAGACATGCGCGGCGTTGTGAAAATCATCATTCCATTCGGCGGTGAAAAGCGGCGTCTGACCATGCTCATCGCGCGGATGCAGGAAAATCACGTTGCGACTGTCTTCGGTGGTCAGATGGATATGCCGATCCGGAAATGCGTCGCGGATCCGTTGCGCTATCTCGGGAAGAATATGGGTCTCAGCGTCGTCATGGATCTGGTCGATGGCGTCGAAGCGCAGACCGTCAAGATGATACTCCGAGAGCCAGAATAACGGCGCCTCGGCGATGTATTGCCGGACGGCCTCAACCTCATAGGCAATACCGTTGCCCCACGGGGTCATACGATCCTGATGGAAAAACGCTGGCGAGAGCAACGGCAGGTAATTACCTTCCGGGCCAAAGTGGTTGAGTACGATATCCAGCACCACGGAAAGCCCGAGCGCGTGGGCGGCATCAATGAAGGCATGAAAATCATCCGGTGTGCCATAAGCCGAGTGCGGGGCATACAGCAGTACGCCGTCATACCCCCATCCGCGCGCGCCCCCGAACTGGGACACGGGCATCACTTCCAGTTGCGTAATACCCAGCCCGGCCAGATAAGGCAGTTTGTCGATGGCCGCCCTGAAGGTTCCTTCCCCGGTGAAGGTGCCGATATGCAGCTCGTAGATCACCGTCTCTTCCCACGGTCGTCCTTGCCATTCCCGCTGAGTGGGCTGGCTGCGACGCGGGTCGATCACCACCGACGGGCCGTTGACGTCGGCCTGCTGCGCGCGTGAGGCCGGATCCGGCACCGCCATTCCATCCTGTAAAACAAACTGATAGGTCGTACCGTGCCTGACGCCGGGCACGTCAATCTGAAACCAACCGTCGCCCACCGCCGCCATGGGAATGTCGGTATCGGTTAAACGTAATGTGAGATCTTTCTGCCCTTCTGCCCAGACGCGAAAACGTACAACGTCATCGGAAATAAACTCAGCACCCCAGTGCCTGCGACATGTTCTGAATTCCATTCATTGTCCTCGAATGACCACCTTTTACGCGGAACGAAATACAAGCTTAGACCAGGATCTACAGAGTGTTATGCCAGCAGGGGATGCCGCTTCGTCTATTATCTATTTATAACTCCCACTTAAGGAACACTATGCATATTCGAAAAGGATTAAGTACAGACCTCGCCCGCCTTGAATGTTGTGATTTTTCTTTCAAGGTTGATGAGATTGCCAGAGAGCCATTTCTCAATGGTGATTTGCATATCGAGGCGCTGACCGAACCTTATCTTAAAACCTATGAACTTGATCTCCAGACGCTGGAAAATCATTGCGTTAATCCGGATTCAATATTTCTTATCGCCGAAACGGATGACGGTGAAATCGCCGGTTTTATTACCGCGTCCTGCAACTGGAATAAATTTATTTCGGTGGATTACATTGCCGTGGAGCGTTCAAAACGCCGTACGGGCGCGGCGCACAAGCTGATGTCCGCCACCCACGTCTGGGCGCGAAGCCTCAATGCGCCCGGGTTACGGCTGGAGACGCAGAACGTTAATGTTTCTGCCTGTCAGTTCTATCGTCACTATGGGTTTATTCTCGGCGGTTACGATCGCTACCTTTACAACGCCCTGCCGGAAAAAGATGAGGTCGCCCTTTTCTGGTATTACATGCTGGCTTGAGAAAATATTTTATATCCGCTACCGGAAGATAGATTTGTCTGAATTTGTCAATTTTGCCCGCTTACGTTTAATTAACGACTAATCTTGGAATTCACTATTAAGGAGGCCGGTATGTCTACAGGAAATAATCACACGCTGCATTACCCTCGTCCACCGTTTGCTGAACAACCGCAAAGGGCCCCCGGGCTGGCATCGGAAATGAAGCCAATACCGGATCACGGTGAAACAAGTTATATCGGATCAGGCAAACTGGCGGGAAAAAAAGCGCTGATTACCGGCGGTGATTCCGGAATTGGTCGCGCGGTAGCGATCGCCTATGCCCGTGAAGGTGCAGATGTGGCTATTGGCTATCTCCCGGAAGAGGAGTCCGATGCGGCATCGGTCATTGCGCTGATTCGGGCCGAAGGCCGTAAAGCGGTCGCCATTCCCGGCGACATTCGCGTGGAGTCGTTCTGCGATACGCTGGTGGAAAAAGCCGTCGCGGAACTGGGTGGCCTGGATATCCTGGTGAACAACGCCGGACGCCAGCAGTACTGCGAATCGATCGACGATCTCACCACTGCAGATTTTGACGCGACGTTTAAAACCAACGTCTATGCCCCCTTCTGGATCACTAAAGCTGCGCTGCGCCATTTGCAGGAAGGCGCCGTGATCATCAACACCACTTCCGTTCAGGCGTTTAAACCGAGCGCGATCCTGGTGGACTATGCGCAGACCAAAGCCTGTAACGTGGCCTTTACCAAGTCTCTGGCTCAGCAGCTGGGGCCGCGTGGCATTCGGGTGAATGCCGTCGCGCCAGGTCCATACTGGACGCCTCTTCAGTCCAGTGGCGGTCAGCCGCAGTCCAAAGTTCAGAAATTCGGGGAAGATACGCCCCTGGGCCGACCGGGCCAGCCGGTTGAAATCGCACCGCTGTATGTGCTTTTTGCCTCAGATACCTGCTCATACGCCTCCGGACAAGTATGGTGCTCTGACGGCGGTACCGGCGTGCTGTAAAGCATCCTCTCAGACCTATCCATTTCATGGATAGGTCACATTCACTTCCCTGCTGTTCTCAAAAATCTCAGTTGAACTATGATGAACTTACTATTGAGGAGCCCATCATGTTTACTGTGAAAAAACTTGCGTTATCAACCCTGTTGACCGGTTCGGTTTTATTCTTTCCCGCGATCCACGCGGTGGCCAGCGTTCCGCAGCATGTGGTGAAACAGCAGGCCGGCGGCTACAGCGTTCAGGTTGGCGATACGATTGTCACCGCCTTTACGGACGGCAGCGTGCCGCAGGACCTGCACGCCTTACTGCGCCGGACGACGGCGGAAAATACCGATGCGTTACTGGCCAAAAACTTCCAGGCCAATCCGGTGGAAGCATCGATTAACGCGTTCTATATCGCTATGCCCGGCCACAAAATTCTGGTGGATACCGGCTCCGGTCAGCTCTTTGGCCCCGGCAAAGGCGGGCGGCTGATTGAAAGCCTGGCGACGCAGGGCATCAGGCCGCAGGACATCACCGATATCCTGATCACCCACGCGCACTCCGATCATGCAGGCGGCCTGGTCAAAGACGGTCAGCGCGTATTTACCCGCGCACAGGTGTATGTCGGCAAACCGGATATCGATTTCTTCTTTAACGACGAGAACCAGAAAAAATCTGGCTATGACCAGAACTACTTCGACGTCGCGCACAAGACCTTAAAGCCCTATCTGGATGCCGAGAAAGTGAAGACTTTCTCCGGGACGGAACAGCTTCTGCCGGGCATCAGCGGTACGGTTCACCCGGGCCACACCCCAGGGTCCGCGTTCTACACGCTGGAGAGCAAAGGTGAAAAAATTACCTTTGTCGGCGACATCATTCACGTTGCCGCGGTTCAGTTCCCACAGCCCAACGTGACGATTGCTTACGATGAGGATCAGGACGGAGCCGCCCGGGTACGCAACGCAGCGTTCGCTGAGTTTGTGAAAAACAAAGATCTGATTGCGGCGCCACATCTGCCTTTCCCCGGGATCGGGTATGTGAAGAAAGGTGAGCGGGAAGGCTACGCGTGGGTTCCGGTGACCTATACCAACCGGGACGCCCAATAAGAGAGTCTCTGCGTCCCAGGCTAAATATGTCAGCCTGGGACCGCTATCTCACGCCCAGGGCCCCGCGGCCGGGTATTAACCAGCCGGCGAAATCTGTTCGGCCCTGCGCTCAACCTGTCAGACAGCCAGCCATTTTTTTGCGTTCGCTTTCATATTCGCTTCTAGTTCACTGTCACGCGTGGCAAATACGCGGCCGAGGGGGAAACCGCTTTGTTCCAGCAGATAAGCTAGCGCGGCATATTCCCGCGGATAGTTGGCAGCAATTTTTGAATCAATCTCAACCGGGCCCAGCGGAAAGGTGAAAATACCCATGTCGTAGATGCTCTGACGATGGAACAGCTTCCATACGCCCTCTCTCTTTTCTGCCAGATCGTAGAAACGATTGTGGCATTCGCATCCAATATTAAGTTTTATATTTTCAGCGATGATCATCGCATTGGTTTCAAGAATCGCTTTGTCGCCGCGGTCGTTAAAAGTGACGACGGGCGAGCCAATCATATGTTTTGTGCGCAAATCTGAAGCGCCCATACGCATGGAACCCTCGACAAAATCGCTCGCGAGCCCTTCGAACCACGTAATTTCGATTGTGCCGTCCGGATGAAAAAGATTACGCAGCTGCTCCCATTCGCCCAGGTCGCGGTGCATCCAGCCATTCATGAGGTCGTTAAGATCCTGACGGTCTTGCAGTTGGTGAGTTTGCATTGTTTGATTCCTGTTTGAGTTGATGCGTTCAGTTTGGCCGTGAAGCGGTTTATACTCAAATATATATATTTTACTAAACAATCATTTTTAATGATGAGTCAGGGTGGCAATGGAACTCCGGCACTTACGCTATTTTTTGGCTGTTGCAGAAGAAGAGCATTTTGGACGCGCGGCTGAGCGACTCCATATTGTTCAGCCTGCGCTTAGCATGCAGATTAAAGCCCTTGAAACCGAGTTAGGCGGTCCGCTGTTTATCCGCACCAGCCGTCGTGTGGAACTTACTGAGGCCGGATCGCTTCTTCTCAGCGAAGCCAGACTGATGCTGGAACAGATGGAACACACGCGTCTGGCAGTCCAGCGTGCGATACGGGGAGAGACAGGGCGTGTACGGGTCGGTTTTGCCGGTAACGCCATTTTTAGTGGCAAAATGATTACCGATGTACGTCGCTTCCGTAAAACCCATCCGGATGCAGAAGTCACCATTCAGGAAATCGCTCCCCAGAAACAGGTAGCTGCGATCCTCGCAGGGCATATTGATGTCGGTTATACACCGGATAACAGTACGACAGCCGATCCGCAGATCAGGGTGCAGAAAACCGGAAACTGGGAGATGATAATCGCAATGTGTGACGATCATCCCTTAGCCATCCATCCGCACCTCTCCGTTGAAATGCTCGCCGGTCATCCCCTGGTCCTGTACGACGCGCATGACGCCAATGAAAATCTGACTGTGCTGCTGGCGCAGCAGCTCGGGGATGGTTTTTGCGTGGCACATCGTTCAAACAGTACGCTAAGCGTTCTGGCATTTGCCGCAGCCGGGCTCGGTCTGGCGCTGGTTCCCGCCCCCATGCAACAGGTGCAAATACCCGGACTGATTTACCGCAACCTGAATGCTCAGGCGCTGACCGCAAATCTGGTCATGATCAGCCGCATGCTGGAGCCAGGTAATGCAGTGACTGCTTTTCTGGCAATGGCTAACCATCCCTGTTGAACAACGGCAGCAAGCTATGACGCACAATAAGATGCCCTCCTCCGATATGGATATGGACCTGATCCTGACGCTGGATGCGTTACTCAGGGATCAGAATATCACCCATGCCGCCGCGCGGCTGGGCATCAGCCAGCCGGCGATGTCTGCCCGCCTTGCGCGCCTGCGCGTCCTGTTCGATGAGCCGCTGTTTATCCCTTCCCCACACGGACGTGGGGTGTTACCTACGCCGCGCGCCGAGGCGTTAAGGCCGCAGGTCGCGACGGTTTTGCAGGGTATATCGGCGATGCTTGAACCCACCACGTTCAACGCGCATAACAGCACCCGCACCTTTGTGATTGCCCTGCACGAGAACCCGGCGCTGATGCTGGGGGCAGAGTTGCAGAATCAGATTAGCAGCGCAGCACCAGGCATCCGCCTGCGTTTTGCGCTCCCGGAAACCCCGCTGCTGCCAGCGCAGATGGAAAATGGCGATGTGGATATTTATGTCGGCGTTAACGCGGGGGCGCACGATGCATGGGTCAGACGCAAGCTGTTTGACGATGAATATGCCACCGCCCAGCGTAAAGGCCATCCGCGCGGTACGGGGCCGCTGGATCTCCCTCCGATCGTCATCGGTATGTACTGGCACCCGAAAAACAGCCAGGATCCGGCTAACCGCTGGCTGCGAGAACAGCTTCTTCAGGCCGCCGGACGTCAGGTATGATCGAGGATGCTCATTAATTTTTTCAGGACCTCAGAGCGAATAATCCGGTGGCAAACCAGCGTCAGCTCGCTCTCCCGGAGTCGGTCAAGAATATCCACAAAGACGACGTTTTGTACGCATATCGCCTTCGCTGAAGCCGGCAGCATGGCGATGCCAAACCCTGCCGAGACGAGGCTTATCACCGTGGGGACATCGGTGGCATTTTGCACAACGTCAGGCTGTATGCCCGCGCTGTGGCAGGCATCATAGAAATATTGCTCCAGCCCCATCCCCTCCGGGTCGCGCAGGGCGATCCACTTCTCCTCTTTCACCGACGCAAGCGTCAGCGCGGCGGAGCCCGCCAGGCTGTGTTGACGAGGTAAGGCCAGCACGGCCTTTTCCGTTGTAAATGGACGGCTTTGCAGATCGTCAGGCAATAGCGGTAACGGGGCACGAATAATGGCCACATCCAGCTGGTTGCTTTGCACGCTGGTATAAAGGGTTTGCACGTTACCCGTCATCATGGAAAGGCTGATGGCGGGCCATTTCTCATGTAAAAGCCGCAGCGCGGCGGGTAGCTTACTGTCGAATATCGCACTTGAAACACATCCGAGATTCAGCACGCCCTGTTCCCCTCTGGCCGTCTGTCTGGCATCCAGAATCGCCTGATCGGTCATTAAAATCGCGACTCTGGCTTTACTGAGAAATGCCTCACCGGCTGGCGTCAGCGTCAGGCGACGATTCGCCCGGCTAAAGAGCAAGACCCCAAGACGATCTTCAAGCGTTTTTATCTGCTGGCTCAGCGCTGGCTGCGCCATGTTAAGGCGCTCCGCCGCCCGATGCATGTGAAGCTCTTCCGCCACCACGATAAAATTGCGCATCAGTCGAAACTGCATACCATGCCTTTATTATTGATAATAAAATTCATATTAAAATAGCATAAATGATGCAATTGATAGCCCTCTTCGTCCGGTTAAGAATGGAAGCCTTCATCCGAGGAGGGAAATATGAAAAACCACATCAACGATCTCAGAAGTGCTATCGAACTGCTCAAACGCCATGAAGGTCAATACCTTGAAACCAGCCATCCGGTCGATCCTGACGCGGAGCTGGCGGGTGTGTACCGGCATATTGGTGCTGGCGGCACGGTAAAACGTCCGACGCGCATTGGCCCGGCGATGATGTTTAACGCTATTAAGGGATATCCCGACTCGCGTATTCTGGTCGGAATGCACGCCAGCCGCGAGCGGGCGGCGCTCCTGTTGGGCTGCGAGCCCTCTGAACTGGCAAAACATGTCGGCCAGGCCGTGAAAAACCCGATTGCTCCCGTTGTGGTTCCAGCGGCACAGGCGCCGTGTCAGGAACAGGTGTTTTATGCCGACGATCCGGACTTCGATCTGCGTAAATTGCTTCCGGCACCGACCAACACGCCAATAGATGCCGGTCCGTTCTTCTGTCTGGGGCTGGTGCTGGCAAGCGATCCGGAAGATGCCTCACTGACCGATGTCACTATTCACCGTCTCTGCGTGCAGGAGCGCGATGAGCTCTCCATGTTCCTTGCCGCAGGCCGCCATATTGAAGTGTTCCGTAAGAAAGCCGAGGAGGCGGGCAAACCGTTGCCGGTCACGATCAATATGGGTCTCGATCCCGCTATCTATATTGGCGCCTGTTTCGAAGCCCCTACCACGCCCTTCGGCTACAACGAGCTGGGTGTCGCCGGCGCGTTACGTCAGACCCCCGTCGAGCTGGTGCAGGGTGTGGCCGTAAATGAAAAAGCGATAGCGCGTGCGGAAATTATCATCGAAGGCGAACTGCTGCCGGGCGTGCGTGTAGAAGAAGATCAGCATACCCACACCGGGCACGCGATGCCGGAATTTCCCGGCTACTGCGGGGAGGCTAACCCCTCCTTACCGGTAATCAAAGTGAAGGCCGTCACGATGCGTCATCAGGCGATCCTGCAAACCCTGGTAGGACCGGGCGAGGAGCACACCACGCTGGCCGGTTTGCCAACGGAGGCCAGCATCCGTAATGCGGTGGAAGAAGCCATCCCCGGTTTTCTGCAAAACGTCTATGCGCATACCGCTGGCGGCGGCAAGTTTCTTGGCGTATTGCAGGTGAAAAAACGCCAGCCCTCTGACGAAGGGCGTCAGGGTCAGGCGGCACTCATTGCGTTAGCCACCTATTCCGAGCTTAAAAACATTATTCTCGTCGACGAAGATGTGGATATTTTCGACAGCGACGACATCCTGTGGGCGATGACCACCCGTATGCAGGGCGATGTCAGCATCACCCATCTGCCGGGGATCCGCGGACACCAGCTCGATCCGTCTCAGGCGCCGGACTACAGCCCCTCCATTCGTGGCAACGGGATCACCTGCAAAACGATTTTCGACTGTACGGTGCCCTGGGCGCTGAAGTCCCGCTTTGAGCGTGCGCCCTTTATGGAGGTAGACCCGACGCCGTGGGCGCCTGAACTGTTTAAAAAATAGCGTTAACCGGAAAATCTTCTTCACTCTTCACGGGTGAAGAACCTCACGCTGAAATTGCCGCGTCCCCTGCTTTCTTGTAACCTTTGAGCGTTTATCACATCCCCATAAAAAATGAGACTACCGGACGCCTATGACAGCACATATTTCCAACGATCCTTTGCATGGCGTAACGCTCGAAATGCAGGTTAACGCGCTGGTTGCGCGATATGGCTGGAATGAACTGGGCAACCGAATCAAAATCAACTGTTTTCGCAAGGACCCGAGTGTTAAATCGAGTCTGAAGTTCCTGCGCCGCACCCCATGGGCGCGGGCGGAAGTTGAAGCCCTCTACCTCGACTCACTTCACGATGACGGTAACGGGGAACAGGACGAACCGGCGTTTAATCCCTGGACGGATAGCCGGACACCCAGGAGCTAACACGCAAATGATGCGACACGTAAAACGGACTGGCGCGCTGCTTGGCTGCGCGCTTTTACTGGTAAGTTGCACTTCCAAACCACCCAAATCACTCGTTACCCCGCTGCCGCAGGCGAAACCTCTACAGCAGACTAACGAACCCATGCGCGGGATCTGGCTGGCGACCGTCTCCCGTCTCGACTGGCCTCCTGTGTCATCGGTGAATGGCCGTAGCGCGGACCAGCGTATCGCCCAGCAACAGCGGGCGCTGACGGACAAGCTCGATAAGCTGAAAAAACTTGGGATCAACACCGTCTTCTTTCAGGTAAAACCGGACAGTACGGCGCTGTGGGCCTCTAAAATACTGCCGTGGTCAGATACCCTGACGGGGACTATCGGGGAAGATCCCGGTTACGATCCGCTCCAGTTTATGCTGGATGAAGCGCACAAGCGCGGGATGAAGGTTCATGCCTGGTTTAACCCGTACCGCGTTTCCACCAACACGAAGCCGTCGACCATCGCCGCGCTTAACCGCACCTCGTCGCTTCATCCTTCCAGCGTGTACGTCCAGCATCCGGAGTGGATCCGCACCTCGGGGGATCGTTTTGTTCTCGACCCGGGCATTCCCGACGTGCGGGACTGGATAACCCAGGTGGTGATGGAAGTGGTAAATCACTACCCTGTCGACGGCGTTCAGTTCGATGACTATTTTTACACCGAGACGCAGGGGTCCACCCTGAATGATGCCTGGACCTTCAGGCGCTATGGCGAAGGTTTTGCGTCAAAAGCGGACTGGCGTCGACACAATACGCAGCAGTTGATTGTGCAGGTTTCAAGGGCGATCAAGCAGGCTAAACCTGAGGTCGAATTTGGCGTTAGCCCGGCGGGGGTCTGGCGCAATCGCTCCTTCGACCCGGCAGGCTCGGACACGCGCGGTGCCGCAGCCTATGATGAATCCTACGCTGACACGCGCAAATGGGTACAGCAGGGTTTACTGGATTACATTGCGCCGCAGATCTACTGGCCCTTCGCCCGCGACGCGGCACGTTACGATGTGCTGACAAAATGGTGGGCTGACGTGGTGAAACCGACCCATACCCGCCTGTATATCGGGATCGCGTTCTACAAAGTGGGCGCGCCTTCCAGAAACGAACCGGACTGGACGGTGAACGGCGGCGTACCGGAGCTGAAAAAACAGCTCGACCTCAACGATTCACTGCCAGACGTTAAGGGCACCATCCTGTTCCGTGAAGACTATCTTAACCAGCCGCAGACGCAGGAGGCAGTAAATTACCTCCGGGGACGCTGGGGTAGTTGACTGAAAAAAGGCAGAAACGTCCTGTTTTTGCCTTTCTTTTACGGCTTCGGCCCGAACATCGCCTCAAGCTGTTTTGCGTCTGGCATACCCACGACCTGTTGCAGTTCGTTTTGCTCATTCAGGTAATAAATAGCCGGTGTGGCATTCGCGCCAAGACTGTCCATTAGCGTCTGGTGATTTTGCAGGATCTCAACGGTTTCCCGGGAAGCCGCAGCTTCAGGTTTCGGCAGCTTTTTCCCGCCGGACAGCTCGTACGTTTTCCAGGCCGACACCGGATCTTTCGCATTCAGGATCGCGGAGGCGTTACGCCCGCTGTTCGGGTTAAGAAATGCAACCAGCAGCGTGTTGAGCTGAACCTTGCCAGCCTTCACCCACGGCTGTGCTTCAGCCCAGAACTGCTTGCAGTACGGGCAGAACGGGTCGGCAAAGACGAAGACTTTGCGCGGGGCACTCTCCGCGCCCTCTTTCAGGGGATGCGCCGCATTGAGCTTTTTCCACATCTCGCGGCCCATCGGGGCGTAGATCTCTTTCTGGAAAAAGGCCTCGCTGAGGTTGGTTCCCTTCTCATCATAAAGATAACCAGACACGACGTGCTTTCCGTCAGGGGTCAGAAAGAGCGTCACGCCCATGTCCTGATATTTCCCCAGCCACGCTGGCGCGCCGCCGGGGGCGTCAATTTTCTTGATGATTTTGATGTCCTGCTGTTCACTGAAGTGCTTCACCACATCCGGAAGCGACTTCTCTGCCCTGACCAGCCCTGTAACCATCAGAGCAGAGAGTAACAGCACCTTTTTCTTTGCTAACCGTTGAAGCATAACGACCCCTTTAAAATATTGTTTTTCAGAGTGGTCGAAGTTTATTGCCCTGTCAACGCTTCATAAATATCCTTGAGGCGACTACGCAAAAATCGCACGGCTTTGTGTTTGCGGGATAATAACGCCTGCACACTGTCGCCTGTTTCCTCTGCCAGCATCTTCATGCTGTAGCCCTCAAATTCCGTTTTTTCAAACACCTCGCGCTGAGGTGGCGGCAGTTCCGACAGGGCTTGCCCCAACTCCTCCCATAGCAGCATGTTGAGATACTCTTCCTCCGGCGTTTGCGGTACGCCGAATAACGTTTCTGCAATCTCCTGCTCAGGAAAGTCTTCGTCATCTGCTGTCAGGTACCCCGGCAGTGAAACCTCGTGCTTTTTTCGCGCCCGGTCGATCATCTCATTTCGTGCGGCGCGAAACAGCCAGGCGGCGACGTTCTCGACCGGTTGTTCCACTTTCATCAACTGCCAGGTCACTTCCTGAAGAATATCATCGACATCATCACGAACCGCAGTCCGTCCGCGAATGAAGGCTTTTAGCCGCGCGCGGCAGGCATTGAGTGCCGAGATCAGTAATGATTCCCCCGCCTCACCGGCTTTCATATCGCTCACTCGGCTTCCGGCGCTTTCGCACCGTTATCATCTCGCTTTTCATCCCGGCCATCGTGCCACCGGCAATGACCGTGGCGCCCAAATCCCGCCCGACGCTGCTGAATGAAGGCCTCACGTTGTTCGGGGCTCATATTCATCCATTGTTCGTGCATACGGCGGTGCGCACCGAACATACCAGGACGGAAACCCAGCCCACCGAAAAGAATGCGGCTCAGCAGCAGGATCCCCAGCGCCTGCCAGAAGCCAATGGCTTTAACCCCCAGGATGGCCGGGAGCAACGCGTTCCACAGGGACATGACCAGCAGGCCAAGCACCACGAACAGGACTGCGCCAATCACGATGCCCTTACCCATACGATGGCGGCCCAAACCACGCCCGTGACCTTTTCCGTGCATATCAAAATTTCTCATGTGTACCTCGTTTATGTTGAATGATTATGGTCTCTGATGAGGTAGACGGATGAGGAACAGAAATATTGCCGGGGAAAGATAAAATTTATGTCATAGCGGCTTTGTACGGATAACAGTAATGGCTGAAGGAGATTGTGCAGCGGCTACATGCAGACATTAAAAAGGCTCCCTCAGGAGCCTCTCTGAACATCACGCCGTAGCAGGCAAACTAAAGCTCGAGATACTCTGGGACAGCTGCTGCGCCTGCTCCTCCAGCGAGGCGGCGGCGGCGGCGGATTGCTGCACCAGCGCCGCGTTCTGCTGGGTCACACCGTCCATCTCCGTTACGGCCTGACCAACCTGACCAATCCCGCGGCTCTGCTCTTCTGAGGCAACCGAAATCTGTTCCATCAGCGTATGCACTTTATTCACAGAGCTGATAATAGAATCAATCACCTCTCCCGAACGATTCACCAGTTGTGCACCGTTTTTCACGCTGGAAACAGACTGGGCGATAAGGCTTTCGATATCTTTCGCCGCCACCGCGCTTTTTTGTGCCAGGGTGCGCACTTCACTTGCTACCACGGCAAATCCTCGCCCCTGCGCGCCAGCACGCGCCGCTTCAACGGCCGCGTTTAGCGCCAGAATATTAGTCTGGAAAGCAATGCTGTTGATGACGCTGGTGATGTCCTCAATACGCTTCGAATTGGACGCGATAGTATTCATCGTTTCGATGACTTCACGGGTTACCGCTTCACCGGTATGGGCATTTTTCACGGCATCCTGCACCAGCTTACCAGCCTGGAAAACGTTGTCGGTGTTATTCGCCACCGTCGCGCTCAGCTCTTCCATGCTGGCGGCCGTCTGGGTCAGGGCCGAAGCCTGTTGCTCGGTACGGGAGGCCAGGTCGATATTGCCGGAGGCAATTTCCTGCGCCGCATGCGTCACAGTGTGGCTGGCATCGCGCACCTGAGAAATGGTGGAGAGCAGCGCCTGGCGCATCTGCTCCATCGAGGACATCAGGTGATCGATTTCATTCCCGGAATCACGCTTGATCGGTACCGGTACGTCCAGCTTCCCGGCCGCAATCTGGCGACAGTGCTCGCGCGCCAGGTTCACCGGCGCAAAGACCACGCGTTTCATCAGCAGGCTGACGGCGAAGATCACCACCACGAACAGCACCGCAATGCAGGCGATAATAACCAGACCCGACACGAAATTATGGCTCGCATCCTCGTTCAGCGTTTTGGCGTACTTCTGGTGAACGGAGAGAACCTGATCGAGCACAATTTCATATCGGCGATCGAGTTGAGACACCACGGGAATAAGAGCGTTGAACCGCGACACATCGTGAGCGGCGGCAGCGGCGATGAGAGGCGCCAGTCCCTGGTTACGGTAGTTTTGCCACGCCTCCTGGTAGGCAGTGACCAGCGGGGCTTCGTCCGGCAAACGCGGCGAGGCCATAAACGCCGAATATGCACTATCGGCTTTGGTCAGCGCCTCTTTAACCGAGGCCAGTTTCGCAGACGGGTCGGTAGCGTCCCCCGCTTCCACCATTTTCACATACTCCATAACCCTGACCCGCAGGGTTCGGCTGTGGTTAATGGGATCAATAATGGACAGAACCACCTGAATTTCTTTGTTCACATTATCCAGCGAAGTATTACTTTTAATGATGAGCCCAACGCTGGTGATAGTGCTGGCCACAAAGAAGAAAAGCAGGGAAAACAGGATAATCAGGGATGATTTTTTCAACGACATAACACACCTCAGGGATATAATTTCCCTTTGGTTATCGGCTGAATCCAATCTTTAATTAATTAAAGTTATTGATGTCACCCTCAGACGTTACCCTGTCTCTCTACGGCCTTGTATCGCCGTTGCAGGGTGGCATCCAGCTTACGCTGGATCGGCTCCGGCGTTTCCCCTTCAATCAGTTTGCCAATCAGATCAAAGCAGTGCCAGGCGAGCTGGCGGTTATCCTGACGAACGGTATCGACAGGAATGGTCAGAGAATCATAGAGATAGTGATCGTCAAAGCTGGCCAGACGCATATCGCTTTGCAGCAGATTATGTTGCCCCATATAGCGCAACACCCCTTCCAGCAGACCGCAGGCGGCGGTAAAAAGGGCTTTTGGCGGGCGGCCCAGGCGTGCGCAAAGCTCGGCAAACATTTCGTAGCCGGAGCTCGGATGGTAATTACCATGAATGATCCACTCCGGACGTAACTCGACGCCAGCGTCACGCAGCCCCTGCTTAAACCCTTCCAGACGGTCACGCGTCGGGGAAAGCCGCGGCTGACCGCCGAGGAAGTAGAACTCATCCGGATGCTGGCGCGCGATGTCGGCCACCAGTGTGGCGGTTGGGGTAATCGAATCGGTGAGAACCAGCGGCAGAGAACTGTCGTTCATATGACGGTCAAAGAGCACAACGGGCAACTGTTCGCTCAGCTTTTGATAGTCCGCGTCGTTGAGCATGCTGGAGGCGACAATCAGCCCGTCCACCTGGCGGGCCACCATGTTATTGACCACCACCGTCTCCTGGCCCGGATTTTCATCGCTACAGGAGATCAGCAGCTGAACACCCGCCTCGCGGCAGAGGGTCTCCAGCTCATGAGAAAAAACGGCAAACCCGTAGTTGGTGATTTCCGGCACCACCAGACCAATGGTGTGGCTGCGGTTGTCCCGCAGCGAACGGGCGTGAATGCTGGGCTGATAATGATGTTCTTTGGCAATCGCCAGCACACGCTCGCGTGTCTCCTCCGCCACCCGAAGCTCTTTGCTGCGGCCGTTCAGAACCAGGCTGGCGGTGGCTTTTGATACCCCCGCGAGCTCCGCGATATCTTTAATGGTGACGCGTTTTGTTTTTCTCACAACGACTTAGATCCGGCTGCCAAAACCTCTATTCTATCATGCAGCTGCGCAGCGACCAGTAGCGTAATGTGATATCGGACGCACCTTCGAAGCGTACCTGGGCCGGATGGTCAGGAAAATAGCGGCTGCTCATGACGCCTTCACCGTCATTGATGAAAATTTCGACGCTGGAACGGTCGCACAGCACGCGTAAATGATGAACATTGCCCTGCCAGTAGCGGGTCAGCGTGTCTGTGGTTTTCAGACTGGCGCGTTCCAGACGGATCCCCTCATCATCCACAATCAGCCGCAACGCGCCGGCAAAATCCACGTTCACGCTCGATGCGCTCAGTTCGAACTCAAGACTCGCTCCCGCCAGCACCGGGGCATCGCTGGCGCGTCCCTGCCAGTGATGTTCATCCTCGCGCAGCGTTTCCAGCTCACGGACCGGGGTTTGCCAGAGCTTACCGTCGCGGTAGCGCAGCTCGCGAGGACAGGTCATCTGGTGGATCCAGCCGTGCGCCCGCGTAGGCTGGAGCATCTCTTCGCCGTCCGGCACGCCCATCCAGCCGATGAGGATGCGGCGGCCATCTTCTGCCACCGTGGTTTGCGGCGCGTAAAATTCGAAACCGGCGTCAAGCTCATGCAGCTCGCCGTGCGCAAATGCAGGCGTTTGATAATCAAATGCCCCGCTCATCCAGACGGCCGGATAGGTGTTGAGATAGCGATGCGGTTCGCGCGCCAGCCCCTGCGGGCAGCAGATCAAGACGTGTGTGCCATCAAGCTCAAACAGATCCGGGCACTCCCACATATAGCCCGCGTCCGTGAGTCCGTTGACACCGTGACCGGCGATTTCGCCGCAGGACGCCCAGGTGTGTAAATCGGCTGACGTAAACAGCAGCACCTTGCCGCGCTGCTGTCGATCCTGCGCGCCGAGCACCATGTACCACAGCCCGTCATGCCACCATACTTTCGGATCGCGGACGTGCCCGGTGTACCCGTCCGGCAGGGGCAACACCGGTCCCAGTTTGGCAAACGTGCCATCGTCATTTTGCACCGCCAGACACTGCCAGGCGGTGCGGCCGCCATCGTCAAACTTAACGTTGCCGGTATAGCACAGGGTCAGCACGCCGTTGTTATCCACGGCGCTGCCGGAGTAACAGCCATTGCGGTCATACTCTTCGTCAGGCATCAGCGCCATTGGCTCGTGCTGCCAGTGCACCAGATCTGCTGAGCTCCAGTGCCCCCAGCACTTGTAGCGATGATCGCAGCCCAGCGGGTTCCACTGATAAAACAGATGGTAGCGCCCGGCAAACCAGATAAACCCGTTCGGATCGTTCATCAGCCCTGTCACCGGTGCGGGATGCCACTGCGGATAGTGGCTGTCCGCCAGCGCACGCGGCTGGCCTTGCATAACGGCCTGCAACACGGCAGGCCAGCGGGAAGATAAGGTCATTATTCAGAGTCCGTTTTATATTTCAGCAGCAGAGAGACGGTGAACGCCACGCCAAAGGCAATCACCGTGCCGATTATATAGTTGAGCAGCGAGCTGGCCTGGACAATCGCCATGCCGGGAAGCGCCGTCAGGCCAACGGCGGTCATGTAGACATGCACCGACACCACCCAGGCACCGCCCGCCGCACCACCGATCAGCGCCGCGATAAACGGCTTCACAAAACGCAGGTTGATGCCAAAAATTGCCGCTTCGGTGATGCCCAGCATCGCGGAAAACGCCGACGGTAAGGTAATGGCTTTGATTTTGGCATCGCGGGTTTTGAACCACACCGCCAGACACGCCCCGCCCTGCGCCACGTTCGCCATCGCCCAGATCGGCAGCAGGAAGTTAACGCCAATCGACGGATTACCCAGCAGTCCGGCCTCAATGGCGTGGAAGCTGTGGTGAATGCCGGTAATGACAATCACCGAATAGAGCCCACCAAACAGCAGCCCGGCCAGCCAGCCCGCGTGGGCAATCAGAGTGCTAAGAATGAAGGAGATCCCGTCGCCCAGCGCGCGTCCCGCCGGGCCAATAATCAACAGCGCAATGAAGCCGGAGATAATGACGGTCAGGAACGGCGTCAGGATCAGATCTAACGCATCCGGGATGGCCCGGCGCAGCTGTTTTTCCACAATGCTCATAAACCACACCGCCAGCAGCACCGGGAAGACGGTTCCCTGATAGCCAATCATGGCGATTTCAAGACCGAAGAAGTTCATGGTGTGGAAGCCGGACGCTACGCCCCAGGCGTTGGTCAGCGCCGGATGAGTCAGGATGCCGCCGAGCGTTGCCCCCAGATACGGGTTGCCGCCAAACTCCCGCGCGGCGGTGAAGCCAATCAGGATCGGCAGAATAATAAACGCCGCCGAGCTGCACATATCCAGCATGATATAGAGCGCGTTATCCGGATTAACCCAGCCGTAGGTTTTAACCATCCCCAGCAGGCCCATCAGCAGACCCGAGGCCACGATCGCCGGGATAATCGGCACGAAGATGTTGGAGAGCAGACGCGCGATACGCTGGAACGGGTTCAGCTTGCGGGCCGCAATATCCGCCGCTTCCGATTTACTGGACTCGCTAATCCCTGCCGCCTGAATAAACGCGGCGTAAACCTTATTCACAACCCCGGTGCCGAAGATCACCTGTATCTGCCCGGCGTTTCGAAAACAGCCTTTCACGCCTTCAACCTTGCCGATAGCATGCTGGTCGGCAAGCGCATCATCGACCAGCACCAGACGAAGGCGCGTGGCGCAATGTGCCGCGCTGGCAATGTTCTCTTTGCCACCGAGCAGCGGAATAAGCTCGCGCGCAATATGATTAAAATCCATAGATACCTCTTCCTGACCTCTTTTTATGGTGTTCGAAACGCCCCCGCGATGCGGGAGCGTGAAGGGTTAAAACCAGGTTTCCATCTGCACCCCAAAGTTCCATTCCCCGCCCGCGTTGAAGCCGCTGCTGCCAAAGGCGTCATCGCTGGCGTAGTTATCCAGCTTGCTGCTCCAGTCCATCCAGGTGGCGAACAGACGCAGCTCCGGACGGCTGAAGAAATCGCCAATTTTGCCCGCCTTCAACGTCGGGGCGAAGGTCAGCTTGTAGAAGCTACCGTTAACCGCATTACGATCCTTGTAGCCTTCCGGATTTAAATCCATGTACTGATAGCTGCCCTCGAACGCGAGGGCGAAATTCTGGGTCACCTCTTTGATCAGACGCGTATTGAGCGTGACCCACTCATAGCTGTCGCCCTTCACGTAGCGGTCCTTACTGCTTTGCGCCAGCACGGCGGGCGCAATGTGCCAGCCACCGCCCAGCGGCGTGACACCGTAACTTGCAAAACGCCAGGTATCGGCTTCTGACAGTAGCGCGCCGTCTGAACCAATGCTTTTCACCTCGGCGCCCAGACCGTGGCCGTAAAGCAGCGCCGTTTTGGCGGAACCTTCCCGCAGGCCGTAGAAGCTCTCGTTATGCAGACCAACCAGCGCATGTACCCCGTTATTGGCCGCGTCGGTTTTAATCGGATCGCCGTTGCTGTCCTTACGGTCGTCATTATCTTTTGCCCGTAATCCGCTGACCATCATCTGCACCGGCCCGGCGAAGTGATTCATGCTGAGGATGTAGTTCTGAACGTTGTTGTCGATCTCCTCTTCGCTGCCGAAGTTACGGCCATAAAGGGAGAAGTTACTGCGCAGCGTATCGTTCCACTTCACGTCGTAGACGCCGCCGCCGGTCCCGGCGAGAAACACCACGTCGGAATCCAGCCAGTGAATGTCGAAGTTGTCGCGGTCAAAACGCTTACCCGCCCAGAAGGTACTGCCCTTCAGCGCACCGGTAAAGTCCGGCAAATTGCCCAGCTCGGCAAAGGCCTGACGAATGTTCAGGTCGCTGCTGTCTGCCGACCAGTCGTTATAGGTTTTCTGGCCGTCGGCCAGCATCGCCTTAAAGCGCGTCGTCGCACCATTCTCCAGCGTCTGTTTGTGCTCAACATTCAGCTCAACGTAGGTATCCGCTTCGTTCCCCAGACGCCCGATGGCCCCGCCCGTTTCCCCGGCGGGCGTCAGATAAGGGCCGCTTTTGCTGCTGGAGGCCGCGTCGTTCATCAGCAGGCCGGAACGGGCGTAACCGTGAAATTCAAAACCGCCTGTCCGGTCGGCTTTTTCTTCCAGCACCGTGGTACGTTGCGCCACCGCCTGTGTGGAGGTTTGCGCTTCCTGCTGCGCAGCCACCAGCTGCTGTGTTTTCTGTTCTGCTGCCGTGGCGCGCTTTTCAGCAACCTGCGCGCGGGTTTCCGCCTCCTGCAAACGCTGCTCCAGCGCTGCCAGGCGCGCTTCGATACGTGTCATATCCGTCTGGGCAAAAACAGAGGTACTCCCGGCCAGCATGCCTATCATCACGGCAAGTCTGCGTTTTTTATACATTTTGTCGCATCCCTAATAACTATCGGTGAAAGTGCTAAATTGCTAAACCGGTTTAGGATGATGATACTAAACCGTTGAATTTTGGATCGGCAACGTTTTTTGCTAAACCGTTTTAGTAAGTGTGATCGAGACGACAATTCAGGCCGCCGACCGGAGGCCTGGAGAGGTGAATTACAGTTCGTGATGATAAGGCAGCGCGGTCATTGCCCCTTTTGCGGTTGTCGCCAGCGCCCCACAGCGCTGCGCCAGCGTGATGACCTCTGAAAGACGGGCCTGGCCATCACGAGCCAGACCGAACAGCAGCCCGGCGACGAAAGCATCCCCCGCGCCGGTGGTATCAATGCATTCCACGGGTGATGCAGGATAGTGCGTCAACGCGCCTTTCTGCCAGGCGGTTACGCCCTCTTTTCCCTGCGTCACCAGCACCAGCCTGGCCGGACAGGTGCGCATCAGCGCCGCCAGCCCCTCATGGACCTGCGCATTTCCGGTTAAGAACGCCAGCTCTTCCACCGAGATTTTCACCACATCTGCACAGGCTAATGCCCGCTCAAGACACTGACGCAGCTCGACTTCATCGTGCCAGAGATCGGCGCGGATATTGGGGTCAAAGCTGACAAATCCCCCCGCCAGTCTGATAGCGGACATCGCCTGAAACGTCGCGGAACGGCTGGGTTCGGCGCTGAGCGCGATAGAGCAGACGTGCAGCCACTCCCCGGTGCGGAATGGCGGGAGATCGGCAGAGTCGAGGAATAAATCAGCGCTCGGGCGAACCATAAAGGTAAAGGAACGTTCACCGTCGTTATCGAGATCCACCACCACCGTGGAGGTGCGATGCTGCGGGTCCAGGCGCAGCCATTCTGTATTAACCTGCTCATCCGCAAGCGTTTTTTGCATAAAACGCCCGAAGGGGTCGTCGCCCACCCGGCCTATAAAGGCGCTTCTGCCGCCCAGACGCGCAACCCCTACCGCGACATTGGCCGGTGCGCCGCCAGGACATTGCAGCAGTTTGCCCTCTCCGTCGGGCAACAGATCCACCACGGCATCGCCAAGTACCCAGATCGTCTCCATATCACCTTCTTAGCTAAATCATGTTAAACCGGTTTAGCTATTTAAGCACAGGCAGGGTGTCGGGGAAATATGGCGACGGAAAATTTGCTTAACCCACCCGATGGGGCCAGTGGATATCACCTACGCCATTGAGCTGCGGGCGGGCGAACAAAAAGCCCTGGAAGCGGCGAATACCGACGGATTCAAGCCAGCACCACTCTTCTATCTTCTCAATGCCTTCTGCGACCAGCGTAATCTCCAGATCGGTGCAGCAGCTGATTATCGACTTCACAATCGCCTGCTTGGGCCCGCTCAGGTGGATATCGCTGACGATCTCTCTGTCGATTTTGAGCTTATCCGGTTGAAACCGGGTGAGCAGTGAAAGACCAGCATAGCCGGAACCAAAATCATCTATCGCCAGCCCAACCCCTTCCGCGCGCAGCTGTTTAATGGCGCTGTTAAACTGGTTAAAGCCGGAAATCATCTCGCTCTCAGTGACTTCAATGACCACCTGCTCAGGCTGTAGATTGTACTTTTTGATCTGCGTTACCAGGAACTCTACCGCGCCCGGCACGTTAACCAGCGACATTGGCAGCAGGTTCACCGCCAGTTTGTGGCTGCCGATGCCGAGCTTTTGCGCCAGCGCAAAGGTCCAGGCTTTGGTTTGCAGGTCGACTTCGTAAATCTGTTCACGATCGAGACTACGGAAGAAATGCTCCGGGCTGCCGCCGTCGTTTCCGCGTATAAGCGCTTCGAGAGAACTGATTTTGCCTTCGGACGGCTCGACAATGGGTTGCAGCGCAAACTGGCAGGGCTGTCCCGCCAGCAGACCTAACCCTTTACCAAACGGCGCGCGCTCTCGCGAAAGCGTCCATTTATCAGGCTCATAGTCCGAAGCGGGTGGGATAGCGGTTTTGCCGGTGATAAAGGTCTGAATAAATTTGAAGACCCGATCCTCAGAAGTCAGATAGCTTTCCAGCTTGCTGTAATGCAGAACCGACGCCAGAACCGCTTTCGGGGTCTGAACGTCCAGGTCAAACAGCAGCATTCCCACGTCTTCGAAACGTCTGCGCGGGCCGTAATCGCGCATCAGCTCCACCACGCCGGTATGCCGGTCATCCGCACGGATGGTGTTAAAAAGCGCGACGACGCGCTGTTCCGTGCCTTCGAGAATTTGCAGAACGTCACGTCCACGGGAGAGAAGAATGCCTGAGATGCCCTGCTCCGTATTACGGATCCTGGCCTGTTCAACCAGCGCGCTTAACGCTGCGGAGGTGCAGGTTAAGCTCAGCTGGCTTCGATAAATAAGAGTTGTCAGCACAGAAACGGGGTCCGGTATAGGGTATACGCCTGAACGGTACTGTTTAACACAGTTCCCCGGTGTGACCTAATCTATTCCACGTCGGGCTTAATTATCCCCGATACGGCTGTCGATCCGCGTCTGCATATAATCGTAGAACGGATTCGACGTCACGCGCATCAGCGCATCTTTGCCGACGCTCAGAACCGATGTTTCTCCCCACAGGGCTATCGTCCCCTGGCTGATACCGTAGTGGTTTTTCACCTCAGGATGGCGGCCATACAGATCGTCATCAGGCGGGAACGGAATAGCAACATGCGACAGGGAATAAACCTCCTGCGGATACACGACCGACAGCGGCATCACCGTTTCCCGGGTGCTACCCGCAGGCGTTGTCTTTGCCACCATATCAAACCTGTCGGGGCTGGCATTGGTCACAATTGTGACACTGTAACGCCTTTTTGCCCCGGGCAGCAGGTCAGCCACCGCCGTCCAGGATGATGGCCTGAACAGTGGACGGAAACTCCCGGCCTGGTTGATATCAAAAACTACCAGTTCGCTGCCGTTTGCCGGAAGCTGGTCAAACAGCCCGCTGACCACGGCGCGGGTACTGACCGTTGAATCCATGACCGACTGAAACGCCAGCACCGGCGGAAGCTGCGCCAGTTTGTGATCATGAACATCGCGGTTTATCTGCTCATGCAGCGCCTGGGTAAGCAGCCAGGACTGACGTGCTGCATTCACCGGGAACGAATTGTATTTATAAGGATTATATTCCGGCGAAATGTTGAGCCACGCGGCTTTGGCAAACGCCGGTAACATGGCCGGTAGCCCGGCGAATCCGGCAAAGCGCGCAAACGCCGTGACGCCAATCATCGGTGAGAGCAAAACGATCTGCTGAGGTTTACGCAGTTCAGGCGCATCAAGAGCGTCGAGGGCGTATTTCATCGCCAGCGCCCCGCCGTTGGAGTAGCCCACCAGATGCAAGGGGAGATCGTTCCCCGTCAGGCGTGTCGCTTCACGAACCGCAAGGCGCGATGCGGCCAGCCACGCCTCCCAGTCAACGTCTGTCAGGGCACCCGGCGCCGTGCCGTGTCCGGGCAAACGAGGCACTACGGCCACAAAGCCGTGCTGTTGATAATTCTCTGCCAGATGCCTGACGCTGTAGGGCGAGTCCGTCAGACCGTGCAGCAATACCACCGCCCCGCGCGGCTTTCCGGCAGGCATCAGCACGAATGACCGGTTTGCATCCGGGGAAAAGTGTCCTGGCCACACCAGGCTCTGGCGGTAATAACGGTTCAGCGGCGTGCGCTCTGCGGGTGTGACATTCGCCGTCACCTCAGCGTCGAGAGCGGTGAAGATGGCGTTTTCCCGCGCGACATACGCTGCGAAGGTCGCGTTATCCATCTCCTGCACGGAAATTTCGTCAGCCCGCCAGGTGTGCCAGTGATGCAGGGCCGGCCCCTGCTGCGAAAGATAAACCCGCACCGCCAGCAGCACGAGCACAATGATCCCGATGACCATCGCTATTTTTTTTGCGAGAGCCATCAGGCGCACGCTGACCCGCCAGGGCAAATTCGCCATGTGAGGCTCCCTCTCTTATCCACAGAGCGTTCATCTTACCAAAAAATGTGAAGAGGCTGACGTATTCACCAAATAGATACCGCTCGTGCCGGACACTGCACCAAAAGTGAACTACGCTGCACAAATGTTGAGCATCTGTTAAACAAATATTGCATTAACTTTGCTGCACAGCGCGTTTTCGCCGCAATGTGAACATGGCACGCGTCCTGCATTGTTAATCCGGTAACAGAAACCCGGCCTTTGACAGCCAGTTAACAGCGAGGCGGTATGACGACCAAACCTGAGGTGTTGAGCCGTATCGAAGCGACCTTTAGCCAGCTCACCCCGAGCGAAAAACGGGTGGCAAGCTGGATGCTGGCGCACGTCGGGCAGATCCCCTTCGAAACGGCAGAGAGCGTGGCGCTGGCCACAGCCACCAGCGGGATCACCGTCGGACGCTTTCTGCGCAAGCTGGGCTATCGCAACCTGGACGACGCCAAAAAAAGCCTGCGCAATCCCCACCAGCCCTGGGGCATTAACGAGCGTCTCGACTCCTGGAAGCAGCAACAGCCGCTGTCGGATCGTCTTCAGCACTCCCTGTCGCTGGAGGTGGACGCCATTGCCCATGTCTACCAGCTGGCGCAAAGCGAAACGTTCAGGCAGGTGGTCCAGCAACTTACCCATGCCGACGCCGTCTTCGTGCTGGGGATCCAGTCCACGCGCGGGATCGCCAATGCGTTCTTCAGCCATCTTGAGTATCTGCGCCCGCGGGTGAGCTATTCCGAAGGGCTCTCCGGTAGCTGGGTGGAGTCGCTTAACTCCGGCTTTTCTAACCCGTATATCGTGCTGACGGATACCCGCGCCTACTCCGCCATTGCCCGCCAGTACTGCCGCGTGGCGAGCGAAAAAGGCCTGGCGATGGCGCTGATCACCGATATCTGGTGCCCGTGGGCGCGGGATTACCCGATTGATTTGCTCCAGGTGAAGACCGATACCGGCCATTTCTGGGATTCGCTGGCGCCGGTGAGCTGTCTCTTCAACCTGCTGCTGTCGGGCGTTGTGGAGGCGCTGGGCGATGCGCTGCCGGAACGTCTGGCAATCAACCGACAACTACAGCAAGAGTTTGGTCAATTTGAACGCTAAAGGAGCGGAGCTATGCCTGAAGAGAGTCAACTGATTGATGTGGCGAAAACCTTTCCCACGCTGCATATCGATCTGAAATACGCGACCGCCGATAACATCACTGGCCGCCCGATCTACCAGCACGCCGCGTGCCTGTTGCATACGGATGCCGCCACCGCGCTGGCGAAAGCGATCAGCATCGCCGCGCTGGCCGGTCTGAAGCTGGTGGTTTACGACGCCTACCGCCCCCAGCAGGCGCAGTCGCAACTCTGGGATGCCTGCCCCAATCCGGAATACGTGGTGGATGTCGCAATTGGCTCTAACCACAGCCGGGGCACCGCCATTGACGTCACGCTGATGGATGAACACGACAACGTGCTGGATATGGGCGCCGGGTTTGACGAAATGCACGACCGTTCTCATGCCTGGCACCCTTCCGTTCCGCCCGAGGCGCAGCGAAATCGTCTGCTCCTGAACGCCGTGATGTACGGCGGCGGTTTTGTGGGCATCAGCAGCGAGTGGTGGCATTTCGAACTGCCGAACGCCGCCAGCTACCCGCTGTTAGATGACCTGTTCGCCTGTTATCCGACCACACACTCACTCTAATTCTGGAGCCCGGCCATGAAAACTACGCTGCTTACAACCCTGATTGCCGCTACGCTCGCCCTGAGCGCCCCTCTCGCGCTGGCGGCGGTGCCAAAAGATATGCTGGTGATTGGGAAAGCTGCCGATCCGCAAACGCTGGATCCGGCGGTCACTATCGATAACAACGACTGGACGGTGACCTACCCCTCGTACCAGCGTCTGGTGAAATACAAGCCTGGCACCACGGAGGTGGAAGGCGATCTGTCGACGGGCTGGAAGGCGTCTGACGACCAGAAAGAGTGGACGTTCACCCTGGCAGATAATGCAAAATTCTCCGACGGCAGGCCGGTGACCGCCGAAGCGGTCAAGCTGTCGTTTGAACGTCTGCTGAAAATTAATCAGGGACCTTCCGAAGCGTTCCCGAAAGATTTGAAAGTGGACGCGGTGGATGAGCATACGGTGAAATTCACCCTCAGCCAGCCGTTCGCCCCGTTCCTCTACACGCTGGCCAATGACGGCGCGTCGATCGTCAACCCGGCGGTGCTGAAAGCCAATGCCGCCGACGACGCGCGCGGTTTCCTGGCGCAAAACACCGCGGGTTCCGGACCGTTTATGCTGAAAAGCTGGCGCAAAGGTCAGCAGCTGGTGATGGTGCCCAACCCACACTGGCCGGGTGAAAAGCCGCACTTCAAGCGCGTCTCGGTGAAGATTATCGGTGAAAGCGCCTCGCGTCGCCTGCAACTTTCCCGTGGCGATCTGGATATCGCCGACGCCCTGCCGGTGGATCAGCTTGCCGCTCTGAAGCAGGAAGGCAAAGTGGCCGTGGCGGAATACCCGTCCCTGCGGGTGACCTACCTCTATCTGAACAACAGTAAGCCTCCGATGAATCAGGTGGATTTGCGCCGCGCGGTCTCCTGGGCCACCGATTATCAGGGGATGGTGAAAGGCATTCTCAGCGGGAACGGCAAGCAGATGCGCGGCCCGATCCCGGAGGGCATGTGGGGCTTCGATGCGAACGCCATGCAGTACAGCTTTGACGAGGCTAAGGCCAAAGCGGCGCTGGAGAAAGTCAACGATAAACCGGCCAGCCTGACGTTCCTCTACTCCGATAACGACCCGAACTGGGAGCCTATCGCCCTCTCCACGCAGGCGAGCCTGGGCAAGCTGGGGATTAACGTCAAGCTCGAGAAACTGGCGAACGCCACCATGCGCGACCGCGTCGGCAAAGGTGATTATGACATTGCGATTGGTAACTGGAGCCCGGACTTCGCTGACCCGTACATGTTCATGAACTACTGGTTCGAATCGGACAAAAAAGGGCTGCCGGGTAACCGCTCATTCTATGAGAACAAAGAGGTCGATGCATTGTTGCAGGCGGCACTGAAAACCACCGATCAGGCGGAACGCACCAAAGATTACCAGCAGGCGCAGAAAGTGGTGATTGACGAGGCGGCTTACGTTTATCTGTTCCAGAAGAACTACCAGCTGGCGATGAACAAAGAGGTCAAAGGCTTCACCTTTAATCCGATGCTTGAGCAGGTCTTTAACATCGCCACCATGAGTAAGTAACGGCCCACGCCGGGGGGAAGTGTATGACGTTCTGGAGCATCGTGCGCCAGCGCTGCTGGGGGTTAATCCTGGTGGTGGCCGGTGTCTGTATTATTACTTTTATTATTTCACACCTGATCCCCGGCGATCCGGCCCGCCTGCTGGCCGGTGACCGCGCCAGCGATGAAATCGTGCAGGGCATCCGCCAGCAGCTGGGGCTGGATCAACCACTCTATATTCAGTTTGGCCGCTATGTAGAGGCGCTGGCGCACGGCGATCTGGGCACCTCCATTCGCACCGGTCGCCCCGTTGCGGAAGATTTGAAAGCCTTTTTCCCCGCCACGCTGGAGCTGGCCTTCTGCTCTTTGCTGCTGGCGCTGGTGATTGGCGTACCGCTGGGCATTTTATCGGCGGTGTACCGTAACCGCTGGCTGGATCACCTGGTGCGACTGATAGCGATGACGGGCATCTCGACGCCTGCCTTCTGGCTGGGACTGGGGGTAATCGTTCTGTTCTACGGGCAACTGCAAATTCTGCCCGGCGGCGGCAGGCTGGACGACTGGCTCGATCCGCCTGCCCACATTACCGGCTTTTATCTGCTGGACGCCCTGCTGGAAGGCAACGGAGAGGTGTTTTTCAATGCCCTACAGCATCTGATTCTACCCTCCCTGACCCTGGCCTTTGTGCATCTGGGTATTGTGGCGCGTCAGGTGCGTTCCGCGATGCTGGAGCAGCTGAGCGAGGATTATATTCGTACCGCCCGCGCGAGCGGGTTGCCGGGCTGGTACATCGTGCTGCGCTACGCCTTACCCAACGCCATGATCCCCTCCATTACCGTGCTCGGGCTGGCGCTGGGCGATCTGCTGTATGGGGCAGTCCTTACCGAAACCGTGTTTGCCTGGCCGGGAATGGGAGCCTGGGTGGTGACCTCCATTCAGGCGCTGGACTTCCCTGCCGTCATGGGCTTCGCGGTCGTGGTATCGCTGGCCTATGTCTTCGTCAATCTGGTGGTGGATCTGCTGTATCTGTGGATCGACCCGCGAATCGGGCGCGGAGGTGCCGAATGATGTTAACTCAGGAAACGCCCGTCCCCGTCAGCACCGCCAAACAGCGCATCAACTGGGCAAAGCTGTTCTGGATGTTACGCAAAAGCCCGCTCACGCTGATCGGCGGGGTGATTATGATCGTGATGCTGCTGATGATGGTGGTGTCGCCGTGGATAGTCCCGCACGATCCGAACGCACTGGATCTGACCGCGCGATTGCAGGCGCCTTCAGCCCAGCACTGGTTTGGCACCGATGAGGTGGGCCGGGATCTGTTCAGTCGCGTGCTGGTGGGCAGCCAGCAGTCCATCACGGCGGGGCTGGCGGTGGTGGTGATTGCGGGCGGCATCGGTTCTCTGCTCGGCTGTTTGTCCGGCGTACTCGGCGGACGCGGCGACGCCATCATTATGCGTATCATGGACATTATGCTCTCCATCCCCTCGCTGGTGCTGACGATGGCGCTGGCCGCCGCGCTCGGCCCAAGCCTGTTTAACGCGATGCTGGCGATTGCGATTGTACGCATTCCGTTTTACGTGCGGCTGGCACGCGGGCAAACGCTGGTGGTGCGCCAGTTCACCTACGTACAGGCCGCCCGCACCTTTGGCGCGTCGCGCTGGCACCTGATCAGCTGGCATATCCTGCGTAACGCCCTGCCGCCGCTGATCGTTCAGGCATCGCTGGATATCGGCAGCGCCATTCTGATGGCCGCCACGCTGGGCTTTATTGGATTAGGCGCGCAGCAGCCCACCGCCGAATGGGGCGCGATGGTGGCCGTGGGGCGTAACTACGTGCTTGACCAGTGGTGGTACTGCGCGTTTCCGGGGGCGGCAATTCTGATCACGGCAGTTGGGTTTAATCTGTTTGGCGATGGTCTTCGCGACCTGCTGGATCCCAAATCAGGAGGGAAGCAGTCATGAGTGATTCCGTATTATCAATTGAAGATTTGCACCTGAGCTTCCCCATTTTTCGCGGTGACGTCCACGCGCTCAACCACGTTTCGCTGGAGATTGGCCGGGGTGAAATTGTCGGCGTGGTGGGCGAATCCGGCTCGGGAAAATCGGTCACCGCGATGCTGGCGATGCGCCTGCTGCCGGAAGGCAGTTACCATATTCATCATGGACGGGTCACGCTCCTCGGGGAAGATGTCCTGAACGCGTCGGAAAAACAGCTTCGTCAGTGGCGCGGCGCCAGGGTGGCGATGATTTTTCAGGAGCCGATGACGGCGCTCAACCCCACGCGCCGGATTGGCAGGCAAATGGTGGAGGTGATACGCCAGCATCAGTCGCTTTCCCGCCGCGACGCGCAGCAGAAGGCGATCGCCCTGCTGGGCGAGATGCAAATCCCGGATGCGGCACAGGTGATGGATCGCTATCCGTTTGAGCTTTCCGGCGGCATGCGCCAGCGGGTGATGATCGCCCTTGCCTTCTCCTGCGAGCCGGAGCTGATCATTGCCGATGAGCCGACCACCGCGCTGGACGTGACCGTTCAGCGTCAGGTGCTGCGTCTGCTGAAACACAAAGCGCGCGCCAGCGGGACGTCGGTGCTGTTTATCAGTCACGATATGGCGGTGGTATCGCAGCTTTGTGACCGGATGTACGTTATGTACGCGGGCAGCGTGATCGAAAGCGGCAGCACGCAGACCTTGATCCACCATCCTGTACACCCCTATTCGATTGGCCTGCTGCGGTGTGCCCCGGAAAATGGTGAACCGCGCGAGATCCTCCCGGCCATTCCCGGCACGGTGCCTAACCTCAGCCACCTCCCGCGCGGATGTGCCTTTCGCGAACGCTGTTTTGCTGCCGGGGCGAAATGCAGCGAAACGCCGCGCTTAATTTCCACGGGCGCAGAAGGCCAGCAGGCTGCCTGCTGGTACCCACAACAGGAGACACGACATGTCTGAGGTACTGCTGGAACTGGATAGCGTGCATGTGAATTTTCCTGCGCGCAAAAACTGGCTGGGGCGCGTGACGGAGCAGGTACACGCCCTCAACGGCATGGATCTCCGGATCCATCGCGGCGAAACGCTGGGCGTTGTGGGGGAATCCGGCTGTGGAAAGAGCACGCTGGCGCAGCTGCTGATGGGCATGCTCAAACCGAGTACCGGTGCCTGTCAGCGCGCGAATGCGGCAGGCGGTATGCAGATGGTATTTCAGGACCCGCTCTCGTCCCTCGACCCGCGTTTACCGGTCTGGCGCATCATCACCGAGCCGGTGTGGATACAGCAACGCCGCAGCGAACGGGAGCGTCGTCAGCTGGCTGAGACGCTGGCGCAGCAGGTGGGCATTCGGGCGGAATATCTTGACCGCCTGCCGCATGCGTTTTCGGGCGGACAGCGCCAGCGCATCGCTATTGCCCGGGCGCTCTCTTCGGATCCGGACATCATCGTGCTGGATGAACCCACCAGCGCGCTGGATATTTCCGTCCAGGCGCAGATCCTCAATTTGCTGGTTGCCCTGCAACAGCAGCGAAATCTGACCTACGTGCTGATCTCGCACAACGTCTCGGTGGTCCGTCACATGAGCGACCGGGTGGCGGTAATGTATCTGGGGCAGATCGTGGAGCTGGGTCCGGCGGACCAGGTGCTGGGCAAGCCACGGCATCCGTATACGCAGCTGCTGCTTGACTCCGTTCCCCGTACCGGAGAACCGCTGGACGAAGATCTGGCATTACGCAAAACCGATCTCCCCGGTAATCGCCGCCTGCCCGATGGCTGCTACTTCCGCGACCGCTGCCCGCTGGCAGCTGAAGGATGCGAACGGCCGCAGCCGCTTCAGCCCGCAGCCGGAGACCGAAGCGTACGCTGCTGGCGTAACCGTTAAAAAATAAGCCGGGCATTTGCCCGGCCTGATATCAGTTCAGTTTGTAATCCAGCGTGATTTCGGCTTTCAACAGCTGCGACACCGGACAACCCGCCTTCGCTTTCTGAATAATGCCGTCGAACTGCTGCGGATCGATACCCGGTACCGTCACCTTGCTTTGCAGCGCCACTTTGCTGATGGCAAAACCACTGTCGGTTTTATCCAGCGAGACATCCGCCGTGGTATCGATGGAATCGGCGGTATAACCCGCTTCGCCCAACATTAGCGACAGGGCCATAGAGAAACAGGCCGCGTGCGCTGCGCCAATCAGCTCTTCCGGGTTGGTCCCTTTTTCGCCCTCGAAGCGGGTGTTAAAGCCGTAAGGTTGCTGGTTAAGGACGCCACTTTCTGTTGAGACCGTCCCTTTGCCGCGTTTGATGTCGCCAGACCAGTGTGCTGAACCGTGCTTATGAATCGTCATTCTTGCTCTCCTTTTGGCTTACAAAGGGATAAGTATAGGACGCATAATCCATTTTGCAGGGAAGACAGATTAGTCCGAGCGCGTGGCAAGGTGGTTTGCCAGCGCGTCGAGGAACACACGCTGCGCCGCAGGCTGATAGTCTCGCGACTGATAAATACCAAAAATACCGATTGGTTTTGGCGTAAAGGCGCTGAGCACCGGCACCAGGCTGCCCTGCCGTAGCGCCGCGTCCGCCTCGCGCTCGGGCAGCATGGCAATACCACAGTGGTTTATCGCCGCCTCCATCAGCAGTGACGAGATGCTGGCGCTGAGATTGCCGCTGACCGCCGTCGTGATCGGCTCCCCTTCGGGCGTCAAAAAACGCCACGACTGACCGGCAAAAAAGCTGTAATGCAGGCAGTTGTGCCGGGCTAAGTCCTCCAGCTGCTCTGGAACGCCCCGGCTGGCAAGGTAGTGCGGCGAAGCGCAAAGTACGGACCGACACTCTCCCAGTCGGCGGGCGATCATGCCCGGTTCGGGGTTATCGGTGATGCGGATCGCCACGTCAATTCGCTCGCCCACCAGGCTTACCGGATGGTTATTAACATCCAGCTCAATGCGCAGCTGAGGGTAACGCTGCAACAGATCGGGCAGCACCGGAGCGATAATCTGCATCGCAGTGAAATGCGCGCAGGCGACGCGAAGCGTGCCTGAGGGTAAATCCTTCACTGACTGATCTTCAATTTCCTGAGAAATTTGCGAGAGCGTACGCGTCTTTTGCAGGACCTTCTCTCCCGCCGCCGTCAGCGTCAGCTTGCGGGTGGAGCGGTTCACCAGCCGCGCCCCGGCCCACTTCTCCATCTGCTCCAGATAACGGCTCACCATCGGACGGGAGATCCCCAGCGCCCGCGCCGCCGCGCTTAAACTCCCCAGCTCACAGATGCGGTTGTACACCTGGGCAGCAATAACGCGATCCATTTTGACCTCCATTTGCTCGATTTATGAAACTAAGCATCTCCTGTTTCAGGAATTCTGGCAAATGAAGAGATCCGTACAATAGAGACTTTCCTGAAGAACAGAGAGATGACCATGACCATCGCCCGCCTTGCTTTGCTGACAACCCTTTTCACTCCGGCCGTCTTTGCCGCGCCGTTGACCGTTGATACGTACAACCCGCAGGAAAAAGGCATTTTTGCCGTTTCTTCCACCCTGGTGTCTGGCCCGAAAGAGGCGGTACTGTTTGACGCCCAGTTCAGCGTGAAAGATGGCGAAGCGCTGGTAGAAAAAATTCGCCACAGCGGTAAAACGCTGAACAAAATCGTGATCACTTCCGGCGATCCGGATTTCTATTTCGGCCTGCAACCGCTGGTGAAAGCCTTCCCTAATGCCAAAGTTGTCGCCACGCAACAGGTGGTGGACCATATCAAGGCCACAAAAGACGCGAAGCTCGCCTTCTGGGGGCCACAGATGAAAGACGGCGCGCCGACGCAGCTCTACGTGCCGCAAGTGCTTGCCTCAACCACCTTTATGATTGACGGTGAGAGAGTGAATATTGAAGAGCCTGAGAGCTATGCGGCGTATGTCTGGATCCCATCCGCAAAAACCATCCTCGGCGGCACGGGCGTCTCATGGGGCATTCACGTCTGGACGGCAGATACCCAAACGCCGGAAAGCCGCAAACAGTGGCAGCAGACGCTGGATAGCATGGCAGCCCTTAAGCCCGAACACGTTATTCCGGGCCACTACCTGGGGACACCGCCAGCAGGTACCGGCGCTATCGACTTTACCCGTCGCTATCTACAGCAGTTTGAACAGGCCCTCACGGCAGATAAAGCGTCAACCGGCGTCATCAACACAATGAAAAAACAGTGGCCGAATCTGGCGGAAGCCAGTTCGCTGGAACTGAGTGCCAAAGTGAATACCGGCGAAATGAAGTGGTAATAGCCTGATTATCTCCTGCTATATTTAAATTTTTTATAGCAGGAGTTAACTATGCCATCTTCAGTAAGGGGCATCGACCATATCGGTATTACGGTGCCCGACATTGAAAAAGCCACCCTATTTTTTGAACGCGCTTTCGACGCCCAGGTTTTATATCATTCTGTCGATGCGCAAACCGATAATATTGATCAGCCCGCCCAGCAGCACACCTTAAAATTATTTCCCGGCACAAAAATTCACGCCATTCGCATGCTCGTCATGCCCCACGGACCCGGCATAGAACTTTTCGAAATGCATGGCCCTGAACAGGGAATGCCCACCCGCGCCAGCGACTTTGGCCTCCAGCATTTTGCTGTTTATGTTGATGATTTTGATAAGGCGATAGCCGCTTTCACCGCTGCTGGCGGGGAGATGTTTACCGCGCCAAAGCCGCTCACGTTTCCGGATGAGCAAGGTGAAGGTAATGCTTTCTGCTATGGGCAAACCCCATGGGGCAGCATTGTAGAATTGATTTCCTGGCCAACGCCCATGCCTTTTGAAAAAACGACAAATTTACGCCGCTGGAAACCCTGAATGTTATTTCTGTGCTACGGGAGATGATATTTTTATTTCCAGGACGAATCTGAACCACAACGGCAAAAATATTTGCCAATCTGAATGCGAATTACGAATTTGCACGCCGTAACATTAAACAGAAAACGACACGGAGGCAGCATGTTTACTTATTACCCGGCACATACCACAGCAGCACAACCCGAACTCGTTAACGCGATTGCGCAGGGGCTTCAGGCGGAGCACGGTGTTGTTACCGAAGATGACATTTTGATGGAACTGACCAGGTGGGTGGAAGCCACAGACAATGACATCCTCAGTGACATCTACCAGCAAACCATCAACTATGTCGTTAGCGGGCAAAATGCACCTTTGTAAAAACCTGCTAAGCTGGATCTGCAACCTAAGGGGTTACATTTCGTTTGCGTGAGCAAACTTGTCCTTAAAACTATCAACGGGATTGAGGAGTTAATATGAAATCGAACCGTCAGGCACGCCACATTCTGGGACTGAACTACAAGCTCTCTAACCAGCGCAAAGTGGTTATTGAAGAGGGGAGCGAAACGCAAGTGACCCACACCACCGGCAGGAAACGTCAGGCAGGCAAGTAAGTTCCAGTACGAAATCCACAACACCATCGGTTACCCCGGTGGTGTTTTTGTTTATGTGTTGCGGTAATTAATATTTAGCTCCTTTATAATACCCCCCGACCGCACCCCGTAGCACAGGCCAGAAAGATGACAAACAGCAGCGTCAGGGACGGATCTTCTTAAAAAGAGTGAGTGACATGGACAACAAACTGAAAAAACATCGTTCCCTTTATATTCCTTACGCCGGTCCGGTTTTACTGGAGTTTCCCCTTCTGAACAAAGGCAGCGCCTTTAGCATGGAAGAGCGCAGCAGCTTTAACCTGCTGGGTCTGCTGCCTGAAGTGGTTGAAACCATTGAAGAACAGGCGGAACGCGCCTGGATCCAGTATCAGGGCTTTAAAACCGAAATCGATAAGCACATCTACCTGCGTAATATCCAGGACACCAACGAAACCCTCTTCTACCGCCTGGTGCAGAACCATCTCGAAGAGATGATGCCCGTCATTTATACCCCAACCGTCGGCGCGGCGTGTGAACGCTTCTCAGAGATCTACCGTCGTTCCCGCGGCGTGTTCATCTCCTATCAGAACCGTCACAACATGGACGACATTCTGCAAAACGTGCCTAATCACAACATCAAGGTGATCGTGGTAACCGATGGCGAACGTATTCTGGGCCTTGGCGACCAGGGCATTGGTGGGATGGGGATCCCCATCGGTAAGCTCTCGCTGTATACCGCCTGCGGCGGGATCAGCCCGGCCTACACCCTGCCGGTTGTGCTGGACGTGGGGACCAACAACCAGCAACTGCTGAACGATCCGCTGTACATGGGCTGGCGTCACCCGCGCATTACCGACGACGAGTACTATCAGTTTGTTGATGATTTCATCCAGGCCGTGAAGCACCGCTGGCCGGACGTGCTGTTGCAGTTCGAAGACTTCGCACAGAAAAACGCCATGCCGCTGCTGAACCGCTACCGCGATGAGATCTGCTCGTTCAACGATGACATTCAGGGCACTGCGGCAGTGACCGTGGGGACGCTGATTGCCGCGAGCCGTGCGGCAGGCAGCCAGCTCAGCTATCAGAAAATTGTCTTCCTGGGTGCAGGCTCCGCGGGCTGCGGCATCGCCGAGCAAATTATTGCCCAGACCCAGCGCGAAGGCTTAAGCGAAGAGCTGGCTCGCTCCCGCGTCTTTATGGTGGACCGTTTTGGCCTGCTGACCGACGGTATGCCAAACCTGCTCCCGTTCCAGACCAAACTGGTGCAGAAGCGTGAAAACCTGAAAAACTGGGATACGGATAACGAAGTGCTCTCGCTTCTTGACGTGGTGCGCAACGTGAAGCCGGACATTCTGATCGGCGTATCCGGGCAGACCGGCCTCTTCACGGAAGAGATTATTCGCGAGATGCACAAGCACTGCGAACGCCCTATCGTGATGCCGCTGTCTAACCCGACTTCACGCGTGGAGGCAACGCCGCAGGATATCATCGCCTGGACCGAAGGTAAGGCACTGGTCGCGACCGGTAGCCCGTTTGATCCGGTGCTGTGGAAGGACAAACTCTATCCCATCGCACAGTGCAATAACTCCTATATCTTCCCGGGTATTGGTCTGGGGGTTATCGCCTCCGGCGCGTCACGCATCACCGACGAAATGCTGATGTCCGCGAGCGAAACGCTGGCAGGTCACTCACCGCTGGTGAATAACGGTGAAGGCCTGGTACTGCCGGAGCTGAAAGACATTCATAAAGTGTCCCGCGCAATTGCCTTCGCGGTAGGCAAAATGGCGCAGCAGCAAGGCGTCGCGGTGAAAACCTCTGCCGATGCGTTGCAGCAGGCGATTGACGATAACTTCTGGATGCCGGAATACCGTAGCTATCGTCGTACTTCGATTTAAGCATTGCCCCTCACCCAGCCCTCTCCCCAAAGGGGAGAGGGTTAGGGTGAGGGGAATATACGGTACCTCCCACTAGCCAAACCCATTTTCCCCCGCTACACTCCCTTCATCCATTAACCTACTGAATATATAAGGAGGCCAATTATGCTGTACTGTGAAATTTTCAATGTTTCACATACATTTGGTGATCGCACCAGCTCAAGCGTTATCGGTATCGTGCTGCGATAACTTCCGCTTGAGCGAAGACACCAACCCCTGAAATCCCTTCTCTCGGGCTTACTGAGTTATCGTCAGCGATGTTTGACGAGGCATAAACATGCCTGTAACTCCTGGGTAAGCAACAATGAGCACTTTACTCACTGCACATTCTTTACGCGTTGATACGGCGTTCGGCACGCTCTTCGACTCTCTCTCCTTTACGTTGAAAAAAAGCGATCGCATCGGCCTGCTGGGTGATAACGGCTGCGGAAAAAGTACGCTGCTGAAAATCCTCGACGGGACGCAGTCCCCTGCTGCCGGAACCGTTTCACTGGCGGGGCATTGCCTGCTGGCGCGCGTGGAACAACATCTGCCGGAGGCCCTTTATCCCCTGACCATGCTGGATGCGGTGCTGGCGCAGCTGCCGATTGGTGAGCGCGACAGTTTGCGCTGGAAAGCCGAGACGCTGCTGGCCGGAATGGGCTTCACGACGCAGGAAACGGCGTTAACCTCCGCCACGCTGAGCGGCGGCCAGCATACGCGGTTGCTGCTGGCACGAGCGTTGATAAGCGATCCGGATCTGCTGCTTCTGGACGAACCGAGCAACCACCTTGACCTGCCGACCCTGCTGTGGCTGGAGCAGTTTCTACAAAACTGGTCCGGCAGCTTTGTGCTGGTCTCACACGACAGGCAACTGCTGGACGCGGTAACCAACGGCAGCTGGATCCTGCGCGATAAAACGCTGCACGCCTTTGCCCTTCCCTGCACTGCCGCCCGTCTGGCGCTCGACGCAAAAGACGAAAGCGATGCGTTGCGCCATAAGGCAGAGCAAAAAGAGATCGACCGCGTCACGGCCAGCGCACGGCGTCTCGCGACCTGGGGCAAGGTCTATGACAACGAAGATCTCTCCCGTAAGGCTAAGCAGATGGAAAAACAGGTCGAACGCCTGAAAGAGACCCAGACGGAACTGACGGCGGGAAGCCCGTGGACCTTAACCCTGCGCGGGGACGCTCTTCGGGCCGACCGCCTGCTGGAAATGACTCACCTCGGCGTCCCCCCGGCGCCGGGTCTGCCAGACCTGTTTACTCTCGACAGCGCGCGGCTGAAGAGCGGCGATCGCGTGGCGATTGTGGGTCGTAACGGCTGCGGAAAATCGTCGCTGCTGAAGCTTATCTGGCGACATTTTCGCGACGAGATCGCGGACGAGCGGCTTAAGCGTCATCCGCGCGTCTCACCCGGCTACTACGACCAGACGCTGCACCAGTTGCCGGACGATGCGGCGCTGCTTGATGCGCTGGAGCCTTTCGCGCCAGATCCGCAGACACGTAAAATGGCGCTCATCAGTGCCGGGTTCCCGTGGGCGCGTCACGGGCAAAAAGTCAGTACGCTGAGCGGCGGGGAACGTTCGCGCCTGCTGTTCGTCGGCCTGACGCTTGCCCGTTATAGCCTGCTGATGCTGGATGAACCGACCAACCACCTGGACATGGAAGGCAAAGAGGCGCTGGCGGAAACGCTGCAACAGTTTGAAGGCGGAGTGCTGCTGGTGAGCCACGATCGTCAGTTAATTAGCCAGAGCTGTAACCGCTTCTGGCTGATTGAGGACGGCAGGCTGAGCGAATGGCACGATGCGGAGGCGGCGTTTGAGCGTCTGCGTGAGGACACCGGTCCGGTTGTACCTGAAGCGTCGAAGGCCGCATCGAAGGCACCCTTTTCAGCGTCTGACGATCTGCTCGAACGCCTGGTTGCCCTGGAAACGCTGCTGGAAGAGGATTTGGCGCGCAAGCCAAAACATCAAAAACCGCAGTTACAGGCGCAATGGCGAAAAGAGATTGAGGTGATAGAAGCGCAACTGTAAATCTGAGCCCGGCGGTGACGTCGCCGGGCTAGTGTTTTTCACCCCAATTTATGAGGGGTACAGCCTTTTCTTAATCCGAAAATGCATCAAATAATGACATTATGTTGCGGTTACCTTGCATTACATCGCCAAAGTATTAATCCTTAATGGGTAATCAGACCTGCTATGCAGATACTCATCATGAAAGGAGAAACACATGAAGGCTGCTGTTGTCACTCAGGATCATCAGGTTAATGTCACAGAAAAAACCTTACGCGCGCTCAAACATGGTGAAGCGCTGCTGAAGATGGAGTGCTGTGGCGTTTGCCATACCGATCTCCATGTTAAGAATGGCGATTTTGGCGACAAAACCGGGGTGATCCTCGGCCACGAAGGGATTGGTATCGTCAAAGAGATTGGTCCTGGCGTCACGTCGCTAAAAGTAGGCGATCGTGCAAGCGTGGCGTGGTTCTTCGAAGGCTGTGGCCACTGTGAATATTGTAATACCGGCAACGAAACGCTGTGCCGTGACGTGAAAAACGCGGGTTACTCCGTTGACGGCGGCATGGCGGAAGAGTGCATCGTAACCGCGGATTACGCGGTTAAAGTTCCGGACGGACTGGACTCTGCGGCGGCCAGCAGCATCACCTGCGCCGGGGTCACCACCTACAAAGCGGTAAAAGTCTCTGACATCAAACCCGGCCAGTGGATTGCGATCTATGGCCTGGGCGGTCTGGGCAACCTCGCGCTGCAATACGCCAAAAATGTCTTCAATGCGAAAGTTATCGCCATTGACGTGAATGACGAGCAGTTGAAGCTCGCTGCCAGCATGGGCGCAGACTTAACCGTGAACTCCCGCAGTGAAGATGCGGCAAAAGTGATTCAGGAGAAAACCGGCGGTGCACATGCGGCGGTGGTGACGGCGGTAGCGAAAGCGGCCTTCAACTCTGCCGTTGACGCAGTTCGCGCCGGAGGCCGCGTGGTGGCTGTAGGCCTGCCGCCGGAAGCGATGAGCCTGGATATTCCACGTCTGGTCCTGGATGGGATTCAGGTAGTGGGTTCCCTGGTGGGTACCCGTCAGGATCTGCTCGAAGCCTTCCAGTTTGCGGCTGAAGGTAAGGTGAAACCGAAAGTTACAATGCGCCCACTGGAAGATATCAACGCCATCTTCAAAGAGATGGAACAGGGCCAGATCCGTGGCCGTATGGTGATTGATTTACGTTCTTAACCGCGGTGGCCGGGTAGCGGCTCTGCCCTGCCCGGCTTTTCACGTGGACGAACGGCGATCGGAAATCCATTCCTGAACCTCGATCTGGAACGTGTCCGGCGCTTTTCGATACATCTTCCGCGCCAGATCCAGGATGGTATGGCGCCCTAACTCCTCTTCCATCCGCTGCTGCGCGCTGTCCATGACCGAGCGCATCCCACACGGGCCGTCACAGACCCAGGCAGGTGGCGTTTCATCAAACACCGCCAGGCGCTGACGCACTTCCCGACACTCAAACATATTCTTCTCGCCGTCGATGGCGTGCGCCACGTCCAGCACGCTGATCAGCTCTGCCGGACGCGCCAGCCGGAAGCCTCCCCCTTTACCCTCGGTGCTGATGACCAGCCCCGCGCGTGATAAACGGGTGAAGATTTTTCCAAGATAGTCGTACGGCACGCCCTGCAAGGCCGCCATCTCCCGGACGCTCATCTCACGTTCATTGCCTTTTGCATCCACCATACACATCAGGCTATGAATGCCATATTCCACACCAGAACTGTAAAACGCCATGGCTCACTCCGGGTCATTGTTCGCTGCATTATAACGATTTTTAACTCAGAAAGAAGTTGTCGCAGTTAACTCCGACAAGTATAGTGGCAGTTATGTCAGACATACAGCCTGACGCACTAAAGGATCGAGTATGAAAAAGCAGATTTTAATTGTGGGTAGTGGGTTTTCCGGTATGTGGGCTGCGGTCAGCGCCGCGCGCCTTTCTGCTCTGGCGGGTAACAATAGCCTCAGCATTGCCGTGCTGGCCCCTGTTGCGGAGCTGCGCGTTCGCCCACGCTTTTATGAAGAGAACGTGTCGACGATGGTCGCGCCGCTGACCGAACTGTATGCTGAGCTGGGTATCGCCTTTATTGCGGGCGAAGCACAACGTATTGATACCTCGTCTAAAACCGTTTTGTATCGCGATTCAAACGGCGCGATTGCTGACGTCGCCTGGGAACGTCTGATCCTCGCAACCGGTAGCCAGACTAAACGTCCTCCTGTTGCCGGTCTGGCTGAATACGCCTTTGATATCGACCAACTCGACTCCGCCAGATTATTCGAGCAGCATCTTGATTCGCTGGTTTCGCGCCCCTCCACCCCGGAGCGTAATACCGTGGTCGTGTGTGGCGGCGGCTTTACCGGCATCGAACTGGCAACGGAACTCCCTGCCCGACTCCGTACTCGCTTCGGCGCTGATACAAAGACTAAAGTAATCGTAGTTGAAAGAGGTGCAACCATCGGCGGGCGTTATAGCGAGGCGCTGCGTAACACAATTGAAGAAGCAAGCAACGCGCTCGGCGTTGAATGGCGTTTAAACAGTGAAATTGAAGCCATCGATGCCAGCGGCGTAACGCTGAAAAACGGAGAGCGCATTGCCAGCGCCACTGTAGTGTGGACGGCAGGGGTAGAAGCTAACCTCCTCAGCCTGCAAATTGACGGGGAACGCGATACTCAGGGACGGCTGATCGTCAACGACACGTTGCAGGTTCCTGCGCATCCGGAGGTTTACGCGACGGGTGATATGGCGCACGCCAAAACGGACGATGCGGGCAACACGGCGCTGATGACCTGCCAGCACGCGATCCAGCTGGGGAAATTCGCCGGACACAACGCGGCGGCCAGCCTGTTAAATCTGGAGCCGTACCCTTACCGTCAGGTGAACTACGTCACCTGTCTGGATTTAGGTGGCTGGGGCGCGGTATACACCGAGGGCTGGGAACAGCGCGTTAAATCCGTGCGCGAGGAAGGCAAAAAGATCAAAGTCGCCATCACCAACGAACTGATTTACCCGCCAGCAGCAGACAAAGCGGTCGCTTTTGCCGCCGCTGACCCGCTGGCGAAATTCGTTTAGTCCCCTCCTGCGCCCGCGACCAGCGGGCAAAGTGTGCAATCAGGCCAGCGCACCTGCGTTGGCCTGACGCTTTTTGGCACATAAATAACCATACATCAGCAGAGAGGTCATCGCAGAGAAGGATAAAATCGCGGCCGGCAGCGTGACATAGCTCCAGCTAAAGCCGAGCGTAATCATCAATCCACCGAAATAGGCGCCAATTGCGCTGCCGAGGTTAAACGCCATTTGCCCGCCTGCGGCCCCCAGCATCTCGCCGCCTTTCGCATTTTGCAGCAGCAGAATTTGCAGAGGCGCAGAGAGCGCAAACAGCCCGGCGCAACAGATGAATCCCATGACCAGTGAAGCTGTTTTAAGCTCGCCAAAGGCAAACAACGCCAGCAGCGAAGCCACAATCACCAGGTCGGTGGTGGCAGCAATGCGCAGCGGGCTAAAGCGTGACGACAGCTTGCCGCTGAAGACATTTCCCAGCACCATGCCCAGCCCCATCAGCATCATGATCGCGGTCATGACGCCCTCAGAAAAGCCTGATAGGTTGACCATAAACGGCTTCACGAAGCTAAACCAGGCAAACACCCCGGCATTGCCAAACATCGTAGCGGCAAAAATCAGCCACGGTTCCGGTTTCTTCAGGAAGTGGAATTGTTCTGCCAGCCGGGTGGTTGTCGTGTCGTGAATGTCAGGCACCCACAGCAGAACAGACAGGATCACCAGCGCGTCAAAGACCGCAATCAAAAAGAAGGTGTAACGCCAGTTAAATTCATGTCCCAGCCACGTCCCGAGCGGCACGCCAAGCAGGTTGGCAACGGTCATCCCGGCAATCATCCCGGCCACAGCGACCGTCACTTTACCCGGCGGCGCGATTTTTGACAGGATTATCGCCCCCACTCCGAAAATCGCGCCATGCGGGAAACCAGAGATTAAGCGCCCCGCCGCCAGTCCCACGTAGGAGTCAGAGAAGGTAAAGAGCGCGTTACCGACGACGCACATCGCCACCAGAAACAGCAGCGTTGTTTTCAGCGAAAATTTGCTGGAGAACAGCGCCACAATCGGCGCGCCGATCACCACGCCAAAAGCGTAAAACGAAATCATATTTCCGGCGGAGGGAATCGAAATGCCCGTATCATGAGCCAGCTCGGTCAGCACGCCCATAATGCCAAACTCAGCCATCCCCAGGCCAAAGGTACCCAGTGCTAACGAAAAAATTGTCTTTTTCATACCGCGACCACTGTTAAAAAAATGCAGCGTGCATTATTGATTAAACTTGTATGGTGAACCAGTTCAAATCAGATTTCTGACACATTAATCCATTCATTCAGGCCGATTACACTCTTAGTACGGCCTCGATCCCGCGACCGGATACAAAGGGAGACCCACCATGGTCAGTAAGAAGAAAACCCGTGTTGTTGATGATGTCGTTAAAAACGCGCCGCTCAAAACCAAAGCGTACGAGCAAGAGCTTCGCCGCCTCCATGTTGAACTGGTTAAGCTCCAGCAATGGGTGGTCGCCAAAGGGTTAAAGGTCTGTATTGTTTTTGAAGGGCGAGACGGCGCCGGTAAAGGCGGCGCTATCAAAGCCATCACCGAACGCGTCAGCCCTCGGGTGTTTCGCGTTGTTGCGTTACCGGCCCCCACCGATAAAGAGAAAAGTCAGCTCTATTTTCAGCGTTACGTTCCCCATCTGCCCTCTGCCGGGGAAATCGTTATTTTTGACCGCAGCTGGTACAACCGCGCGGGCGTGGAAAGAGTCATGGGTTTCTGTACCGAGGAGCAGGCCGAAAAATTTCTTGATGGAACGCCGGTAATGGAAAAAGCGATGGTCGATGCCGGGATCATTTTGTTGAAATACTGGCTTGAAGTAACGCCAAAAGAGCAGGAGCGCCGCCTGCGCGATCGCATTAATGATGGTCGCAATATCTGGAAGCTGTCTCCAATGGATATTAAATCTTTCAATCTATGGGATGAGTATACCCTCGCCCGCGACGCGATGTTTAAAGCGACCGACACCGCCTGGGCGCCGTGGTTTGTGGCGCGCTCAGAAGATAAAAAAAGGGTGCGACTGAATATTATTTCGCATCTGCTTTCCCAGATCCCCTATAAAGAAATTCACGTAGACAAGGTGGATTTACCGAAACGCAAGATCGGCAAAGTGAAGCCTACAAAATATCCCTTCCGGTATATTGCAGAGCAATTTTGATATTACTGGAAGACGGCTCGCATAATGTAGATTACCAGGGGAAACAGTATTGTTTTTTGTTGGCTGCGGTTGATAATGACCGCACCAACAAAGGAGAAACCGATGAAACGCACGGCAGAATCGCCCCCTTCCAGACCTAAAGCAGCAACAAAGCCTACAACCCATGCTAAGCCAGGCTCGACACCATCACATCAGCTATCAGAAGCGGATCGTGCATTTATACGAGCAATGAATGAGTTTGTGGAGAAACATGGAACTATCACTGATGATGAGTTTTTCAGGGTGCTTTAATGCTGAGACAATTTAATGTTTATCGTAATACGTCTGCGGCAAAGCGGGACCAGCTTCCTTATTATATGCTTATCCAGGATGATTATTATGAGGATCTCCCCACTCGCGTCATTGTACCCCTCGCGAGAAATAACAGGCTACCGCTATGGCAGAGCCAGCTGGCTCCAGGAATAAATATTGAATTTAAAACCTTTCTGATTTATTCGCCAATGATAACCAATATTAATAACCAGAAAATTAATCCAAAAGACTTTGTTTGTAATTTACGTAACGCTCGTCAGGATGTTATAGCAGCAATTGATCGCTTATTGACTAACACATGACGCCAGCCTGCCAGGCAGTTATTCCTGCCCGCGCAAGTGCAGCGCCGCCGGACAATGCCGACGGCGCAAGGTTTACTTCAACCCTTCCGAACTCTCTTTTTGCGCTTCAAGTCGCTCAACGTCCCGATACCAGCGCGGATGGTGTTTTTGCGCCCAGCGGCGGCTCACCTTCCCTTCAATCATGCCTTTAATCGATCCTTTCACCCAGAAGGCCATATACATATGGATCAGGATGGCGTGGATCAGAATAATGGCCGAGGTCGCGTGGATCAGCAGTGCGTAGCGCACCACCTGGATCGGGAAATATTGGGCAAAATACGGACGCCAGATAATCACTCCGGTTACCAGCAGCACGAAAATCATGCTCATGATGGTCCAGAACATCATCTTCTGCCCGGCGTTGTATTTGCCCACCTTCGCGACTTTATGCTCGTTGCCTTTCAGAACCTCAACAATCCCTTTAATCCAGGGAATATCCTGCTTGTCAGGGATGTTGTGATGAACGAAACGCACGAACATAAACATCAGCACCACGAAAATCAGCACGCCGAAGAACGGATGCAGAATGCGTCCCATCTGCGGTGTCCCGAAGGTTTCCGTGAGCCACTGTAGCGTCGGGAAGAAGAACGAAATGCCGGATACTGCCACCAGGAAGAAGCAGATGACCACCGTCCAGTGACAGGCGCGATCGACAAATTTTGTGCGCACTATCATTTTCGACTTATTCATGATGCTCCTCCTCGTCGTCATCCACCTCTTTATTCGGTCCGATACCGATGTAGTGATAAATCAGCCCGGCAAAGGTGGCGATAAAGCCCGCTGCTGAGAGCGGCTTAAGCGCCCCTTTCCACAGGTTGATTGAGGTATCGATCGCCGGATCTTTCGGCAGATTGTGATACAGCTCCGGCTGGTCATTGTGGTGCAGAACATACATGACGTGCGTACCGCCGACACCCTGCGGGTTATAAATCCCGGCCTTGTCATAGCCGCGCGCTTTGAGCTTATCCACCCGCTGCTGTGCCACTTCCAGCATCTCTTTTTTGGTACCGAAGTGGATCGCCCCGGTAGGACAGGTCTTCACGCAGGCAGGCTCCTGGCCGACGCTGACGCGATCGACGCACAGCGTGCATTTATAGACCCGGTTATCCTCTTTATTGAGGCGCGGGATATTAAACGGACAACCTGCAATACAGTAACCGCAGCCGATGCAGTTATCCTGCTGGAAGTCGACGATCCCGTTGGCGTACTGAATGATTGCCCCGGCAGACGGGCATGCCTTCAGGCAGCCCGGATCTTCACAGTGCATACAGCCGTCTTTACGGATCAGCCACTCCAGCTTGCCATTCTGGTCGGTTTCGCTAAAGCGCATCACCGTCCAGGACTTGGCGCTCAGATCAGCAGGATTGTCATAGACACCAACGCAGTGCCCCACCTCGTCGCGAATATCGTTCCACTCCGAGCAGGCCACCTGGCAGGCCTTACAGCCCACGCAGGAGGAGACATCGATCAGCTTGGCGACTTCTGCCTTGTAATCCCGCGCACGAGGCGCGGGCGTTATCGGGTTGGTCGCGGAGCGTTTAATAATGTCTTGTGTTTCCATCGCCATTTAATCGCTCCTTACGCTTTCTCGATGTTGACCAGAAACGCTTTATACTCCGGCGTTTGCGAGTTGGAATCGCCGACGTTTGGCGTCAGGGTATTGGCGATGTAGCCCTTCTGCGCTACCCCTTCAAAGCCCCAGTGCAGCGGTATACCGACGGTTTCCACCTGCTGGCCATGCACGTTCAGCGTTTGCAGACGACGGGTGACCACCGCCACCGCGCGAATAAAGCCGCGCTTGCTGCTGACCTTCACGCGATCGCCGTTGGCAATGCCTTTCGCCTTCGCCAGGGTTTCGCTTATCTCCACAAACTGTTCCGGCTGCGCGATGGCGTTAAGCCGCGCGTGCTTGGTCCAGGTATGGAAATGCTCGGTCAGGCGGTAGGTGGTGCCGACATACGGGAACTTGTCCTTTTTACCTAAACGCAGCACGTCGTCTTCATAGATGCGTACCACCGGACTGGAGACCACATTCGGGTGCAGCGGGTTAGTGCCGAGCGGCGTTTCCATCGGCTCGTAGTGTTCCGGGAACGGCCCTTCCGCCAGTTTGTCGATAGCAAACAGACGTCCCAGCCCTTCCGGCTGCATGATAAACGGCCCGGTGTTGCTGCCCGGCGCGGCGGTGTTGAAGTCAGGGATATCGTTCCCCGTCCACTTCGTGCCGTTCCACTCGATCAGCATGCGTTTCGGATCCCACGGCTTACCGTTCACGTCTGCGGAGGCACGGTTGTACAGTACGCGGCGGTTCAACGGCCACGCCCATGCCCAGCCCAGGGTATTGCCCAGGCCTGACGGATCGGCGTTATCGCGATTGGCCATCTGGTTACCCTGCTCCGTCCAGCTGCCGGTGTAGATCCAGCAGGAAGAGGCCGTGGTACCGTCGTCACGCAACAGCGCGAAGCTATTGAGCAGCTGTCCTTTCTTCGCCACCAGATTGCCGTTGGCATCGTACAGGTCGGCCAGCGCCACGCCGTTGTTCTCTTTTGCCACCTCTTCGGACTCAGGATGATCCGGCTGCTTGTAGTTCCAGCTCATCTTCAGCAGCGGCTCAGCGCCTTTGCCGCCTTCGGCGCGGTACATCTCGCGCAGACGATGGTAAATCCCGGCCAGAATTTCGCCGTCATTACGCGCTTCGCCGGGCGCATCCTGACCTTTCCAGTGCCACTGTAGCCAGCGGCCAGAGTTGGCAATTGAACCGTCCTCTTCCGCAAAGCAGGTCGACGGCAGGCGGAACACCTCGGTCTGAATCGCTGCCGGATCGACATCGTTTGATTCACCGTGGTTCTGCCAGAACGTAGACGTTTCGGTGACCAGCGGATCGATAACCACCATGTACTTCAGCTTGCTCAGGCTGCGAACGACTTTGTTTTTATCCGGGAATGACGCTACCGGGTTAAAGCCCTGGCAGATATACCCCGTGACGTCGCCCTTATCCATCATGTTGAAATACTTGATGACATCGTAAGCCTGGTCCCATTTCGGCAACCACTCAAAGCCCCAGTCATTCTCTTTCTGCGCCGCGTCGCCGTAGAACGATTTCATCAGACTGACGGCAAACTTCGGATAGTTACTCCAGTAGTTCACCTGGTCCGGACGCGTCGCTTTTGGCGTGTTGGCGTCAAGCCAGCTTTCCCAGTCGGTCTGCTTCTCGGACGGCAGGGTCAGGTAACCCGGCAGGCTGGTCGACAGCAGGCCGAGGTCGGTTAAGCCCTGAATGTTAGAGTGCCCGCGCAGGGCGTTCACGCCGCCACCGGCCATCCCCATGTTGCCGAGCAGCAGCTGGATCATCGCCATGGTACGGATGTTCTGCGCGCCCACGGTATGCTGCGTCCAGCCCAGCGCGTACAGGAATGTAGTGGTTCTGTCGGCGGCACTGGTGGAAGCCAGCACTTCACATACTTTCAGGAAGTCCGCTTTCGGCGTACCGCAGATGTTTTCCACCACGTCCGGCGTATAGCGGGAAACGTGCTGTTTCAGCAAGTTCCACACGCAGCGCGGATCGCTCAGGGTCTCATCGCGTTTCGCGTAGCCGTTTTCGTCGAACTGATAGTTCCAGGACGATTTATCGTACTGACGTTTCCCGGCGTCATAGCCGCTGAAGAGGCCATCTTCGAAGGCGAAATCTTCCCGTACCAGCAGGCCGGCATTGGTGTAATGCTTAACGTATTCCACGTTAATTTTGTTATTTTCGATCAGGTACAACAGCACGCCGGAAAGGAACGTAATATCCGTACCGGAGCGGATCGGCGCATAGATATCAGCCACCGATGCCGTACGCGTAAAGCGCGGATCGACGACGATCAGCGTCGCATCGTTGTTGTTTTTTGCTTCCATCGCCCAGCGGAATCCCACCGGATGGGCTTCAGCGGCGTTACCGCCCATTACCACCACGACGTTAGCGTTTTTGATATCAACCCAGTGGTTGGTCATCGCACCGCGACCAAATGTTGGAGCAAGACTTGCTACCGTTGGTCCGTGTCAGACGCGCGCCTGGTTATCAACCGCCAGCATGCCGAGGGAGCGCACAAATTTTTGCGTCAGCATGCCGGTCTCATTACTTGCCGCAGAGGCACACAGCATCCCGGTGGAGGTCCAGCGGTTTACCGTGATGCCCTGCTCGTTCTTCTCAATAAAGTTGGCGTCGCGATCCGCTTTCATCAGTTTTGCAATTCGGGAGAAGGCTTCGTCCCAGGAGATACGCTGCCATTTGTCAGAGCCCGGCGCACGATATTCCGGGTAGCGCAGACGGTTTTCACTGTGGACGTAGTCCAGCAGCCCCGCCCCTTTCGGGCAAAGCGCCCCGCGGCTCACCGGATGGTCCGGGTCCCCTTCAATATGATAAATCGCTTCTTTGGCGTTCTTTGCGCCATCACCCAGGCTATACATTAATAGCCCACAACCCACGGAGCAGTATGTGCAGGTGTTACGGATCTCTTTCGCGCGCAGCAGTTTATAGTTGCGTGCCTGAGCCAGCGCCATTTTGGGAGCGAATCCCAGCATTGCGGCTGTTGTTCCGGCCATACCGCCCGCGCAGATTTTAAAAAATTGTCTGCGGCTGACGTCCATTGCTGTCCTCGTTATCTAATAAGACTTCGCGCCGCAAACTAACAGCAAAGCCCCTGTTTTTTTTGCGTCAAATCAAGGTCGCCAGACTTCGCCCCCTTAATAGTCACTGCCGGTACGATTTGCTAATCCTTTCGGGTTAACAGGCTCATTGAAAATTCGCCAGGTGTAGCAAATAGATGCTATAAGTTTTCCCTTTGATTTTTAGAAGACTGGCAGGGTAATGGACAGAAAAAGAGCAACGCTGACAGGCCTGGCGGCCATATTGCTGTGGAGCACCATGGTGGGTCTCATCCGCAGCGTCAGTGAAGGACTGGGCCCGGTGGGCGGCGCGGCGATGATTTACACCGTCAGCGGGCTGTTGTGTCTGGTGACGGTGGGTTTTCCCGATCTTCGGCGTTTTTCCACGCGCTATCTCATTGCGGGCAGCATCCTGTTTGTCAGCTATGAGATGTGCCTGGCCCTGTCGCTGGGGTATGCCGCGACGCGCTCACAGGCGATTGAAGTCGGTATGGTCAATTATCTGTGGCCAAGCCTGACGATTGCGTTCGCGATTTTGTTCAACGGGCAAAAAACCACCCTGTGGGTGATCCCTGGGCTTCTCATCTCGCTGTTGGGGGTGTGCTGGGTTTTAGGTGGCGAAAACGGTCTGCAACTGAATGACATCATGCAGAACGTCGTTACCAGTCCGCTAAGTTATGGGCTGGCGTTTGCTGGCGCTTTTATCTGGGCCGCCTACTGCACCGTCACCAGCAAGTATGCCAAAGGGCAAAATGGCATTACCCTTTTCGTCCTGCTGACCGCCCTGAGCCTGTGGCTCAAATATGCCGTCAGCGATCAGCCCGAAATGGTGTTCAGCGTCCCGGTTGTGGTGAAGCTATTGATGTGTGGGGTTGCGCTTGGCTTTGGCTACGCCGCCTGGAATATCGGTATTCTTCACGGTAACGTCACGGTGCTTGCGGCTGTCTCTTATTTCACGCCAGTTCTTTCCGCCGCACTGGCGGCTATTCTGCTGAGTTCTCCGCTTTCACTCTCATTCTGGCAAGGGGCATTGATGGTGTGCGCCGGATCGTTATTGTGCTGGTATGCCACCCGCAAATAGCATTTTTATTTTTGCCGGGTACCGAATATGCCCGGCAAAATATTAACAATATTTTAATACGTGATCACACACTCGAATATAATTCGTAACATTAGAGAGTAATTAAATTTCTGTATAGAGTGCTGTCAGAAAGCCAGAGGTGTTGTGGAAATTGACATAAACTGACAACGCAGGTAATTAATTCAGCGCCAATATTCGCGCGCTATATAGCACAAAGTGCAATAGTTTATTTCTGAAT
>NZ_JADBRE010000028.1:0-79829 GCF_014930525.1 Enterobacter cloacae complex sp. S1
ATATTAAATAAATGGTCTGGCCAGTTGATTCCTTGTATTTATTCAATGAATGTTTTTGGCGGTTGCATTCGGTTATTTTAAGTTTCATATATAAAATATTTATTATAGATCTTGAGATTTAAGGAATTCCTCAGGCTCTAATCCTAAAACGTTTTGGGGTTATTGATCTGAGCTATCTGTAATGCTACTTTCTAAAACAATGTTTAGTAGTACCCCCCTTAGGCCAAATATTAATTATTTGGCATATTTTGTATTTCACTTTTATAAGGAAATTAAATGAACGCGATGTTTAAAAAAGGAATGCTGGCGTCCGCGCTGGCTGTCGTGGCGTCCTCTGCTCTGGCAGCTTCCAGTGTTGATATTCAGGTGACCGGTAAAATCGTCCCCTCTTCCTGTACACCGGCATTTATTAGCGGTGGTGGTATTGCCGATTATGGCACGATAAGTGCGTCTTCACTGAATTCCACTTCGGCTACACCATTGGCGGATGTAAAAATTATTCCTGTTTCCATTACCTGTGAAGAGGCCACCCGCATTGCAGTAACGTTTAATGATGCCCATGCAGACTCAGGACCAACTCAAGTTTTGCCGACAGAATTTATTGATACGGAATTTGGGAGAGAGGCGTACCAAACCGCAGGGCTGGGTATGTACAATGGTAAGAAAATTGGTGCCTATTCATTAGGGATTCAGCTTACGAAAGGCGCTGTCACGAACGACGCTGGCGATGAACTGTATCCTACCGCATCGCGCGATAACGGAACATCGTGGGCAACAACAGGTGGAGAGCGCTATTTAAAAGTTAACACAGACAAAAGCGAATTATATTCCTTCAGTGACACTGCGGGTGGCACGCCTGTCGCACAAACCAAGGTTAACTTTAACGTGGGTGTCGCCGCGATGATTAACCCAACCGATGATTTAAATATCACGGATGAAGCCACCCTGGACGGCTTAACCAACGTTGAGCTGGTTTATCTGTAATCGCACCCGCGCATCATGAAATACCTGACACCCCACTCCGGCGGGGTGTCATTACCAATATTAATGGACTAATATTATGCTGCTTTTAAAGAGAACGCTGATCTGTGCCTGCCTGCTGGCCTCATTTAACGGTATGGCTGCCGGGATGGTGCCGGATACCTCGCTGCTTATTGTCAATGAAGACAAGCAGGGGGCCAGCATGGATGTTAAAAACACGGATGCTGAAGCACAGCTGCTGTACACCAAAATTATTGATCTCCCGGACGACCCCAAGCCGGGCCTGTTTGCCACGCAGCCGGTTGTGCGCGTAGATGCGGGTAAAACCCAGCGCGTACGTTTTGTGCTGAAAATCAGCGCTGAGCCGCTGAAGGTGGAACATTTCAAGCGTGTCATTTTTACCGCTATCCCTCAGCGTGAAAAAAATAAAGTTAAAGTGGTGTTTAGCCAGAACCTTCCCGTCATTATTCACCCGGCTGGCCTGCCGGTAAATATTGAACCCTGGAAGGCACTCACCTGGCAGATAAAAAATGGCAATGTCACGGTTGAGAATAATACGCCTTATGTCATCCGACTGGAGCAAAAGGTGAAATTAATGGCCTCGGGTACGATCGCGACATTAGCTAAGACTTACATTCTTCCTGGCGAAAAAATGATGGCCAGCGCCCCAGCCAAAATATCAGCATCCGAAAAACAAATTGAAATCTATCCGGCAACGCGTTATGGCTATAAGGCAGGGAATTATATCGCCGACCTTCAGCAATAAAATCACTTAACAAACATGGAGTAGTTATGTTAAACGGTTCCTGTAAAAAGGGAATGCTCGTGTTTTGCCTTAGCGTGCTGGCATTTAATATTCGGGCTGAGATTTCCTCTAATGCGAATGAATCTCTGGAACTGGCGCGAGCCATATTTGACAGCGATGCTTTAAAAAATAACGGGCTTGATCCGGCCATTGCGGATTACTATTCCCTCACTCCCCGTTTTACCCCTGGCTACCATAATGTGACGGTTAATATTAATGGTAAGCAGCGCAATATTATGCCCGTGAAATTTGATGAGGAAGGAACGCCCTGTATTGATAAAGCGTTTCTGGAAAACGCGGGCCTGATTAAACAGACGAAAAGAGGCACCTGCCCGAAGATTTATCACTACTGGTCCGGATCAACGATTCAGACTTCGCCGGATATTGATGAAATATCGGTTGTTGTACCGCCTGAAGCGATCGACCCTGATTATGGCCGACAGTTCGCCGAGGTGCGTGGCGGACGTGCAGCTCTGCTGAATTACTCTATGTTCGGCACGCATAACCGATACGATGGTGAGAACGCTGACCGTTTCCAGTCGACCTTTGAAATGGGCTTTAATGCCGGAGACTGGATTGTGCGCAGCACGCAGTTCATTAGCGACGGCAGCGATCAGGATTTTGAGGTTGACTCCCTCTACACCTATGCCCAGCGTACCTTTACCGATTATGGCGTGATGGTGCAGGGTGGCCAGATTAACATCGCCAACAGCCGCTTCAGTATTCCGGGAATTTACGGGGTCCAGATGATGCCGGATACCGCACTCACTCCTCAGGTGGGGACGGGCGTCGAAGTCAGCGGTATTGCCCGTAATCCGCAGGCGCGCGTCGATATCCGCCAGGGCGGACAGCTTATTTACTCAACGCTGGTTCCTGCCGGTCCGTTCAACCTGGATGACGTGCCGCTGGCGAACCTCAACACCGACCTGAACGTAACGGTCACCGAGACTGACGGCAGCGAAAACCGATTCACTGTCTCGGCAAGTACGTTCCGCAGCAACCACGTGGGCCGCGCCCCGGGCTTTACGCTGGCGATGGGCCGCGTTGAAGACATGGACTCACGCTTTGAAAATCCGTGGGTGGTGTCCGCCAACAACGGCTGGTCTGTCAATAAGCGTGTCAATTTCTTGGCCGGTATGGTGATGGCGGATAACCACTATTACGGTTTTTCTGGCAACCTGGATACGGTTCCGGTACAGAACCTATATGCATCGCTCGGTTTTCTGGCGTCGATAGACAACCAGACGCAAACGGACGGCAACAAAACGACGCTGGATCTGGGTTACTCCCTGCCGTGGGGCATTGGGCTTTCGCTGGGCGGCAGCTATGGCACACCGGACTACCGCGAGATGACGGAACTTTACGGCGACGATGACGATATATCGCAAACCAAATACGACACCAGCGTCGGTATCAACTGGTCGAGTACCACGCTGGGCCGCTTTTCCCTCAGCTATTATCGCAACGAGAGCTGGAACAGCGATTATGACAGCCGCCGGTTTATCTCGTCGTGGTCACAGACTTTTAAATATTTCAACGTGAGCGTGAACTGGGAGTCGGATGTTAGCCGGCACGACAGCAGCGACAACGATCAGTTTTACGTAAACGTGTCGATCCCGCTGGGACGCTCAGGCGTGACAACCAGCTCCTGGTATCGCGAAAGCGAAGGTAAGCGTTCCTATGGCACGCGGGCGATGGGCTCGCTCAACGCTGAGAACCAGTACACGGTGGGGGTCACTCAGGACCAGGAAGAGAACACCACCAGTTGGGACAGCTCGCTGAACAGTAATCTGCATTACACCAACCTGGCGCTGGCGGCAGGAGGGGATAACGACAGCAACACCAACTACTCAGCAGCGTTAAGCGGCGGGATTGTCGCCCACAGCGACGGGGTGACCTTCTCGCCTTATCGCGTGACCGATACGTACGCCATTGCCAGACTGGATAAACCGGTGGCTGGCATTGAGATAGACACCACACGCGGCGCGGTATGGACCGATAAATGGGGCCAGGTGATTATTCCCGCGCTGTCACCGTTCCGTGAAAGCACGATTGAGATCAACACGGAAAGCCTGCCAGGCAATCTGGACGTAAGAAATGGCAGAACGGCGATCAAAGCGTCTCATGGCGCTGTGGCGAAGTGGGAGTTTGCGACGTTAAGCCAGCGCCGCGTGCTGCTCAGTATACGCCGTGCGGACGGTACGCCGCTGCCGGAAGGCGTCTCGATTGTGGACGCGGCAGGGGAGTATGTGACGAGCGCGCCAGAAGACGGCGTGATCTTCCTGAACGATATCTCTGCCAGCCAGCAGCTGTATGCGAAGCTGGATGAAGGGCGTTGCAGGCTGACGTACACCCTGCCGGAGGCAGAACCGAATAAATTCTATGAAGAGGTGACAGGGAAATGTCTCTGAATAACGTTCGTCAATACGCGCTGATGCTTATGCTGCTCTGCGGCGCAGCGGGACTTTCAGGAATGGCGCAGGCCGAGGACGGCACCTGTGAAATGATGTCGGCGGTGAAGAAAGTCGATTACGGGCGCTACCGTAAGGAGGATATGCGGCAGGCCTCTACTGAGCATGTGGGTAAAGTCTATAACGGTTATGCCTCGGTCACGCGCGAGTTTCAGGTTTCAGTCCTGTGTCCGGATGCGCGCAAAATGCGCATCTCCATTGACGGTGCTGCCCGACAGAACATGGCGTATCGCTTTACAGACAGCGGCGCGATGAAAATCGAATTTAAAGATGGGCGGGTGGATGGGAGCCCCGTGCAGCTGGCTGCGGTTGATATTGGTGCGGTCGCCGTTCAGGGGGGCGCATCACAGATTACGCTGAAGCCTGAAAAAGCACTGGCTGCGGTTAACGGCACGGAAGTGGCGGGCCAGCAGTTCACCGCCACCATGATGATTACGACCTATCTTTCTGACAAGGCATTTAGCGTTACCAACACCACGGATTTTAACGAGACGCTGACGCTTAACGTCGACACGCTCCCTGCGCGATAATCGTTCTGTCCCTGCTCTTCTGTGCAGGGACAGTTCCTTTCATCAGCGCAATAACGCAATAAATGTCTCGTAACTGTCCACACGGTCGATCTGCTGCGGCGAATGACTGCTTAACATGCCGGCCAGAAAACTAAATACTTTCAGCTCCTGCCGATTTTCCGCGCTGGCACAGGCGATAAGGGCGTGCTTCACGGGTTCGCTGTTCACGTAAAACGTGCGTTCCAGCGTAATAAAATATCCGCGAAATGGCCCGGTAGCCTCGCTCCAGCAGTGAGGGATCGCCACGTGGTTGACGATCAGGTTCTCGCCCTCCCGCTCGCGTTGGGCAATGCGCAGCGCCTCATCTCGGGTAATCAACTGCTTTTCAAAGAGCCGCGCGGTAACGGCAGCAATGACTTCATCCCAGCTTTCGCCGATGCGGTTCACGTAGTGAAAAGATCCCTCGGGCGGGAAAAAGCGTTCCGGCTGCTGGCGAATAAATGCCGAGGCCAAATAATCCTTAATCTGATCGATACCCGCCGCCGTGATGATGTTGCGGATAACCAGCACATTACGCAGAGCGTCATCCAGCAGAAAGTGGCTGTTATTCACAATCAGCGCCGGCTGGCTTTCGTCTGTCAGGGCCACAAGTTCATCGGGCGTGAAGGCGACAACGACGCGGCAGTTCATCACCTCTCGCTCAATGGCCATTTTATTGATGGTCGCAATGGCGTTTTGATCGGCAAGCAGAAAGATGGGCGTCCATGCGTTGTGGTGTCGCTCCAGTGCACAGGCGAAATAGAGTCCCGGCAGATCGCTGTCGATAAGCGGAATATCCATCTCCGCGCGCAACTGGTTGATAAATTTTACGCTCATATCAAACGCGGCAGGCCACGCGGCCTTAAGGTTATTCATGGAGCCGGGGCGGCTTTCCGGCAGCCAGTTTGGCATAGCCACGCAACGTTTCAGATGTGCGGTCAGGTCGTCTTTCAGTTGAGCGTCGATCACCTGCGGCTGCCCAACTGCGGACAGCCTCGCCAGCTGGCCGGCGACATACTCTGACGTGATACCGTTGGCGCGCTGCTGTAACCGATTGAGCGTGGTGGCGATGACGTTAATCACCGTCGGACTGAGCCAGATCCCTGTCCGCTCGCAGCAGTCGCGAAGCGCGCCAGACCCGGAGGCATCGGCTGAAACCGGAAGCTGCTGGCGCAGGGCGTATCCGGCCAGAACCATGCTGGCCCGATAATCTGCCTGAATATCCGGCCACGCCGTCAGGCTCTGACAGTGCGCGTGCAGCATGGATAAGGTTGCCGGGGCGATCCCCGCCAGCGGAAACGCCAGCGGATCCTTTTTGAACAGGTTAGCCAGCAGGATCAGGCGCTTATCCGGGTCGACATCAATGAAGTACCCGGCGCCGGGACGGCTGGCGAGCGGGAATGCGCGCGCATAGCGCTGCCGCAGGCGCGGCAGACGCTCAGCAATCCAGGCATCGGGAAGGTTTAGCGCATCCGCCAGCTGCGCGCGGGACATCACCGGGCGGATCAGCAGCAGCGCCAGCAGCCGGTCATCATTATCATGGCGCTGTAACAGTCGGAAATACTGTTTTCTGTCAGCAATATCCAGCTGGTACAGGGTGCTGCCCTTCGCCCTGATACGCGCTGTGCCGCTGAGGGTGAAATTGATGTAGTCGATATCACGCAGGATGGTGCGGGCAGAAACGCCGGTATGCTGGGCCAGGCCGCTGAGCGCCGCAGGCTGCGACTCCAGCGCATCGAGTAAAGCAAACTGACGTTCGTTGAGCATGGCGGGTCCTTAGCGAAAATCCGTTAGCGCGGCGACCTGCGTTTCATCAAGCGACATCAGCAGTTCATGCACCATGTTCAGCGCCGCGTCATAATCCTTTTGGGAGATCATACCGCTGTTGGCATGCAAATACCGTGTCGGCAGACAAAGCGCCACTACGGGCCGCCCGCCGCCCATCACGTTATATCTCCCGCCGTCGGTCGCGCCGGTTTTCATGGTGCTGAACTGTAGCGGGGCGCCTTTTTTTTCTGCACTTTGCCTGAGCAGCGCCACCAGCTTTTGACTGGCAAAGTAGCGTTTGTCGAACAGCATCACGCCGGGGCCGTCGCCCACGTTTAGCGGATATTTAATGGCGTCGATGCCCGGTACGTCGCCTGCGACGGCGGTATCCAGCACAATGACTACGTCAGGCTTAATGCGCTCGGCGGAGGTTTGCGCCCCGCGTAAGCCCACCTCTTCCTCGACGCTGCCCACGCCGTACAGGGTGATATTCGGGTTGTTCACCGTCAGCAGCAGCTCGGCCATTAAGGCGCAGCCCACGCGGTTATCCAGCGCTTTGGCGACAATTTTGTCCTCGCCCCAGCGGGCAAAGTTCGCTTCCGGGCAGACGAAATCCCCCATTGCAATCCCGTATTTTTCCACCTCTTCGCGGCTGTTCGCGCCAATATCGATAAACATCTCATCAAATGTCATCGGCTGCTGCTTTTGCTTCTCGCTCAGCGCATGGGGCGCGACTGAGCCAATCACCCCCGGAATTTTTGCGCCGCTGCGGGTGCGAATTGTCACGCGATGGTTGAGCATCGACTGGCTCCACCAGCCGCCGAGGGTGTCGAAGCGGATAAATCCCGCCCCGGTGATGTGGGTGACCATAAAGCCCACTTCATCCATATGCCCGACAATCGCCACCTTCGGCCCGCGCGTGCCCTTGCGGGCGATAACGCTGCCCAGTCCATCGAAAGCGATCTCATCCGCATGGCCTTCAAGGGTGTCGATCAAAATATCCCGCGCTTCCTGTTCGTCGCCGCTGACCGCGCTGGCGTCGCAAAGGGATTTCAGTAAATCAATGTTCATGTGCCTTCTCCATATGGGCAGCTTTGCGCTTCAGCCACCCGCTTTTCAGAACGATAATCAATGCAATGTTCAGCGCCAGGCCGATGGCCAGCACCAGATAAAACGAGCCAGCCGGCGACATCAGGCCAATCAGCGGATCGAACACGCCAAGACCGGGTGCCAGGCGTTGAATACCAAACGAGATAGTGAGCATGCCCGCGATCCCTCCGCTCAGGGTATTTGCGGTCAGCATGGGTAGTGGGGCCGCCAGCGCATAAGGGATGGCCGGTTCGGTGGCGACGGTCGCGCCCACCACAATGGCGCTGCTGGCGGCCGCTTTTTCCTGTTCGGTAAACAGCTTCGGCGCCAGATAAGTGGCGATACCTGCGGCAACGGGTGGCATCAGCGCCACCACGCCGACGATGGCGTACCAGTCGTAGATATGTTTTTCCAGCAGCGAGAAGCAGAAGAACCACGCAGTTTTATTGACCGGACCGCCCATATCGAACGCCAGCATCGCGCCCACCAGGAAGGCCGCGCCGAGCTTCATCGACGGTGGTATGGTGTTGAGGAAATGCAGCAGGGCACCCATCAGATCGGACATTAGCGGCCCGACAACGTACCAGGTCAATACGCCAAACACCAACAGCGTCACGAACGGGATCAGCATCGAGCCCAGCAGCGGCTGCAACGCTTTCCCAAGCTTCAGCTTGCGAAACCACAGCACGAAGTAACCTATTGCCAGTCCCAGCACCACCGCGCCAAGAAATCCCGCGCCGGACTGCGTGCCCAATAGCCCTTTGTCGTTCGCCAGATAGCACACCAGAAAAGCCGGTGCGAAGGCGGGTTTATCGGCAATCGACAGGGCGATGTACGCGCCCATAATCGGGATCATAAAGGTGAAGCCCAGGTAACCGATCGATTCGACAACCCAGGTAAACGACGGTGCGCCTTTCGACATATCGCTGTAAGGCAAACCGAACTGCACCAGCATATTGGCGAGCGCTACCAGAATCCCCCCGCCGATAACGAACGGCAGCGCGGCAGAAACGCCCGCCATCAGGTGGCTCATTACGCTGCCCTGTTGCACATCCTGTTTTCCCAGCTTCACGCTGCTATCGGTGGCGAAAAGCTGCGACTGCGTGGGTAAGTTATCAAATATGGCCTCTATGTTTTTCAGCGCCTGGGATATGGGGAGCTGATAAACCTGTTTACCGGCAAAGCGCGCGCGATCGTCGGCGCTCAGCCCGCGCCCGGTCGCCAGAATCACGTAGTCTGCGGCGCGGATAGCCTCGTTGCTCAGATGGTTTTCCACCCCGCTGGCGCCCTGCGTTTCAACCTGAATGCTATGCCCAAGCTCCTGGGCCTTTCGCTCCAGCGCTTCGGCGACCATATAGGTGTGCGCGATACCCGCCGGGCAGTTGGTGATGGCCACTAACCGTAACGACGTTCCCATTGTTTGCTCCTTATTCGCTCAGCGTCTGGTTGAGCAGTGTGAGGATCTGCTCCTGACCGCCCTGTTTGAGTTGTGAGATAAATTCGGGGTGAATAATCTTCCGGCACAAGGTGCCAATCAGCTTCACCTGCGCCTCTTCTCCCTGCTGCGGCACGCCAAGGCAGATCCAGCAGGTTGCTGCTTCGCCGTCGCTGGCCTTCCAGTCCACGCTGGAGGCTTTACGTGCGAACAGAACAAACGGTTGTATGACCACACGACTTTTACCGTGCGGCACGGCGACTCCGTTGCCGAAGCCGGTAGAGTGCAGTTTTTCGCGTAAAAGCAGCGTTTGTAAAAATGCGGCGCGGTCGGACACAAAGCCGTTTTGCCAGGCCATCTCCGCCAGCTGTTTCAGGATGGAATAGGGGCTGTTGCCCTGAATATTGAGATCGATACAAGCGGACGTCAGGTGCGCCATCGTTTCACTCCGTTGAGAATTGCGTAACCTGATTCTACGGGTGAGGCGATATAAGGCTGAGCATGAAAATGTCAGCGGGGTATGACAAGACGACGGTGAGGAAGAGATGATTATTGTGGACGAGGCCACATTCCTGAAGGGACTGATTTTCCTGACGAATATATCATCGCCAGGAAAGGAAAGTTATTAATGTAATCCCGCCAGACGCAGCAGCGCCGTTACCACCGCCGCCGCGATGATCACCACAATTAACGGCATTTTGCGCCAGGCCAGAAACACCGCGAACCCCACCCCCAGTACGCGCGCCATCCCGGCAAAATGATCCCCTTCATAAAACGTTGTCGCCAGCGCGACGGAGAACAGCAAAACGGTAGCCGCGTCTGAAAGCAGCGCCTGCGACCGTTCTGAAAGCGCCAGTCGGTTGCCAAGCTTCGCTCCGCCAAGACGCATCAGATAGGTTCCGGCAGAAAGAATGGCGATGCCGAGAATAAAGACCGTCATGTTTTCCATTATTTTTTCCTCGCGGCAAGGCCGAGCAAAGAGAGCAGCACCGGCAGGCCAACCGGCGCAAACGGTACGGCGGCCAGCGACAACACTGCGCCGCTACAGGCGCGGATCAGCGTGGTACGGTTTTTAAATGCCGGCACCACTAACGCCAGCAGGATCGCCGGGAACACCGCGTCCAGCCCGATGGTTTCCGGATCTGGCAGCAGCTTGCCGACCATCGCGCCCAGCACCGCCCCCAGCGGCCAGATGATTGCCACGCCCAGCCCGCACAGCCAGTAGGCCGCTTTACGCTGCTCGGCGGTTTTTTGCGACAGGCCGAACACCACACTTTCATCATTCATGATATGACAGCCCAGAAAGCTCAGGCCGCGCTTGCCCACCAGTTCACGCACTGTAACGCCGAACGGCACATGGCGCGCGTTAACCAGTAAACCGGCCGCTGCCGCTGCCAGCGGATTGCCGCCGCTCGCCACGATACCGATAAACATAAACTCGGATGCGCCTGCCAGCACCGTGAGGGAGAGGACAAACGGCACCCACAGCGGGAAACCGTAGGCCATCGCCAGTGAGCCATAAGACATGCCGACCACGCCCACCGCGAGGCAGACCAGGACGATCGCTTTTATCGTGTCGCCTTTCAGGCAAGAGAGGTGATTCTTCATACCATTTTAGCCATATCGAACGTATTTCCATTATAATGAACGCATCAGAAACGTTTTACAAGACGAACGATTCGTTCGTTATAGAGAGAAAGAGGCCGTTATTATGACGCAGCCAATCAGCGTGATCGCCAAAAGCCTGGTGCGAGAACGCCTGCGAACCGGGCTCTCACTGGCGGAAATTGCCCGCCGTGCCGGGATCGCCAAATCTACGCTTTCTCAACTGGAGTCTGGCAACGGCAATCCTAGCCTGGAAACGCTGTGGTCGCTTTGTGTGGCGCTGGATATTCCGTTTGCCCGGTTACTGGAGCCGCAGCAACCCGTCACGCAGGTGATCCGCCGCGGCGAGGGCACAAAAGTCGTCGCCGGGCAGGCGAACTACGAGGCGATTTTGCTCGCGGCGTGTCCGCCTGGCGCGCGTCGTGATATCTATCTGCTGCTGACTCAGCCGGGGGCAGACCGTATTTCCCAGCCCCATCCGCCTGGTTCGGTTGAGCATATTATCGTGACCCAGGGGCGGGCGATGGTCGGTCTGATCGACGCGGCGGAAGAGCTCGGCCCGGGAGATTACATTTGCTACCCCGCTGACCAGCCGCATATCTTTAAGGCGCTGGAGCCAGATACGCACGCGCTGCTGGTGGCGGAACAAAACTAACAAAGATACGGAAAATCATGTCGCTTAAAGCCATTGCCAAAGAACTGGAGCTGTCTGTTACCACCGTCAGCCGCGCCCTCAACGGGTATGACGACGTTTCTGCTGAGACGCGCGCCCGCGTGGAAGCGGAGGCCCAGCGCCGTGGCTACCGACCAAATACCTTTGCCCGTCGCCTGAAGATGGGCAAAATCGACGCCGTCGGGCTGGTGTTTCCGGTGCATCCTGTTCCGCTCAATAACAGCGTTTTTATGGACATGGTCGGCGAAATTAGCCACGAACTGGCGCGACATGAGATTGACCTGCTGCTCATCGCTGACGACGATCTGGCGGACAAACACAGCTATATGCGCATGGTGCAGAGCCGACGCGTGGATGCGCTGATTGTGGCGCATACGCTGGATCACGATCCGCGTCTTGAGCAGCTACAGGCCGCCGGGTTCCCGTTCCTGGCGCTCGGCCGCAGCCAGCTCCCGCAGCCGTACGCGTGGTTCGATTTCGACAACTATGCCGGCACATATCAGGCCACCCGCTGGCTGATCGAGAAAGGCCATCAGCGCATTGCGCTGCTGGGCGAAAGCAACAACCAGGCATTCATCACCCAGCGCCGCCAGGGCTACCTGGACGCGCTGCGGGAAGCCGGACTTTCCAGCGAATGGCTGCGTGCCATGCCCCCTTCGCGTCGCGTGGGGTATGCCACCACGCAAGAACTTCTCTCCCTGCCGCAGCCGCCCACGGCCATCATTACCGACTGCAACACCCACGGCGACGGCGCAGCGATGGCCCTGGCGCAGATGGGGCGCTTAACCGGTGAAAATGCCGTTTCGCTGGTGGTCTATGACGGCTTACCGCAGGACAGCATTGTCGATATCGACGTCGCGGCGGTGATCCAGTCTACCCGTCAGGGTGTAGGGAAACAGATTGCCGATATGGTGCGCCAGCTGATTAATGGCGACGACATTGACACCCTTCAGGTGCTCTGGCAGCCAGAATTCTCCCCAGGCCAGACGGCCTGATTAACCAAAAATTTCCAAACCCGATCACAGATCCGAAACGTTTTGGTTTGTATCCGAAACGTTTCGGATCAACACTCAGGACATCCCGATGACAGGAGATGTCTGATGCAAGATTCCATTTTTCGACTTGAAAGCAATACGGTAGACGTGGTGATTAAAACCCACCCGTTCGCCGAAATTCTCTACTGGGGGCCACACCTTCAGCACTTTTCGCCGCAGGATGCGCTGAGTATTGCGCGTCCGGTTGCTAATGGCAGGCTGGACGTCGACTCCCCCGTCACGCTGATGGCAGAGCTGGGGCATGGGCTGTTTGGCTCGCCGGGCATCGAGGGGCACCGCCAGGGGCTGGACGGATCGCCGGTATTTAAAACCACGCAGGTGCAGCAGGCGTTAAACGCCTTGACAATCACTGCTGAAGACGAGCATGCAGGCCTGCGCCTGACCAGTGAAATAACGCTGGATGCCAGCGGCGTACTGGTGGTGCGTCATGGGTTAACCAACCTGAAAATGCAGGCGTGGCAGGTGGATCGCTTTGCCGTGACGCTGCCGGTGGCCGAACGCGCGCAGGAGGTGATGGCCTTCCACGGACGCTGGATCAGGGAGTTTCAGCCGCACCGCGTGATGCTTGAACATGACAGCTTTGTGATTGAAAACCGTCGGGGTAAAACCTCCCATGAACATTTCCCGGCGCTGATTTCAGGTACGCCGTCATTCAGTGAAATGCACGGCAACGTCTGGGGCGTGCATCTGGGCTGGAGTGGTAACCACCGCCTGCGCGCAGAGGTGAAAACCGATGGCCGCCGCTATATGCAGGCCGAAGCGCTCTACCTGCCGGGTGAAAGGGCGATTGAAGAGGGGGAAACGCTCTGGACGCCGCGCCTGTATGCCAGCCACTCCCCGCACGGGCTGAACGGCATGAGCCAGCAGTTCCACCGCTACCTGCGCGACAACGTTATCCGCTTCCCGGAAGATAAACCGCGCCCGGTGCACCTCAACACCTGGGAGGGGATCTACTTCAACCACGATCCGGACTACATCATGCGCATGGCCGACGAGGCCGCAGCGCTGGGCGTGGAGCGCTTTATCATTGACGACGGCTGGTTTAAAGGCCGCAACGACGACCACGCCGCGCTGGGCGACTGGTATCTGGACGAGAAAAAATACCCGAACGGCCTTAAGCCGGTGATCGATCACGTTAAACAGCTCGGCATGGAGTTTGGTATCTGGGTTGAGCCGGAGATGATTAACCCCGATTCCGATCTGTATCGTGCGCACCCTGACTGGGTGCTGGCGCTGCCGGGCTACGCCCAGGCGACCGGGCGACACCAGCTGGTCCTCAATCTCAATATTGCGCAGGCCTTTGATTATCTGGTCGAGCGCATGAGCTGGCTGCTGGGCGAACACGCGGTCGACTACGTGAAGTGGGACATGAACCGCGAGCTGGTGCAGCCAGGGCACAAGGGCAAAGCCGCCGCCGATGCCCAGACGCGCCAGTTTTATCGCCTGCTGGACGTGCTGGGCGAGCGTTTCCCACACATTGAATTTGAATCCTGCTCGTCGGGTGGCGGGCGTATTGATTACGAAGTGCTGACCCGCAGCCACCGCTTCTGGGCGTCCGACAACAACGACGCGCTGGAGCGCAACACTATCCAGCGCGGCATGAGCTACTTCTTCCCGCCGGAGGTGATGGGGGCGCATATTGGTCATCATAAATGTCACGCCACCTTCCGCCAGCACAGCATTCAGTTCCGCGGGCTAACAGCGCTGTTTGGTCACATGGGGCTGGAGCTGGATCCGCTCACCGTCGATGCGCAGGAGCGTGAAGGCTATCGCCATTACGCCGCGCTGCACAAGCGGTGGCGAGAGGTCATTCATCACGGCACCCAGTGGCGCGTGGATATGCCGGACGCCACCACCCTGGCGCAGGGTATAGTGAGCGAAGACAAGACGCAGGGGCTGTTTTTGGTCAGCCAGCTCGCGATGCCGGATTACACCCTGATGATGCCGCTGCGCATGCCGGGGTTAGACGCCAGCGCGCTGTACCGCATCACGCTGCTCGATCACCCGAACATCCAGATTACGGGCGAGGGCGGGCACACCATGCGTAAGCTGCCGGCGTGGATGAACGCGCCGCAAACGGTAAGCGGTGAGTGGCTGATGCAGGCGGGTATTGCACTGCCGATTCTGGATCCGGAAACCGCCATTCTGATTGGTGTGGAACGCGTGTAAGGGTGACGGGCCGGGCAACCGGCCCTCCGTTGAGGATAAAAATAATGAACACAACAACCTGTACCCACAAAGACAACCCTAATTTCTGGATCTTCGGGCTGTTCTTCTTTCTCTACTTCTTCATCATGGCCACCTGCTTTCCGTTCCTGCCGATCTGGCTGTCGGACATCATCGGCCTGAACAAAACCCATACCGGGATTGTTTTCTCCTGCATCTCGCTGTCGGCCATTGCCTTCCAGCCGGTGCTGGGGGTCATTTCGGACAAGCTGGGGCTGAAAAAACACCTGCTTTGGATCATCTCGGTGCTGCTGTTCCTGTTCGCGCCGTTCTTCCTGTACGTCTTCGCCCCGCTGCTGAAAACCAATATCTGGCTGGGGGCGCTGAGCGGTGGGTTGTATATCGGCTTTGTCTTCTCAGCGGGGTCGGGGGCGATTGAGGCCTATATTGAGCGCGTAAGCCGCAACAGCTTTTTTGAGTACGGCAAGGCGCGTATGTTCGGCTGTCTCGGCTGGGGGCTGTGCGCCTCAACGGGCGGCATCCTGTTCGGCATCGATCCGTCGTACGTCTTCTGGATGGGGTCGGCCGCGGCGCTGTTGCTGATGCTGCTGCTGGTGGTCGCGAAACCGAAGCCTAACCAGACGGCGCAGGTGATGAACGCACTGGGCGCGAATCAGCCGCAGATCACCGCTAAAACCGTTTTTACCCTGTTCCGCCAGCGCAGAATGTGGATGTTCATCCTGTACGTGATTGGCGTGGCCTGCGTGTATGACGTCTTCGACCAGCAGTTTGCCACCTTCTTCAAAACCTTCTTCGCCACGCCGCAGGAGGGGACCCGCGCCTTTGGTTTCGCCACCACGGCGGGGGAAATCTGTAACGCGATCATTATGTTCTGCTCGCCGTGGATCATTAACCGCATCGGCGCGAAAAACACGCTGCTGATTGCCGGGGTGATCATGGCGACGCGCATTATCGGCTCGTCGTTTGCCACCACTGCCGTGGAGGTGATTGCCCTGAAGATGCTGCACGCGCTGGAAGTCCCGTTCCTGCTGGTGGGGGCATTCAAGTACATCACCGGGGTGTTTGATACGCGCCTGTCGGCCACCATCTACCTGATTGGCTTCCAGTTTGCCAAACAGTCGGCGGCGATCTTCCTCTCCGCCTTTGCCGGAAATATGTATGACCGGGTCGGCTTCCAGGAGACGTATCTGATACTGGGCTGCTTCGTGCTGGCGATCACGGTGGTGTCGGCGTTTACGCTGAGTGGCAGGCGGGAGATTGCTGCCGCCTCGGGGGCAGCAGCGTTAACACATCAGTCCAGGTAAAACACCTCTTTCAGCGCCGAACTCACCGGGCTGTTATCCGGGTTCGACGGCATAACGTCACCCATATATTTCCACCAGCGCTGGCAGACATCGGTGTTTGCCACCGCGTTCCAGCGCTCTTCCGATTCAATCTCCACCGTCGCAAACAGCAGGTTGCGAGCTTTGTCGAGATAGATGGCGTAGTGGTGCGCGCCGTGGGCTTTCAGTACCGCCTCCAGCTCAGGCCAGATCGGGTTGTGGCGACGTGCGTACTCCTCGTGCGCGTCCGGGTTTACCTGCATCACAAACGCTTTGCGGATCATAAAGCCTCCAGGTACAGCTCGCGGACCTCATCGCGGCTGGCGGTGCGCGGGTTGCACGGCGCGCACGGGTCGGCGAGGGCTTTATCCAGCCAGCCTTCAATATCGGCTTTGGTGACGCCGAGCTGGCTAAATCCGGACGGAATGCCGACCCGGGCGCTCAGGTCGCGAATCGCCTGAATGGCCGACATGCTGGCCGCTTCATCGCTCATGCCGCGCGTGTCAACGCCCATCGCCTGCGCCACGCGGGCAAATCGGGCAACCGCGTTCGGGCGGTTAAAGTTTTCGATGATCGGCAGCAGAATGGCGTTGCACACGCCGTGTGGCAGGTTGTGCGTCGCGCCCGGCTGGTGCGCCAGGGCGTGCACCAGCCCCAGACCGGCGCTGTTAAACGCCATGCCCGCCAGATACTGACCAAAGGCCATCTGCTCGCGCGCTTCCAGGTTGTGACCATCGTCAACCGCTTTCGGCAGCCAGAGGTTGATCAGGCGAATCGCTTCCAGCGCGTTAGCATCGGTCAGCGGGTGCGCGCCGACGGACACGTAGGCTTCAATCGCATGGGTCAAGGCATCCATGCCGGTTGCGGCGGTCACGGAGGCCGGAATATCAAGCATCACGCTGGCATCGTCCACGGCGATATCCGGGATGATGTTCGGGTCGATAATCACCTCTTTCACCTGTCGCGCGGCGTCAATGATCACCGCGTTGCTGGTCATCTCCGCCGCCGTGCCTGCGGTGGTGTTGATCGCCACCAGCGGCACGCCCGCGTTTTTCACCTTGCCGACGCCGGAGTAATCGGTTGACGGACCTGGGTTGGCGGTGAGGATTTTGATCGCCTTGGCAGTATCAATCGGGCTGCCGCCGCCAAAGGCAATCAGGTAATCACACTCCGTATCCTGATATGCCGCATAGCCTTTTTGCACCAGCGCTTCCGTCGGATTCGGGAATACCTCATCGAACAGGTGATACGACATCTGATGGGCGTCGAGCGCGGAAAACAAACTGTCGAGCAGGCCAAGTTTCACCAGCTGGCCGTCGGTGACAATCAGCGCTTTTCCCCACTGTTTGTTTGCCACCAGATTGATCATATCGCCGATCGCGCCCGCGCCGTGCAGGCTGATTTTGGGGAGTGCCAACATAAAGCTCATGATAATTCTCCTTAATTACTGTGATTTTTATGCCCGGCGGCGCTGCGCTTGCGCGGGCCTACGGTTAAGTAGGCCGGGTAAACGCAGTGCCACCCGACTATGAGATCCGTCTTCGCTGCATCACCCGGCGGGTAATAATCGGCAGCGAAATCACCACGATCAGCATCGCGCCGATAATCACCGACATCACGATGCCGGGCACGTTAAGCAGGCTCAGGCCAAAGGTCACCAGCCCCATCAGGAAGGCGGCGATAATCACGCCCACCATGCTGCCGGACCCACCGAGAATATTGACGCCGCCGAGCACCGCCATCGTCACCACCGCCAGCTCCCAGCCCATCGCGATGGTCGGGCGGGTACTGCCCAGACGCGAGGTGAGCAGCACCGACGCCAGGCCGGACATCAGTCCTACCAGCGCAAACAGGATCAGGTTGTGGCGCTTCACGTTGATGCCGGAGTACCACGCGCCGGTCGGGTTGTTGCCGATGGCGTAGGTGCGGCGGCCAAAATTGGTGCGGTGCAGCACAAAGGCAAACAGAGCGGCCAGCACGATAAACAGCGCGAACTCAAACGACAGCGCGCCCCAGACGTAGCCCTGGCCGAACCAGGCGAAGCTCTCCGGGTAGCTGTTCAGCGCCTGGTCCCCGAGCAGGATGTAGGTGATCCCGCGGTACAGGCTCATGGCGCCGATGGTGATGACGATGGACGACAGGTTAAAGCGCGTCACCAGAATGCCGTTGAACAGCCCGCACAGTAGCCCGACGCCTAATCCCACGCACACCAGCAGCGGCGTATCGACGCCCGCCGCCGCGCAAAAGCCCATCACCGTGGAGCTGAGCGCGATGGTGGAGGCCACAGACAGGTCAATTTCCCGGGCGATAATCAGCATCGCCATCGGTAACACAATGATCGCTTTTTCCGTGAAGTTGAACGTCGCGTCGGAGAGGTTCCAGATATTGAGGAAGTAGGGCGAGGCGAGCGCGTTCACCACAAACACCGCCAGCGTCACCGCCAGCAGGAAGCCCTCCCAGCACAGCAGGCGCTGGAAGATGCCCGGCGCAGAAGTGGGTTTGAACTCTTCAGATGTCATCATTTTGCTCATGGTTTCACCGCCAGTTTCTGACGTGCCAGCGCCGCGTCGCGCAGGATCAGCCTGCCTTTGCGCCTGTTGCCGCGCTCGTTCAGCAGCACAGCGATGACAATGACCGAGCCGGAAATCGCCATCTGCCAGAACGGGGAGACGCCGATCACCGGCAGGGCGTTGTTGATGACGCCAAGGAACAGCGCCCCGAACAGACAGCCGAGCACGCGGCCGGTGCCGCCCATGGTGCTGATCCCGCCAATCACACAGGCTGCCACCACCTGCAATTCAAAACCGTTAGCGACGTCAACATACGCAACGGCAAAGCGTGATATCCACAGGTAGCCGCAGAACCCGGCCAGCAGACCGGAAAGGCAGAAGCTGATGAACTGCATTTTCCCGGCGTTGATCCCGGTGTAGTACGCTGCCGTGGCGTTCCCGCCTGCGGTGTAGAGCGCCCGTCCGGTGCGACTGTAGCGCAGGAAGTAGCCCACCAGCAGCAGTACGGCGATGGCGCACCAGCTCAGCACCGGCAGGCCCAGCACTGACGCACGCGGCAGGTCGAGGAAGTTTGCACCCATCTGGTTGGAGTTCACCCAGCCGCCGCCGGAGAGCAAAAAGATCATTCCGCGGTAGATGCTCATGGTGCCGAGCGTCACCACAATCGCCGGAATGCCCAGTTTCCACACCAGCAGGCCGTTTATTGCGCCCATCAGCAGCCCAAGCGCGCTGGCAAGGATCAGCAGCGCCCAGACGGGCACGTCCGGGTAATGGAAATTAATCAGGGCGACAATCATCCCGGTCAGGGCCAGATTAGCCGCCATCGACAGGTCGATGCCTTTAGTGAGCAGCACCATCATCTGCCCGAGCGCGAGGACGATCAGAATGGCGGTGTCGTTAAACATCTCCACCAGGTTGCCCGGTGCGATAAACGATGGCACGCGGCTGCCAATGGCGACGACCATCAGGACAATCACCGCGCCAAGCAGCGCCTCGCGGTGTTTTAAGAGTGAGCTAAGCATTTATGCCGCCTCCTGTTTTGCACCGCTGGCGGCGCTGACGATGGTTTCCGCCGTCGCGTCTCCCGCCTGGTATTCGGCCACCATCAACCCCTCGTGCATGACGATAATGCGATCCGCCATGCCCATCACTTCCGGCAGTTCGGACGAGACCATAATCACCGCCAGCCCCTGACTGACCAGCTCGGACATAAACTGATGCACGGCTGCCTTTGAGCCGATATCGATGCCTTTTGTCGGCTCATCGAGGATGATCACGTCAGGATGCGTCGCCAGCCATTTGCCGATCACCACCTTTTGCTGGTTGCCGCCAGAGAGGGTCTCCACCGCCTGCTTCCAGCTGAAGGCTTTCACTTGCAGGCGCCTGGCGTATTCGTCTGCCAGCTTCCATTCGCGGTCGTCGTGCAGTACGCCGTTCGGATTGAGCCTGCTGAGCTGAGGCAGGCTGATGTTCTGGGCAATCGGCAGGGCGATAATCGCCCCCTGTTTCTGCCTTTCTTCCGGCACGCAGACGATACCGGCTTTGATCGCATCCGCAGGCTGGCGGAAGCGCCGGGGCTGGCCATTGAGGATAATTTCCCCGGACGATGGCCGCGTGACGCCGGAAAGCGCCTGCATCAATTCGGTACGCCCGGCACCCACCAGCCCGTAAAAGCCGAGGATTTCCCCTTTACGCAGGGAGAACGAGATATGCGCAAACTCGGTCGGATGGCAGAGGTTTTTCACCTCCAGCACCGTCTCGCCTTTTTCGCAGTCGATTTTCGGGAAGGTTTGGGTAATGGCGCGCCCGACCATCATCGACACCATCCGCTCCTCGGTGATCTCATTTATTGCCCCTGCACCGACGAACACGCCGTCGCGCAAAATGGTGTAGTGATCGGCCAGCTCAAAAATCTCGTCGAACTTGTGGGAGATAAACAGGATGGCTTTTCCCTCCTGCTTTAAGCGCTCCACAATCTGGTAAAACTCGAGGATTTCATGCTGTGACAGCGCCGCCGTGGGTTCATCGAGAATAACCACCTGCGCCTCAAACGACAGCGCGCGGGCAATCGCCACCATGTGACGCTGGGCGATGCTCAGGGTTTTCAGCGTTGCGCGCGGGTCGATTTGCACCTCAAGGCGGGCGAGAATAGCCTGCGCCCGGCGGTGCATTTCCGGCCAGTCGAGCTTTTTCAGGAAGCCTTTGTGAAGGTACTGACCGACAAAGATATTTTCGGTGACCGAGAGTTCATCAAACAGCACGGTTTCCTGGTGAATGGCGGTGATGCCCATTTTATGCGCCGACTCCGGCGTCGGAAGGTGAACGGGGATCGCCTTGTAGAGAATTTCTCCCTCGTCGGGCTGGTATATGCCGGTCATCACTTTGACCAGCGTCGACTTGCCCGCGCCGTTTTCGCCTATCAGGGCGGTCACTTTGCCGGGCCACAGCGCAAGCTGCACGTTCTCAAGAGCACGCACGCCGGGGAATACCTTGGTGATGCCAGAAAGCTGTAGCAATGGGGTCATGATAGTTCTCCTGGACAGGGGAATTTGTAGGGCGGGTAAGCGGCAGCGCCACCCGCCTTTTGCCGGATGGCGCTACGCTTATCCGGCCTACAAATCGCATCAAAAGATTTTTGAGAACTTATCAATATTGCTGGCATCGTAAACGAACGGCTCGGCCATCGCGCCGTTGCCGTCGGCATCCAGCTTCACTTTGCCCAGCTTGCCCATGCTGGCCTCACCTTTCGTGGCGGTGCCTTTCACCAGGTCATCCGCCAGGTAGGTTGCGGCATAGCCCAGGTCAATCGGGTTCCAGATGGCAAAGCTCTTGCTTGCGCCGGACTTCACCGCGCCCGCCATCTCAGACGGCAGGCCTAAACCGGTGACGTACACTTTGCCAATCTTGCCCTGGTCCTTCACCGCCTGCGCGGCAGCCACAATGCCCACGGAAGAAGGCGAAACAATCACTTTCAGCTCCGGGTAGGTTTTCAGCAGGCCGACCGCTTCGCGGTAGCTCTTGTCAGAGAGATCGTCCCCGTAGGCCACGGTCACCAGATTGACGGACGGGTACTTCGGCAGCACCTTTTTCATCTCCGCAATCCAGGTGTTCTGGTTGGTGGAGGTTGGCGTGGCGCTCAGCACCGCCACATCGCCTTTCTCCACGTTCAGCGCTTTCAGGGCATCGGCGGCGAGCTTGACGTTAGTTTCGCCAATCAGGGCGTTATTGGACGGGTTGAGGTGGATCTGACGCCCGGCTTTCGCCACCCCGGAATCCCACGACACTACCTTGATGCCGCGCTGCATCGCTTTTTTCAGCACCGGCACGACGGCGTCCGGATCGTTCGCGGAAATCGCGATCGCATCCACGCCCTGGGCGATCAGCCCGTTCAGCACCTCGATCTGCGCTTCCGCCGTGGTGGTGGTCGGGCCGGTATAAATCACTTTTACATCGCCTAACTCTTTGGCCGCCTCCTGCGCGCCGACGTTCGCTGCTTCGAAGAATCCATTCCCTAAGGACTTCGCCACCAGGGCGATTTTCACTTCTGCTAAAGCGGAACCGGACAACGCCAGAGCGGCAACGGTGAGGATCAAGCTTGCTTTTATTTTCATTGCTTTTACTCCACTGACTTGAGTTAGTTGTAGGGATTGCAGGTGGTTTTCGCCCCGTCTCGGTGAGCGGGGCGCGATGTTGTTATTGGTACAGATCTAACGCGGACTGCATCGGGGTGACGCCAAAGCGTTTGCCCAGGGCGATCAGCTCTTCCCGGGTGATGGTCTGCTTCATGCCGCCCATGGAATAGACCTTCACCAGCACTTCCGCGGATTTCTCGGCGGTGTCGATCAGGCCGAAGGTTTCATCCAGCGTCGGGCCGCTGCCGAAGACGCCGTGGAACGGCCACAGCACCAGTGAGTGTTTCTGCATGTCCGTCGCGGTTGCCTGGCCGATTTCGTCGGTGCCCGGCACCATCCACGGCAGAATGCCGACGCCGTCCGGGAACACCACCAGACACTCGGTGCTGCCTTCCCACAGTTTGCGGGTGAAGAAATCAGAATTATTTTCCAGCACGTAGGTCAGGGCGATCAGGTTGGTGGCGTGACAGTGCATGATCACGCGGTCTTTGCCGTTAGTCGCCTTGATGCGCTCGCAGTGGGAGAGGAAGTGCGCCGGCAGCTCAGAGGTTGGCACCGCTTCATCCGTCAGCCCCCACAGAATGTGGTAGCCCGCGCCGTCGCTGTCCACCTTCACCACGCCGAGGTTGGCCTGCGGGTCGAGCTGCACGTTGCGGAAGAACTTCCCGGAACCGGTGACGATAAACGGCGTGTTGGCGAGCAGCGGCATCGGCTGGCTCAGCGCGATATAGCGCGGCTTCTGGTGGAAATCGGCCGCGAAAGGCTCGATATCCGCGTCGTCCAGGCGCAGCGTCAGGTTGCCGCCGTTGCGCTCGTCCCAGCCCTTCAGCCAGGCGTCGGAGGTGGCTTTGATCATGCCCTGGACGAACCAGGAGGTGGTGATGGTCTGCATACTGTGTTTCCTTTGAAAATGCCGGGTGGCGCTACGCTTACCCGGCCTACTTTTACCTGTAGGCCCGGCAAGCAACGCGCCGCCGGGCAATGTTTTTTACTGACGAGCGGCAAGAACGTCTTTCTCATATGCCCGCACGTTGTCCAGCCACTGGCTGCCCGCAGGCGCATCGTGACGCTGGCAGTACATCTCCCACACCGCCTGCCACGGCAGGGATTTCTGCTCTTCCAGCAGCGCCAGGCGCGCGGTGTAGTCGCCGTTTTCTTCCAGCTGTTTCAGGGCGGCGACAGGCTCCAGCAGCGCGCGCAGCAGGGCTTTCTTCATGTTGCGGGTGCCGATAACCCACGCCGCGATGCGGTTGATGGAAGCGTCGAAGAAGTCGAGGCCAATGTGTACGCGGTCGAACAGATCGTGGCGGATGATTTCGCTGGCAATCGCCTGGGTTTCGTCATCCAGCAGCACCACGTGGTCGCTGTCCCAGCGCACCGGACGGCTGACGTGCAGCAGCAGGCGTGGCACGTAGAGCATGGCGGCGGAGATCTTGTCGGAGATCACCTCGGTTGGGTGGAAGTGGCCGGCATCCAGGCACAGCGCGGTCTGGCGGCTGGTGGCATAACCCATGTAGAACTCGTTTGAGCCCACGGTGTAGCTCTCTGCGCCAATGCCGAACAGCTTGCTCTCGACGGCATCGATGTGGTGCGCCGGGTCCAGCTTCTCGCTGATGGCTTCATCCAGCGCGGCCAGCAGGCGCTGGCGCGGGGCCAGTCGGTCTACGGTGATATCCTTCATGCCGTCCGGGATCCAGATGTTCATCACCGACGGCGTTCCAAGCTGCTCGCCGAAATACGCAGAAACGCGGCGGCTGGCTTTGACATGGTCGATCCAGAACTGGCGGATTTCGTCGTTGGCGTGCGCAAGGGTAAAGCCGTCCGCGCTCAGCGGGTGCGAGAAGCAGGAGGGGTTAAAGTCCAGGCCCAGCTTGTTGGCTTTCGCCCACGCCACCCAGTTCGTAAAGTGCTCCGGTTTGATTTCATTACGCGCCACCGGCTCGTCGGATTCGAGATAAATGGCGTGCAGATTCAGGCGCTTTGGCCCGGGGATCAGGCTCAGCGCCAGCTCCAGATCCGCACGCAGTTCGGTGGCGTTGCGCGCTTTGCCCGGATAGTTACCCGTGGCCTGAATACCCCCCGTCAGGGAACCGCCCGGGTTCTCGAAGCCAGCAACGTCATCACCCTGCCAGCAGTGCATGGAGACGGGCAGACGGTCGAGCTGGCGCAGCGCCTCTTCGACATCCACGCCGACGGCGGCGAAACGCTGTTTAGCCAGGTCCCAGGCTTGTTCAAGTTGAGTGGTCATGCGCAAAGCTCCTTAGTCAGTCGTTTTTGCTGAAACTGCGCCCGGTAGCGGGCAATTTCATGGCAGGGATGGGGGGTGAAGGTGGTCAGGCTGTTATTCGCCGTCACCACCGAACGGAAATCGTCGACGTTTGAAAGTTCGTCCAGGGTCATCAGCTGAATGCCGATATTGCCGAGCGTGGAGGCTTCAATCGGACCTGCCACCACGGTAATGCCGCAGGCATCCGCGCAGAGCTGGTTCAGCAGCTGGTTCTGGCAGCCGCCGCCCACGATATGCAGCTGCGTGAACGGTTTGCCGCGAAGGTCAGCTAGCTCGCTCAGGATGTCGGCATAGAGCAGGGCGAGACTGTCAAAAATGCAGCGCGCCAGCTCGGCGGGGCGGGAAGGTACCGGCTGCCCCGCTTCAAAACAGGCGGCCTGGATTTCAGCGCTCATGTGCGCCGGGTTGATAAAGCGGTCGTCGTTCGGGTTAATCAGGAAGGTGCAGGCCTTCAGCGTTTTGGTTTCCGCGATAAGCGCGGGCAGGTCGGTAATGTTCTGCTCTTTCAGCACCCGCTGGAGCAGCCACAGGCCCATGATGTTCTTCAGCACCCGGTAGCGCCCTTCGGCGCCACCTTCGTTAGTGATGTTCGCCGCCAGTGCGGCATCGCTGGTGTAGGGTGTTTTGCTCTCAAAGCCCATCAGCGACCAGGTGCCGGAAGAGAGGTACGCCCCGTCTTTGCCGGCGAGCGGCGAGGCAATGACCGCGCTCGCGGTGTCGTGACTGGCGACGGCGACAACAGGGATTTCATTCCCCTGCGGGCAAAGCCAGTGGCCGATCACATTGCCCGGATGGGTTGGCGCGCCGAACCAGGAAGGCGATGCCCCCGTCCACGCCAGCAGATGTTCATCCCAGTTATCGGTGTTGATGTTAACCAGCTGCGTGGTGGTGGCGTTGGTGTATTCCCAGTTCATGTTGCCGGTCAGACGGTAGCTTAAGTAGTCCGGGATCAGCAGCGCATGCGCCACCTTTTCGACCAGCTCTGGCTGTTGCTCAACCAGCGCGCGCAGCTGATACAGCGTGTTAAACGGCAGAAACTGAATGCCGCTGCGACCATAGATGTTCTCCTTGCCAAGCTGGGCGATGGCGTGCGCCATTAGCCCATCGGTGCGGCTGTCGCGGTAGGAGACGGGCAGGCCGACGCGTTCGCCGTGACTGTCCAGCAGTACGTAATCCACACCCCAGGTATCAATGCCGATACTGTCGATGCGAATACCGTCTTCGCAGACGTTGTGAAGTCCGGTGCGGATCTCTGCTTCCAGGGCGTCGATATCCCAGGTAACAAAACCGTCCTGTTTTTGCAGACAATTGGCGAAACGGTGCATTTCGCGAAGCGTAAGGGTGTGCAGGTCGCAGTCCCAGGTGGCGAGCATTACACGGCCGCTGGATGCGCCTAAATCGACAGCCACACAATGGCGAAAAGTCATGGTCGGGTCCTTTCTTAAGTCATTAGCGAGGAGTGTAAGAAAGGGAAGAAATAGCCACCTTCTCGCCACTGACAGCCCAAATCTCGCGCTGGCAAGAAAGCAAAGATGAACGTGAGGGAGTTCACAGTTTCCAGTAATGGCGGGGTTTGCAGGCAGTGTGACGCTGACCGCATTTCCTGATCTTTCCGCCTGTTTCTTGAAAAACCGACAGCTTTTGCGCGGTTTGCTGTCAAAAATTTAAGGTGAGCGTGGAAGGCCTTAATTACTATTTTGAGAACTTTTCTCATTGGTGGGGGCCGTTATGACCGTACTGCACAGCGTCGATTTTTTTCCTTCGGGGGCTTCGCCGGTCGCGATTGAGCCACGGCTGCCTCAGGCTGCGTTCCCGGAGCATCATCATGATTTTCATGAAATTGTGATTGTTGAGCACGGAACGGGTATCCACGTGTTTAACGGTCAGCCGTATACCATCAGCGGCGGTACGGTGTGCTTCGTGCGCGATCACGACAGGCACCTGTATGAACATACCGACAACCTTTGCCTGACCAATGTGCTCTATCGTTCTCCGGATGCGTTCCAGTTTCTCTCCGGGCTGAATCAGCTGTTGCCGCAGGAGAAGGACGGTCACTACCCCTCGCACTGGCGGGTGAATCAGTCCACGTTGCAGCAGGTGCGTCAGCTGGTGAGCCAGATGGAGCAGAGCGAGGATGGACAGGAGACGCACGCCATTGCTACCCGCGAGCTGCTGTTTATGCAACTGCTGGTGCTGCTGCGGCGCAGCAGCCTGGTGGAAGGGCTGGAAAATAACGACGCGCGCCTGAATCAGCTGATGGCCTGGCTGGAAGATCATTTTGCCGAAGATGTCTGCTGGCAAACGCTGGCGGATGACTTTTCGCTCTCGCTGCGCACGCTGCATCGTCAGCTCAAGCAGCATACCGGGCTGACGCCGCAGCGCTACCTCAACCGTCTGCGCCTGATCAAAGCGCGGCACCTTTTACGTCATACCGACGAAAGCGTCACCGATATCGCCTATCGCTGCGGATTCGGCGACAGTAACCACTTTTCGACGCTTTTTCGCCGGGAGTTTAACTGGTCGCCGCGCGATATTCGTCAGGGGAAAGACGCGTTGCTTCAGTAACGCGAGGGCAGTCACCGTTTTTTTGCTGCAAAAAGGCTAATAATGTCCGGTTATTCGCCGTAGAGGTTGTGGTGTGGCTGCTCAGCTCATTCTTCGCAAAGATGATTTTTTTGCCTCCGCGAGTCAGGCCGTCGCGGTGGCCGACCGCTACCCGCAAAACGTCTTTGCCGAGCACACCCACGAGTTTTGCGAGCTGGTGCTGGTATGGCGAGGCAACGGCCTGCACGTCCTCAACGACCGCCCCTACCGCATCACGCGCGGAGACCTGTTCTACATCCGCGCTGAAGACAAACACTCCTACGCCTCGGTTAACGATCTGGTGTTGCAGAACGTCATCTACTGCCCCGACAGACTTAAACTGAATGTCGACTGGGCGGGCAATATCCCCGGTTTTCATGATGCCAGAGGCGAACCGCACTGGCGCTTAAGCAGCAACGGCATGGCTCAGGTGCGCCAGACGATTTCCCAGCTGGAGCAGGAGAGCCAGAAGAGCGATCCGGTGGCAAACCAGATGTCGGAGCTGCTTTTTGCCCAGCTGGTGATGACCCTGAAGCGGCATCGTTACGCTACGGATAATCCCTCTGCCACCACGCAGGAAGCGCTGCTGGATAAGCTCATCACCCGGCTTTCGGGCAGTCTGAACAAGAGTTTCGTGCTGGAAAAATTCTGCGAGCAGGAGCAGTGCAGCGAGCGCGCGCTGCGCCAGCAGTTCCGCACCCAGACGGGGATGACGGTCAACCATTATCTGCGCCAGCTGCGCATCTGCCACGCCCAGTACCTGTTACAGCATACGGAGCTGATGGTGAGTGAAGTGGCGATGCGCTGCGGCTTTGAGGACAGTAACTACTTTTCGGTGGTGTTTAACCGTGAGGTGGGGATGACGCCGGTTCAGTGGCGTCATCGCAGTCGAAAGGCAGCGTAATCAGTTTGCCATGCCGAGGCCGACGATATTGGCCGCAATGATAATCACCACACAGCCCAGGCTCAGCACGCCAACCGGACGACGCCCGGCGTTGTTCCACTCTTTCAGCACCAGCCCAACCAGCCCGCCGCACAGCACGTAGAAGCTCATGTGCAGCATCCAGCTCATGTAGTCATACTGCGCCGGAATACTGGCGTGACCCCAGGCGTAGAAGAAGAATTGCAGATACCACATCAGACCGCCGAGGGCGGAGAGCAGGACGTTGGTGACGATCAGCGGTTTTGCCAGCGAGAAGTCGGCTTTTACCGACAGGTTCTTCACTTTTGCCAGACGAATGAAGCAGAAGCCGAGGTTTACCAGCGCGCCGCCGCCCATGATCACCACGTAGCTTGGCAGGGCAACGTACAGCGGATCGACGCCCAGCGCCGCAGCGGCGTCGTGCATCGGTTTGGCGGCGTTCATGGCGAACGACATGCCTGCCGAGAAGACGCCGCACATCACCGCCAGCAGCAGCCCTTTCTTCAGGTTGAACTCTTCGGCTTTGATGCCCATCTTGCGTTCTTTCAGCTGGCCTGCGCGGGTGACGATGCCCACGCCGATCACCGCCACCAGCACGCCCAGCAGCGTCATTCGCCCGCCCTGGGTGTTGATCAGCACGTCGAAATGGCCGTTGAGGATTGGCGTCATCAGGGTGCCAACAATCAGCGTAATGCCAATCGCGATGCCAATCCCCATCGACATGCCTAGGTAGCGCATGGTGAGGCCGTAGTTGATATTACCGATGCCCCACATCGCGCCGAACAGGAATACCGGCAGCAGGGTGGAGGCGTTGAAGGAGGAGAAGTAGCCCCAGAAATCGGGCAGCAGCATGGCGCTGATTGTCCACGGCAAAATCAGCCAGGACACGGTACCGCCAACGGACCACATGGTTTCCCATGACCAGCCTTTCACCTTTTTAAACGGGGCATAGAAACAGGCTGCACTGGCCGCGCCTATCAAATGCCAGAAAATACCCATCGTAATCGCATGATTCATTTTTACATCCTCATCGTTTTTATAGCCGGAGGCTTCCCGCCGACTTGATGAGTGTAAAAATGAGGCGGTTTGGGAACCTTCAGAAGGTTGCCGCACTTTTGTTCAGAATGGCAATCAGCACGTTAAGCACGTGAGCAGACTCACAATTTTGTCATTTATCAAAAATCTAATAACCTTATAAAAACTACGGCATTGATAATCATTTTCAATATCATTTAATTAACTATAATGAACCAACTGCTTACGCGGCATTAACAGCTGTGCCGCCCGACAATAATGGAGAGGATTATGAGTTATACACTGCCATCCCTGCCGTATGCCTACGACGCACTGGAACCGCATTTCGACAAGCAGACGATGGAAATCCATCACACTAAACACCACCAGACCTATGTGAACAACGCGAATGCTGCGCTGGAAAGCCTGCCAGAGTTCGCTAATCTGCCTGTTGAAGAGCTGATCACCAAACTGGACCAGCTGCCGGCAGACAAGAAAACCGTGCTGCGCAACAACGCGGGCGGTCACGCTAACCACAGCCTGTTCTGGAAAGGCCTGAAAACCGGCACCACCCTTCAGGGCGATCTGAAAGCGGCTATCGAGCGTGACTTCGGTTCCGTTGACAACTTCAAAGCGGAATTCGAAAAAGCCGCTGCAACCCGTTTCGGCTCTGGCTGGGCGTGGCTGGTCCTGAAAGGTGACAAACTGGCGGTCGTTTCTACCGCTAACCAGGACTCCCCGCTGATGGGTGAAGCTATCTCTGGCGCATCCGGCTTCCCAATTCTGGGTCTGGACGTGTGGGAACACGCTTACTACCTGAAGTTCCAGAACCGTCGCCCTGACTACATCAAAGCCTTCTGGGATGTAGTGAACTGGGACGAAGCAGCAGCGCGTTTCGCCGCTAAAAAATAAGGTTGCATTGACGCCTGTGAGAAGCGAGTCTGATGACTCGCTTTTTTTGTATCTGAAGGAGTGGAGATGCATTACCCGGTGAATGTGTTTACAGGCAAGGTAAGGGAGTACGAAGGCAGCCGCCCGAGCGCCATCGCCAAAGTGCAGGTCGACGGTGAGCTGACGTTGACCGATCTCGGGCTTGCGGGTGACCAGCAGGCTGAAAAGAAAATCCACGGCGGGCCCGATCGCGCGCTGTGCCACTATCCGCGCGAGCACTATCAGCACTGGAAAGCCGAATTTCCTGAACAGGCGGACCTCTTCGTCGCCCCCGCGTTTGGCGAAAATCTCTCAACGGAGGGGCTGACGGAGAAGAACGTCTTTATCGGCGATATTTACCGCTGGGGCGATGCTTTGATTCAGGTCACCCAGCCGCGCTCACCGTGCTTTAAGCTTAATTACCATTTCGGCATTCAGGATATGTCGGCCCAGCTGCAAAACGCGGGTAAAACCGGCTGGCTGTATCGCGTTGTGCAGGCGGGACAGGTTTCGGCGGATGCGCCGCTTGAGCTGGCTTCGCGCTTGAGTGAGGTGTCGGTATACGAGGCCTGCGCAATTGCCTGGCATATGCCGTTTGATGACGAGCAGTATCACCGCCTGCTGTCAGCGGCGGGATTATCCACCAGCTGGACCAGAACGATGCAGAAGCGGCGGTTAAGCGGCAAGATCGAGAGCAGTTCGCGGAGATTGTGGGGGAAAGAGGTTCCGTAGAAAGTAGGCCGGGTAAGGCGAAGCCGCCACCCGGCACATACGGTTACGAACGCTTATACAGCGGCAGCCACAGCGTTAACCTCAGCCCGCCCAGCGGGCTGTCATCGGCTTTCACCCAGCCACGGTGCTGTTGCATGGCGGTTTCAACAATCGCCAGACCTAGCCCCGTACCACCAGATTCACGGTCGCGCGCCTCGTCGGTGCGGTAGAACGGACGGAAAATCTGCTCGCGATCTTCCGGGCTGACGCCAGGACCATCGTCATCGACAATGACGGTAATCCCGTCTTTATCCACCGAAAACGCCACTTCAATCTTCGTGTGCGAATAGCGCAGGGCGTTACGCACGATATTCTCCAGCGCGCTTTCCAGCGTGTTGGGGTTACCGTAGAGCGGCCACGGGCCCGGCGGGAAGTTGACGGTGAACGATTTGCCCATCTGCTCCGCTTCGAACGCCGCGTTGTCCAGCACCTCATGCCAGAGGTGATTGGCTTTCACCGTTTCGCTCACCAGCGCGTTTTTCTGCTGATTGCGCGACATCACCAGCAGATCGTTGATCATGCTGTCCAGGCGATGCGCTTCCGTCTCAATACGCTCCAGCTCTTTGCTCTCACCGCTGCGGCGGCGCAGCAGGGCGGTACCCAGCTGTAAGCGCGTGAGCGGCGTCCGCAGCTCGTGGGAGATATCCGACAGCAGGCGTTGCTGCGCGGTCATCATGCGGTCAAGAGCAGAGACCATCTGGTTAAAACTGGTTCCGGCGGCCAGGAACTCCTGCGGCCCGGATTCCAGCTCCGGATGCTGCCTCAGGTTGCCCTGCGCCACTTCGTCCGCCGCATTTTTCAGCTTACGCGCCGGTTTCGCCAGGCTCCACGCCAGCCATAACAGCAGCGGGGAACTGACCAGCATCGTGACAATCAACAGCAAAAGCGGACGGTCAAACAGCAGGTTGATAAAGTCGGACTGGGAACTGCTCGCAGGGCGAATCAGATAGAGCTGGTAATTGTCTTCCCCATCCCGCACCGAGAAAGGACCGACCATCTCTACCCGACCATATTTCTTTTTCTGTGGGTGATCGGCATTATCCGCCTGGCCAATAAAGTTGCGGATAATCTGCATTTCATTGCGATCGGCCCCAATCACGCGGCCTTCACTGGTGACCAGTAAAAGACGTTGTCCGGGGGGCGCCCACTTGTCGATAGCGCGAAACAACCTGCGCCACCACATTAAATCGTTCGGCGGATCGTTTGCCAGCTCCGCTTCCACGTGCTGCTCGATCATCACGCCCTGACGTTGCTCGCTGTCGAGTAGCTCCGTCATCTGGCGTGAGTCGAGTTTTGGCAACATCAAAACGAGCATTAAAACCAGTGCCAGCGTCAGCCAGAAGATGGCGAAGATGCGGGCGGTTAAGCTGCCTATCATGAAGCGGAAACCATCAGATAACCGCGACCACGCAGGGTTTTAAACCATGGGTGACCGTCTTTACGCTCCGGCAGCTTACGGCGCAGGTTAGAGATGTGCATGTCGATGGCGCGGTCAAACGGGGTGAGGCGTTTGCCGAGCACTTCCTGGCTTAAGTGTTCACGCGACACCACCTGGCCGAGATGCTGTGCCAGCAGATACAGCAGGGTGAACTCGGTGCCGGTTAGCTCCAGCGTTTCACCGTCGAAGCTCGCTTCCTGGCGGCCCGGGTTCAGGCTCAGGGAGTCCACTTCCAGCGTAGGTGAGCTGTTGTCGGTATTCTGCTGCTGCTCGCTCCAGTGAGAGCGGCGCAGGATCGCGCGAATACGGGCCACCAGTTCACGGTCGTTGAACGGCTTAGGTAAATAGTCATCCGCACCCAGCTCAAGGCCGAGTACGCGGTCAAGCTCGCTGCCGCGTGCGGTCAGCATAATGACGGGGGTCTGGTGTGTCTGGCGAAGCTCTTTCAACGTATCAATACCGTTTTTCTTCGGCATCATGACGTCGAGCAAAAGTAAATCGATGCTGTCGTCAAGGAGACTCAGCGCCTGCTCGCCATCATGGGCAACCAGGACGTTGAAACCTTCCATGTCGAGCAACTCCTTTAAAAGAGATGTGAGCTCTCGGTCATCATCAACTAACAGGATTTTATTCATTGTTTAAATACCTCCGAGGCAGAAATTACGACATCAAGGCTATCTAATCCATGACTTTACGTTGTTTTACACCCCCTGACGCATGTTTGCAGCCTGAATCGTAGACTGTCTCTCGTTGAATCGCGACACGAAAGATTTTGGGAGCAAGTGATGCGCAAAGTTACCGCTGCCGTCATGGCCTCAACGCTGGCCTTCAGTGCGTTTAGCCAGGCTGCTGTAGCTATCATCAGCGATAACGGTTCCTCAGCAGAGGGCGCAACGCAGCACAGCAGCCAAAGCCATATGTTTGACGGCATAAGTTTAACCGAACATCAGCGTCAACAGATGCGAGATCTGATGCAGAGGGCAAGACACGACCAGCCCCCTGTTAATGTTAGCGAAATGGAGACAATGCATCGCCTTGTCACCGCAGAAAATTTTGACGAAAGCGCTGTACGCGCTCAGGCCGAAAAAATGGCGCAGGAACAGGTTGCCCGCCAGGTAGAGATGGCGAAGGTTCGCAACCAGATGTTCCACCTGCTAACGCCCGAGCAGCAAGCGGTTTTGAATACCAAACATCAGCAACGTATGAATCAGTTGCGTGAGGTTGCACGGATGCAGCGAAGCTCAGATATGACGCTTTTCAGTAGCAATAGCAGTACCCGTAGTAACCAGTAAACCCTGTTTTCCTTGCCATAGACACCATCCCTGTCTTCCCCCACATGATGTGGGGGTTTTTTTTGCCCATTGTTCAGGTTTGTTAACCCTTTATTCATCCTTTCACTCCACCACCATCCGTTATACTAGCGCCATGGCATGACAGGAGTGTTTATGAATCAATCCTATGGACGGCTGGTAAGCCGGGCCGCAATAGCCGCGACGGTGATGGCGTCGTGTTTGCTGATCATTAAAATTTTCGCGTGGTGGTACACCGGGTCGGTCAGTATTCTGGCGGCACTGGTGGATTCACTGGTGGATATTGCCGCCTCGCTGACCAACCTGCTGGTGGTGCGCTACTCGCTGCAACCGGCGGATGAAGAGCATACGTTTGGCCACGGCAAAGCGGAATCGCTGGCCGCGCTGGCACAAAGCATGTTTATTTCGGGCTCTGCGCTTTTCCTGTTTTTGACCGGTATTCAGCATCTTATTTCGCCTTCTCCGATGAACGATCCGGGCGTTGGCGTGGTCGTAACGGTAGTTGCACTTATAAGCACACTTGTTCTTGTAACGTTCCAGCGCTGGGTTGTACGCAAAACACAAAGCCAGGCTGTACGGGCCGATATGCTTCATTATCAGTCTGATGTTATGATGAATGGGGCTATTCTTATTGCGCTTGGTCTGGCCTGGTATGGCTGGCATCGGGCCGATGCTTTGTTTGCGTTAGGGATAGGGATCTATATTTTATACAGCGCCTTGCGGATGGGGTATGAAGCGGTACAGTCGCTTCTTGACCGTGCGCTTCCGGATGCAGAACGTGATGAAATTTATGCCATCGTGACCAACTGGCCTGGCGTCAGTGGTGCTCACGATCTTCGTACGCGGCAGTCAGGGCCGACCCGCTTTATTCAGATTCATTTGGAAATGGAAGACAACCTGCCACTGGTTCAGGCGCATATGGTCGCTGAACAGGTGGAGCAGGCGATTTTGCAGCGTTTCCCTGGGTCAGACGTCATTATTCATCAGGATCCGTGCTCTGTCGTACCCAGGGCGTTTTGAGCTTTCGTAATTCGTTGTAAAAAAGTGAGCCAGAGCAGCATTTTGTGGATAAATTACCACCATATGGCCTGACCTGAATCAATTCAGCTGGAAGGGATTGATATACTATTTGCAGTATTCGACGGTTGAACAGTTTCTTCCGGCAGCAGATTTCAATTTTGCATTCCTAAGTTCAGAGGTAGTCATGATTAAGAAAATCGGTGTGTTGACAAGCGGCGGTGATGCGCCGGGCATGAACGCGGCAATCCGTGGGGTTGTCCGTGCAGCGCTGACGGAAGGTCTGGAAGTTTTTGGTATCTATGACGGTTACCTGGGTCTGTATGAAGACCGCATGGTTCAGCTCGACCGCTACAGCGTGTCTGACATGATCAACCGTGGCGGTACTTTCCTCGGTTCTGCACGCTTCCCGGAATTCCGTGACGAACACATCCGTGAAGTGGCTATCGAAAACATGAAAAAACGGGGTCTGGATGCGCTGGTGGTTATCGGCGGCGACGGCTCCTACATGGGTGCAAAACGTCTGACTGAAATGGGCTTCCCGTGCATCGGCCTGCCTGGCACCATCGACAATGACATCAAAGGCACCGACTACACCATCGGTTACTTCACCGCGCTGGGTACCGTTGTGGAAGCGATTGACCGCCTGCGTGACACCTCTTCCTCCCACCAGCGTATTTCTATTGTTGAAGTAATGGGCCGTTACTGCGGTGACCTGACTCTGGCGGCGGCAATTGCCGGTGGCTGTGAGTTCGTGGTGGTGCCGGAAGTGGAATTTAGCCGTGAAGATCTGGTCGCTGAAATCAAAGCCGGTATCGCGAAAGGTAAGAAACACGCCATCGTTGCTATCACCGAGCACATCTGTGACGTTGACGAGCTGGCGAAGTACATCGAAACCGAAACCAAACGCGAAACCCGCGCGACCGTTCTGGGTCACATTCAGCGTGGTGGTTCCCCAGGCCCGTACGACCGTATCCTGGCGTCCCGCATGGGCGCGTACGCGATCGAGCTACTGCTTCAGGGCCACGGCGGCCGCTGCGTCGGTATTCAGAACGAGAAACTGGTTCACCATGACATCATCGACGCCATTGAAAACATGAAGCGTCCGTTCAAAGGTGACTGGCTGGACTGCGCGAAAAAACTGTACTGATCGGCGTCTGTATTGCGCCGGGTGGTGGCAAGGTAAATGCAAAACGGTAACCCTTGGGTTACCGTTTTTTATGGTTGCGCCCTCTCCCGTGGGAGAGGGTTGGGGTGAGGGCATCAGGCCGCTTATCCACTTCTTATATTCTCCTTCGTTATAGCCAATCTTTTTTTATTCTTTAATCATCGGTTAGCTTTCTGGCACGCTGCATTCATCAAAACACTACACAAGAGAGCTGGGCGATGAATAAATGGGGCGTGGGGTTAACATTATTGCTGGCATCGACCAGCGTTCTGGCAAAGGACATTCAGTTACTGAACGTGTCGTACGATCCGACGCGTGAACTATACGACCAGTACAACAAAGCTTTCGCGGCGCACTGGAAACAGGAAACCGGCGATAACGTGGTGGTTCGCCAGTCTCACGGCGGTTCCGGTAAGCAGGCGACCTCCGTCATCAACGGTATTGAAGCCGACGTGGTGACCCTGGCGCTGGCCTACGATGTTGACGCTATCGCCGAGCGTGGCCGTATCGACAAAAACTGGATCAAACGTCTGCCGGACAACTCTGCGCCATACACCTCGACCATTGTCTTCCTGGTGCGTAAAGGCAACCCGAAACAGATTAAGGACTGGAACGACCTGATTAAGCCAGGCGTGTCTGTCATTACCCCGAACCCAAAAAGCTCCGGCGGCGCACGCTGGAACTATCTGGCAGCCTGGGGCTACGCGCTGCACCACAACAACGGCGATCAGGCCAAAGCACAGGACTTCGTCAAAGCACTGTTTAAAAACGTCGAAGTGCTGGACTCCGGCGCGCGCGGTGCAACCAACACCTTCGTCGAACGCGGCATTGGCGACGTGCTGATCGCTTGGGAAAACGAAGCCCTGCTGGCGACCAACGAGCTGGGTAAAGACAAGTTCGAGATCGTCACCCCGAGCGAATCCATCCTCGCTGAGCCGACCGTCTCCGTCGTCGATAAGGTTGTTGATAAGAAGGGCACCAAAGCGGTGGCGGAAGCCTACCTGAAGTACCTCTACTCACCGGAAGGGCAGGAAATTGCGGCGAAAAACTTCTACCGCCCACGCGATGAGGCCGTCGCGAAGAAATACGAAAACGCCTTCCCGAAACTGAAGCTGTTCACTATTGATGAGGTTTTTGGCGGCTGGACCAAAGCGCAGAAAGAGCACTTCTCTAACGGCGGCACCTTCGACCAGATCAGCAAGCGCTAAGCGTTTTACAAAGAACGACACGGTAACCCGGTGTGAGAAATCCGCCGGGTTTTTTATTTGGTCATCATTTTGCGTTACTCTTTTGCCTCTATTGAAAACAGGGAACGCGTTGTGAAAAAAATTATCTTAGTGATTCTGATCGTTATCGCCCTTGCCGCAGGCGGCGTGTACTGGATGAAAGCGGGTAATCCGAATGCGTTGCGTCATATCGTTCTCGACCAGTGTGTGCCCAACCAGCTGCATAACCGTAACCCGGCACCGTGTGCGCAGGTGAAGCCAGATGCGGGCTACGTGGTGTTCAAGGACCGCAACGGGCCGCTGCAATACCTGCTGATGCCCACGTACCGTATCAACGGCACCGAAAGCCCGCTGCTGGCTGAGCCGCAGACACCGAATTTCTTCTGGCTGGCATGGCAGTCTCGCCATTTTATGAGTATGAAACGGGGGGCCGACGTGCCTGACAGCGCCGTTTCGCTGACCATCAACTCCCCGACCGGGCGCACGCAAAACCATTTTCATATCCACATCTCCTGTCTGCGCCCAGACGTGCGCGAGAAGCTGAACGCGTCGCAGGGGCAAATCAGCACCCAGTGGTTACCGCTTCCGGGCGGGCTGGAAGGGCATGAATACCTTGCCCGTCGGGTGACGGAGAACGAACTGGTGCAGCGCAGCCCGTTTATGATGCTGGCGGAAGAGCTGCCGGAAGCCCGCGATCATATGGGACGCTTCGCGCTGGCGATGGCACAGCAGTCGGACGGCTCGTTTGTATTGCTGGCGACAGAGCGTAACCTGCTTACCTTTAACCGCGCGTCGGCTGAGGAATTGCAGGATCATCAATGCGATATCCTGAAGTGACCCCACCATAAATAGCGTTTACTCGCCCTGCCTGTCGCCGTAGACTTGCTGAAAAATTCTACAGGAGACAGGTATGTCGCTCTGGTTAACGCATCCTCTGCTGCTTCCCTCGCTGATCGTCGGCGTCACCATCGTGCTGTGGGCGACGTCGCTGTTGCCGGAATTTATCACCGCGCTGCTGTTTTTCACGGCGGCGATGACCGCCAGAATCGCCCCGCCGGAAGTGATCTTCGGCGGCTTCGCCTCGTCTGCCTTCTGGCTGGTGTTCAGCGGCTTTGTGCTGGGCGTGGCGATTCGGAAAACCGGCCTGGCGGACAGGGCCGCCCGGGCGCTGTCGGCAAAGCTTACCGACTCCTGGGTGCTGATGGTGGCAAGCGTTGTGCTGCTGAGCTATGCCCTGGCATTCGTGATGCCGTCGAACATGGGACGTATTGCGCTGCTGATGCCGATTGTCGCCGCGATGGCGAAGCGGGCCGGCATTCCTGATGGCTCGCGGGCCTGGTTTGGCCTGGCGCTGGCGGTCGGGTTTGGCACCTTCCAGCTCTCGGCCACTATTTTGCCCGCCAACGTGCCCAACCTGGTGATGAGCGGCGCGGCGGAAGGCTCATACGGTATCCACCTCAACTATGTCCCGTATCTGCTGCTGCACACCCCGGTGCTGGGTATTCTCAAAGGCCTGATTCTGATTGGCCTGATCTGCTGGCTGTTCCCCGGCAACCCGAAACCGGCGAAGGATCTCACGCCATCGGAACCGATGGGGCGTGACGAAAAACGACTCGCCTGGCTGCTGGCGGTGGTGTTGACGATGTGGGTGACGGAGAGCTGGCACGGCGTTGGGCCAGCGTGGACGGGGCTGGCGGCCTCGGTCATCGTTATGCTGCCGCGCATCGGTTTTATCACCGGGGAGGAGTTCTCGGCGGGGGTGAATATGCGCACCTGTATTTACGTCGCGGGTATACTCGGGCTGGCCATTACGGTGACGCAGACCGGTATCGGTGCGGCCGTAGGCGAGGCGTTGCTCCATATCATGCCGCTGGATGCAGACCGCCCGTTTACCAGCTTCCTGGCGCTGACGGGGATCACCACGGCGCTCAACTTCATTATGACCGCCAACGGCGTTCCTGCGCTGTACACCACGCTGGCGCAGAGCTTCTCCGACGCGACCGGCTTCCCGCTGCTGTCGGTGATCATGATTCAGGTGCTGGGGTATTCCACGCCGCTGTTGCCGTATCAGGCGTCGCCGATTGTAGTGGCGATGGGCTTAGGGAAAGTGCCTGCGAAGGCGGGGATGCTGCTTTGTCTGGCGCTGGCGATTGCGACGTATCTGGTGCTGCTGCCGCTGGATTATTTGTGGTTTAGCGTGTTAGGTCGTTTGTAGGGCGGGTTAGCGAAGCGCCACCCGCCACAAAGGCAATTACGCCTGCTTAGCCGCTTCTGCCGCTTTAACGATCACCGCGAAAGCGTCTGCTTTCAGGGATGCGCCGCCAACCAGTGCGCCATCGATGTCTGGTTGGGTGAACAGCTCAGCTGCGTTTGATGCGTTAACGGAACCGCCGTACTGGATGATGACCTGCTCAGCCACTTTCGCGTCTGCTTTTGCAATGTGATCACGAATGAACTTGTGCACCGCCTGTGCCTGCGCTGGAGTTGCAGATTTGCCGGTACCGATCGCCCAGACTGGCTCGTAAGCGATAACCGCGCCTTCGAACGCTGCCGCGCCCTGGGTTTTCAGCACAGCGTCGATCTGACGTGCGCACACTTCTTCGGTTTTGCCTGCTTCGTTTTCTGCTTCGGTTTCACCGATGCACAGAACCGGGATCAGACCCTGCTCTTTCAGCACAGCGAATTTCTTCGCGATGAACTCATCGGATTCTTTGTGATAGGTGCGACGCTCGGAGTGGCCGATGATGATGTATTTCGCGCCGATATCTTTCAGCATTTCAGCGGAGGTTTCACCGGTGAACGCGCCAGACAGGTTAACGTCAACGTTCTGCGCGCCCAGAATGATGTGGCTGCCGTCAGCGGCACGTTTAGCCAGATCCAGGTACATATCCGGCGGAGCGATAGCAACCGCGCAGCCGGTCACGCCAGCCAACTCTTTACGCAGGTTAGCAACCAGTTCGTTTACCATGTGGCGGCTGCCGTTCAGTTTCCAGTTACCCATCACTAAAGGATGTCGCATTTCAATTCTCCACGCTCAATAAGCGAATTAAGGAATATGGCCGCCCTGTCGGGCAGCATGGTCTGTGAATCAGTATAGAGATTTTCCCTCGAAAGGCTTTGCTTTTTGTCATTAATTCGCCCCCTCGAGTGCGTCTGATAGGGCCAGCTTAATCGGTTCAACCGCGAAGGTCAGCCCCTTTTCGCCGTTATCTGCGACGACATAGCGAACGGCACCTTCCGTATCGGCGTAATAGCGTTTGTTTTTCCCGGCGGTAAGCAGTTTTTGCAGCTTTTGCTGGCTTTGCGCTTTCGTGAAGGTGGGGGTAAAGGCGCGCAGAATAGCGCTCATGTACTCCAGCGCTTTCGCTTTCGCCGCTTTCTGCTCTGGCCCCTGAATCGGCAGCCAGGTGATCTGCATACTTTTGATTTTTAACGTTCCGCGCTCAAGGGCGGTAGAGGCATACAGATTCTCGTTAATTTTGCTGGCCGCGCGGGTCAGGGTCGGCGTATCGCGGGCGCTGTCAATCGCACGGAACTCTCCCAGCGGAAGTGAGGGGTTTTCTTTGTTGAAGGCTTCGCGGAACTGGCTGATAGATTGATCGAAAGAGGGGGCGCCCGCCAGAAGATAGGGGGCGGTGACCGGGGAAGCCGTTTCCGCGGCATACAGGGAAAAACTGGCGCTCAGCATCGCTAAACACAAATAAAGAGAGTGTGCCGAACTTTTCATCAACATTGCCCCTGGCCGTCATTGCCCATGATTAAAACGATATCTGGTCGGCTTGTCAAAAGGTCACAACTCCAGGGTAAAATGCGGGCTAAACAATAATAAGGAACCTTACATGACCATACAGCAGTGGCTGTTTTCATTCAAAGGGCGTATTGGACGCCGTGACTTCTGGATCTGGATTGCAACGTGGGTTGTCGCCATGCTGCTTCTGTTTTTTGTTGCCTACAACGCATGGCTGAGCACGCAAACGGCGGCATTTGCGCTGGTCTGTTTACTGTGGCCAACCGCCGCCGTAGTGGTGAAACGTCTGCACGATCGTGGCCGCTCCGGCGCATGGGCTTTCCTGATTATTCTGGCGTGGATGCTGGTGGCGGGGAACTGGTCAATGCTGCCCTCAATCCTCCCATGGGTGGTGGGCAGACTGCTGCCGACGGTTATCTTTGTAATGATGGTTGTCGAACTGGGCGCGTTTATCGGCACCCAGAGCGAGAACAAATATGGAAAAGATACCCTTGAGGTGAAGTACCGCTGATCACCAGTAGTGTTCGGCGGTCATGTGGCCCGGCCGGCGGCGAAGGTGCTTCGTCATCTGCCGGGTATCCTTCAGCAACTGCTGCGTATCGCGTACCATCTGCGGGTTACCGCACAGCATCACATGGCTGGTTTCGGTATTCATCGGTAAACCCACCGCTTCTTCCAGCGCGCCGCTTTCAATCAACGCCGGAACGCGACCGGTTAACGAGCCGGCTGCGGTTTCGCGGCTGACCACCGTCTGAATTTTTAACTTCCCGCCATATCGCTGTTCCAGCGCCTGCATCTGCGGCAAATAGCTCAGGTCTGCGGCGTAGCGCGCGGCGTGAACCAGCACGATATTTTTAAAGCGCTCCAGATCTTTGCCGTATTGCAGAATGGAAAGATACGGGCCAATGGCCGTGCCGGTCGCCAGCATCCAGAGCGTGTCACAGTCGGGGATTTCATCCAGCACGAAGAACCCCGCCGCGTCGGAGACAATCTGCACTTCATCGCCCGGTTTCAGCGCGGCGAGGCGTGGGCTGAGCTTACCGTCCGGGACGGTGACCAGATAGAACTCAAGGTCCGGGTTATCAGGCGCATTAACGTAAGAGTAGGCGCGCTGTACGCGTTCACCGTCGATATCCAACCCGAGCTTGGCAAACTGCCCGGCAGTAAACGGATGAACGGGTGCGTGCAGCGTGAGGCTAAATAGCGCATCGGTCCAGAACTGTACCTTTGTGACTTTACCTGTTACCCAGTCCGCCATGATCTTCTCCTGTGCTGTTTCTCTCTTCTATCTTCCGTACTTGCGGGAAACATTTCCAGCCCATTCGGGCCGGAAAGCTCTATCGATCAAACGGTTTTACAGAATGTGCGTCTGTACGTCCGGATCTTTACGATCGAGATAATGAATGGACTTAATGCGACGAATGGTGCGGGATTTACCACGGATCAGCAGGGTTTCAGTGGTGGCCATGTTGCCCTTGCGGGTGATGCCGTCCAGCAGATCGCCTTTGGTGATGCCGGTTGCGGAGAAGACCACGTTATCGCTGCGGGCCATCTCGTTCAGCGCGAGCACTTTATTGGCCTCGATGCCCATCGCCGCGCAGCGCGCCAGTTCGTCTGCACCAATGCGAAGGTTCTCGTCGCTGTCGCCTTTGACCTCATGGCGTGGCAGCAGACGCGCCTGCATATCGCCGTCCAGCGCGCGGATCACTGCCGCAGAGACCACACCCTCCGGCGCGCCGCCGATGCCGTAAAGCACGTCGACTTCGCTGTCCGGCATGCAGGTCAGAATAGAGGCGGCAACGTCGCCATCCGGAATAGCAAACACGCGTACGCCGAGCGCTTGCAGGTACGCGATGGTGGCGTCGTGGCGCGGTTTCGCCAGAATGGTCACGGTGAGTTCGCTGAGCGCTTTACCCAGCGCCGCGGCGATATTGCGCAGGTTGGCGTCCAGCGGCAGGCTAAGGTCGATAGCGCCTTTAGCGCCAGGACCGACGATCAGTTTTTCCATGTACATATCGGGCGCGTTGAGGAAGCAGCCCTTATCGCCCACCGCCAGTACCGCCAGCGCGTTGGCCTGGCCCATCGCCGTCATGCGCGTGCCTTCAATCGGGTCGACCGCGATATCCACCGCATCGCCTTTGCCCGTCCCGACTTTTTCACCGATGTAGAGCATCGGCGCTTCGTCGATTTCGCCTTCGCCAATGACGATAGTGCCATCGATATTGACCTGATTAAGCACAATGCGCATGGCGTGGACGGCAGCGCCGTCTGCGGTATTTTTGTCGCCACGGCCCAGCCATTTGTAGCCTGCGAGGGCGGCAGCTTCGGTGACGCGGGAAAACTCGATAGCAAGTTCACGTTTCATGAGGTACTCGTACAATCAAAAGGAATTGCACGAAGTTTATCACAGAGTGGGGAGGGGCGAGGGGACCGGTGCGGTCGGAGCCCCTCACCCTAACCCTCTCCCAGGGGAGAGGGAATATAGGTTTACTCGTCGTGCTCTTCCCACGCCAGGGCACGTTTCACCGCTTTCTTCCAGCCGCTGTAGCGGTAGTTGCGCTCGGTGGTTTCGATGCCAGGACGGAATTCGCGTTCGATAACCGCTTTTTCCTGAAGCTCGTCGAGGTTTTGCCAGAAGCCAACCGCCAGACCTGCCAGATACGCCGCGCCCAGCGCCGTCACTTCTCGCACCTCAGGACGTTCAACGCGGGTGCCCAGAATGTCGGACTGGAACTGCATCAGGAAGTTGTTCGCGACCGCACCGCCGTCCACGCGCAGGGCGTGCAGACGAATGCCGGAGTCAGCCTGCATCGCTTCCAGCACGTCGCGCGTCTGGTAGGCGATGGATTCCAGCGTCGCGCGAATGATGTGGTTTGAGTTCACGCCGCGCGTCAGGCCGAAAATCGCGCCGCGGGCATACGGATCCCAGTACGGTGCGCCCAGACCGGTGAACGCTGGCACCACGTACACGCCGTTGGTGTCTTTCACTTTGGTCGCGAAGTATTCGGAGTCAAACGCGTCGCTGATCAGCTTCATCTCGTCGCGCAGCCACTGAATGGAAGCACCCGCCATGAATACCGCGCCTTCCAGGGCATAGTTCACTTCGCCGCGCGGGCCGCAGGCGATGGTGGTCAGCAGACCGTTTTCTGATTTCACCGCTTTCTCGCCGGTGTTCATCAGCATAAAACAACCGGTGCCGTAGGTGTTCTTCGCCATCCCTTCTTTGACGCACAGCTGGCCGAACAGGGCCGCCTGCTGGTCACCGGCGATACCGGCGATAGGAATACGGGTGCCACCTTTACCGCCAATGTTGGTCTGGCCGTACACTTCTGAAGACTTACGGACTTCTGGCAGCATGGCGCGCGGAATGTCCAGCGCGTCCAGCATCTTGTCATCCCACTCAAGGGTGTTGATGTTGAACAGCATGGTGCGCGAGGCGTTGGTGTAGTCGGTAACGTGAACGCGTCCCTGAGTCATCTTCCAGATAAGCCAGGTATCGACGGTGCCGAACAGTAGCTCGCCACGTCGTGCGCGCTCGCGTGAACCTTCCACGTGGTCGAGGATCCACTTCACTTTGGTGCCGGAGAAATAGGGGTCAACCACCAGGCCGGTGGCGCTGCGCACGTACTCTTCCATTCCTTCGCGCTTCAGCTGTTCGCAGATCTCTGACGTACGACGGCACTGCCAGACAATGGCGTTGTAGATGGGCTTACCGGTTTCGCGCTCCCAGACCACAGTCGTTTCACGCTGGTTGGTGATACCGATAGCGGCAATCTGGTCAGAACTGATGTCGGCTTTCGCCAGCACTTCCACCAGCGTGGAGCTTTGCGACGCCCAGATCTCCATCGGGTCGTGTTCTACCCAGCCTGGACGCGGGTAAATTTGCTCAAATTCGCGTTGAGACACGCTGACAATGTTCGCGTCATGATCCATTACGACAGCGCGGGAGCTGGTGGTGCCCTGGTCGAGCGCAACGATATATTTTTTTTCGGTCATGGTATGTGTCCCGTAGTCAGATTACAGCGAAGCTTTTTGTTGTGTGGTGGAAGCCGTCTCTTTCTCCTCTTCCACACAAGTGTCGCACGGTAAGTGGCGACCAATTAATTTGCGATAGCCGAATGCGCCCAGCGCCGCCCCTACGATTGGCCCGAACAGCGGAACCAGGAAGTAAGGAATGTCTTTGCCGCCCGTGAAGGCGACATCGCCCCATCCCGCAAAGAAGGCGAAGGTTTTTGGACCCAGGTCACGCGCCGGATTCATCGCAAAGCCGGTCAGCGGACCCATGGATGCGCCAATTACCGCAATCAGAAGGCCAATCAAAAGTGGCGCCAGCGGGCCGCGCGGAATGCCGTTTCCATCGTCGCCCAGCGCCATGATGACGCCCATCAGAATAGCGGTAATCACCATCTCAACCGCGAACGCCTGCACAAAATTGATATGCGGATTCGGATACGTTGAGAAAATGCCTGCCAGATCCAGACTTTCGACACTGCCACGCACCATATGATGCGTCTGTTCGAAGTCGATGAAAAGATTGTAATAAAGCCCGTAAACTAACGCCGCTGCGCAAAAGGCGCCGGCAAATTGCGAAATGATGAAAGGAACAACTTTGCGTCCGTCAAAACACGCGAATAGCCACAACGCGATGGTCACCGCCGGGTTAAGATGTGCACCGGAAACCCCTGCGGTCAGGTAGATGGCCATCGCCACGCCCAGACCCCAGATAATACTGATTTCCCACTGACCAAAACTGGCACCCGCCACTTTCAGTGCTGCGACACAGCCTACTCCGAAGAATATCAACAACCCGGTACCCAGGAACTCGGCAATACACTGGCCTTTTAAGGTTGATGTCTGACTCATAATCGGAATCCTGCAAAAGAGTAATGTTTATTGTTTGCGTGACCGCCCGTGACAGTCACGATGCCCTGTAGACATAGTGTTAATTTATCGTTAACGAGCACAAACGAGAAATATCGAAATCTAAATGTGTGGTCTGCGTCAATAAAATGAGCGTTTTCGCGCCATAAAGCGCGTTTTTGCATCAGATAATGATTATGGGCTGAATCATTTCTTTAACTTATGGGTTAACAACTTAGGGGTATATGCGGCGAACGCACCAGGACGAGGCCGAAAAGTGTTGCAAACCGCGATCTGCGTGGCATGCCGCTGGACAGGGGCGACGGCGCTCCATACAATCGGAACATATGTTGTGCGCGTTTATGTTAAAGCGTCGCCTTGCAATTCAGGAGAGGTAGGATCATGTCTTTAGAAGTGTTTGAGAAACTGGAATCGAAAGTACAGCAGGCGATTGACACCATCACGCTGCTGCAAATGGAAATTGAAGAGCTGAAAGAGAAGAACAACTCCCTGTCACAGGAAGTTCAGAATGCTCAGCACAGCCGTGAAGAACTGGAGCGCGAAAACAACCAGCTGCGCGAACAGCAGAACGGCTGGCAGGAACGCTTGCAGGCGCTGCTGGGACGGATGGAAGAAGTTTGATTTCCTTAGGGAATGAATTGAACAGGCCGGGTAAGGCGAAGCCGCCACCCGGCTTTTTTATGGTTTTCGCTAACCGACATCAAACCATAAAAAAGGCCGCCCTGGGCGGCCTTAACGCTACTTGTCCTGCGCTGTCGTAGCAAAAGCAACAAACCCAACAGGTTCATCGCTCTTTACAACGAGTACGCTGGCGACAATGAACGCGATACATAAATAGCGTTTCATTATGCGGTCCCTGCTGCTTACCGCTCCACCGTTCACCACCGGTGATAAGTCGGTGGACACAAGCCTTGATGTTAGCCTGCTTTACGGTAGTGAATACACCTTTCCCTGGACCGATGCCCATTTGCGAGATGGCGGAAAGGGACGCGGTATCATAATGAGCATCAACCAGGTAGTTAAGGTATTCACAGACAATTAGGATTTTATAAAGGTTAGGAAGGGTTGCCCAAGGTTTGGGCGAGAGTATGATGAAGTTCCTTGGTGTTAGTCTGTAAGACGTCCCAACGGACCGCGAATCCCGAGGGACAAAAAAAACCGCCACATTGCTGTTGGCGGTTTTTTTATGCATCTCGCTTACCGATTAACTACTCAATATCCAGCGCATCCTCAGAAAGGATAATGCCGGTATTGTCAGCATAAAGGTGGTCGCCCGAGAAGAAGGTCACGCCGCCGAAATTGACGCGCACGTCGCTTTCGCCGATGCCGTCGCCCGCTGCGCCTACCGGTATGGCCGCGATGGCCTGAATCCCGATATCCAGGTCTTCGAGATCGTCCACCTGACGCACGGAACCGTACACCACAATGCCTTCCCACTCGTTCTGGACGGCAATTCCCGCCAGTTCAGCATCAATCAATGCACGGCGCACGGAACCGCCGCCGTCGACCACCAGAACACGGCCACGGCCGTTCTCTTCGAGCAGATCGTACAGCAACCCGTTATCCTCGAAACATTTCACCGTGATGATTTGTCCGCCAAACGACGACCGTCCACCAAAGTTGGAGAACAGGGGTTCAACGACGTTGACATCTTCCTGGTAGATGTCACAAAGCTCGGAGGTATCGTATTTCATAGGTTTAACGCTCTGTTGCTGCGAATGTGTTCAGTATATCGTGCGAAATGCGTTGTTGGCAAAATCATCAATTGTTAATTGATATTTGTCAGCTAACTCAGCGTCTGGCTTAAGACAATCCCGATGACGAACAGCAGGTTAGTCAACAGCGCGCCTTTTACCGTACGTTCCAGCATCGGTGGCATGGCGGCCGGGCTGAGTTCACGCATAACGTAGCGGGCCTGCTTAACCAGCAGCGGTGCGGCGAGCACAAACAGCCAGCCCCAGAGGCTGTGCAGCGAAATCAGATTGAACAGCGCCAGGCAGACCAGCGCGCCGATGAGCAGGCAGGCGTGATAGCGGCGTGCATTCACCGGACCCAGACGCACGGCCAGCGTGTTTTTACCGTTCTCGCGGTCGCTATCGATGTCGCGCAGATTATTGATATTCAGCACCGCCGTCGCCAGCAGACCACAGGCGGTCGCCGGCAGGAACAGGGCAGGGATCACCGTGTGCGCCTGTAAGTACCAGCTTCCCATCACGCTCAGCCAGCCGAAGAACACCAGCACAGAGATGTCGCCCAGACCAATATACCCGTAAGGACGCGTCCCGACGGTATAGGTAATGGCTGCAATAATGGCGAGCAAGCCCAGCACCAGGAAGCCAATGAAATCACTGGTGGTTTTCGAGGCGACCGTCACCAGCGCCAGCCCGGACAGGCAAATCAACACCACGGTGATAATCAGCGCCCGCTTCATCTGTGCCTGGGTAATCACCCCTTTTTGCATCCCGCGCAGCGGCCCGATGCGGTCAGGCTTGTCGCTGCCTTTTACCGCATCGCCGTAATCATTGGCGAGATTAGAGAGGATTTGCAGCAGCCCGGCGGTGACAAGCGCCAGACCTGCTACCAGCGGATCGAAATGACCCTGCCACCAGGCAAGCGTGGTACCGACGATAATGGCGGCAAAAGCCAGAGGAAGCGTTTTAGGGCGCAGACTTTCGAGCCACGCCTGTGTACGGCTGATATCAGTCATAGTTATTTAGCCAATAAAAATGGGGGCCATAGCCCCCATCAACAGTGATGAAAATGCATTGAACGCGATTATAGAATAAAACGGCTCAGATCTTCATCTGCCACTAACGCATCCAGGTGTTTGCCCACATAGTCTGCGTCAATGGTAATGCTTTGACCGTTAAGGTCGCTCGCATCATAAGAGATGTCTTCCATCAGGCGTTCCAGCACGGTGTGCAGACGACGCGCACCGATGTTTTCGGTGGTTTCGTTGACCTGCCACGCGGCCTGGGCGATGCGCTTGATACCGTCATCGGTAAATTCAATGTTCACGCCTTCGGTCGCCATCAGCGCTTTGTACTGTACGGTCACAGAAGCGTTTGGCTCAGTCAGGATACGTTCGAAATCTTCGGTGGTCAGCGCCTGCAACTCGACGCGGATTGGCAGACGTCCCTGAAGTTCCGGGATCAGGTCAGACGGGCTGGCAATCTGGAACGCACCGGAGGCGATAAACAAAATGTGGTCAGTTTTAACCATGCCGTGCTTGGTGGAGACGGTGCAACCTTCCACCAGCGGCAGCAGGTCGCGCTGAACGCCTTCGCGGGAGACATCCGGGCCGGACGCGTTGCCGCGCTTACAGATCTTGTCGATTTCGTCGATAAACACGATACCGTGCTGCTCAACCGCGTCGATAGCATCCTGTTTCAGCTCTTCCGGGTTAACCAGCTTCGCGGCTTCTTCTTCAATCAGCAGCTTCATCGCGTCTTTGATTTTCAGCTTACGCGCTTTCTGCTTCTGCCCGCCCAGGTTCTGGAACATGGACTGCAACTGGCTGGTCATCTCTTCCATGCCCGGAGGTGCCATAATTTCCACGCCCATTGGCGCGGCAGCGAGATCGATCTCAATCTCTTTGTCGTCCAGCTCGCCTTCGCGCAGTTTTTTGCGGAATGCCTGACGCGCAGCAGAAGGTTCAGGCTGCTGTTCAGCCTGTCCCCAGTTGTTTTTTGCCGGTGGGATCAGCACGTCGAGAATACGCTCTTCGGCCATCTCTTCGGCGCGATAGCGGTTTTTCTCAATTGCCTGGACACGTACCATCTTAATCGCCGAGTCGGTCAGGTCGCGGATGATGGAGTCCACTTCTTTACCCACATAGCCCACTTCGGTGAACTTGGTGGCTTCAACTTTGATGAACGGCGCGTTAGCCAGTTTGGCCAGACGACGGGCGATTTCGGTTTTACCCACACCGGTCGGGCCGATCATCAGAATATTTTTTGGCGTCACTTCGTGGCGAAGCTCTTCGTCGAGCTGCATGCGACGCCAGCGGTTACGCAGTGCGATAGCCACGGAGCGCTTGGCGTCGTCCTGGCCGATAATGTGTTTGTTCAGTTCGCTGACAATTTCGCGTGGGGTCATTTCAGACATGGGCGATCCTTACGCTTTAGACGGTAATTCTTCGATGGTGTGATTGTGGTTGGTATAGATGCAGATATCACCTGCAATATCCAACGCTTTCACCGCGATATCGCGCGCGTTCATGTCGGTATTTTCCAACAGCGCACGGGCTGCGGCCTGGGCGTACGGGCCGCCAGAGCCGATGGCAATCAGGTCGTTTTCAGGCTGAACCACGTCGCCGTTACCGGTGATGATCAGCGAGGCGTTTTCGTCAGCCACGGCCAGCAGCGCTTCGAGCTTGCGCAGCATGCGGTCGGTACGCCAGTCTTTTGCCAGCTCAACGGCGGCTTTCACCAGATGACCCTGATGCATTTCCAGTTTGCGTTCAAACAGTTCAAACAGCGTGAAGGCATCAGCCGTGCCGCCTGCGAAACCGGCGATCACTTTGTCGTTATAAAGACGACGTACTTTCTTCACATTGCCTTTCATGACGGTATTACCCAGCGTGGCCTGGCCATCACCGGCAATTACCACCTGGCCGTTACGGCGTACACTTACTATTGTTGTCACGAGCAGACCCCCTGGTTACAGATTCGGGAAACAGAAGCCCTGAGCCTGTGCTCAGGGCTGAATTAAATGATAGATGGGGGGGATTTTGGGGGTTTCAACCCCCGGAGGCGAGTCGAATGCAGTTTGTGTGGCCAGCCACTTTCAAACGGGAAATGGTGCCGTCTGCGTTTTCTTTGCCTTTGACCGGTCCAATCACTACGCGATTCCAGCCGTTGTTGGTGGTAATGCGAGAGTCAAATCCTTCAAATGCCAGCTGAGCACGCACCGTTTCTGCCTGTTCGGCACCTTTAAACGAACCGCACTGAACCATCCAGCGGCGTTCATCTTTTTTCTCAGCCGTCTGCTTCGGTGCCTCGGTCTCTTTGGTGACCGGCGCAGCCTGCTGCGTTTTTGGCTGTTGCGCAGTGGTATGCGCAGGCGTCTGCAACAGATCCTGATACGGCTGTGCCGTTTGCTTCTGCGGCTGCGCCTTCGGTTGCTGCTGGACAGGCTGAGTTTGTACGGTACGCGTCTGCTGCTGCGGTTGTGTACGCGGCTGCTGTACCGGCTGCGTCTGCGTCCACTGCTGCTGTTGCGTTTGCTGCTGAGCCTGACGCTGGCGCTGCAACGTTTGCTGACGCTGCGCCGGGGTTTGTTCGTTCCACGGTACTTCGTTCAGCTGCGTAGGCTGCTGGCGCATGTCCGCCTGCATCTGAGCGAGCAATTGACGCTGTTCGTCCGTCAGCTGATCGGCATTCTTCACTTCACCCCCGGCAGAAGGCTCGGTAGGCGCACGTACGCCAGGCTGGCGGCTTTCCAGCTCTTTAATGTAGCGCCAGCGCTCTTCAGGCTTCGGCGGCAGGCCGTTGCCGACGACCTTGTTACCCTGAAGGGCTTCAGACTCTTCTTTTTTATGATGCGTAATGAAGTAGAGGCCGCCAATAAAGGCCACCAGCACAGCCGCAGCAATGGCGACCATAGCTGGGGAGACAGCAGACAGGCTACGTTGCTTGCTTTTTGAACTACTCTTTTTGCGTCGCGAAGGTGCCGGCTGGCCGCGACGTACATAATCTCGTTGTGCCACTATCGTTTCGCTGTATTTATTCGTTCGTCAGCCCGCCATGTTACTTAAGCGACGGGGCTTTGACCAGATAAGGGTGTCGAAAGGTATTTACTTTAAGTTAATGCCTGGGTAGAGCCGCGCACAATTAGCTCACAATCCAGTAATCGTGACCCACTGCTAACTGATTGACCGTGCAGCTGATCCAGCAAAAGCAGCATCGCTTCCCGGCCAATGTCATACCGCGGCTGTGCAACGGTCGAAAGCGGCGGATCGCAAAACTCCGAAAGTGAAATATTATCAAAACCGATTATCGACAGGTCCTGCGGCACGCGCAGGCCGTGACGTTTGGCGTAGGATAACGCCCCCAGCGCCATCACGTCGCTGTGGCAGAAGACCGCAGTGGGCGGTTCTGGCAAGGCCAGCAATTTTTCCAGCGCCTGCCCGCCCGCTTCAAAGGTGAAATCACCGCGCGCAATGTAGTGCGGATCGACGATAGCCCCGGTACGGCGCAGCGCCTGAACGTAGCCCTGCAAGCGGTAATGACACAGCGGCATCTCTTCTGGTCCGGCGATACAGCCGATACGCTTATGCCCCAGTTCCTGAAGATAGTTCACGGCGTTGAATGCGGCGGTGAGGTTATCGATATGAACGGTTGGCAGCTCCAGCTCCGGCGCGAATTCGTTCGCCATGACCATCGGCGGTAAATTGCGCTGTTCTTCAATGCTGGCATCAAACGGCAGGCGTGAGCCAAGCAGCAGCATGCCATCAATCTGCTTGGTGATGATCAGGTCGATGAACGTTTTTTCCTGCTGGTTCTGGTGAGCACAATCGCCAATCAGCACCAGATAGCCCTGGGCGGCGGCCGTGACCTCAATGCCGCGGATGATTTCGCTGAAGAAGGGATCGCAGATATCCGGCACGATCACCAGGATGGTGCGGGATTCGTTGCGTTTAACGTTGCGCCCCATGGCTTGCGGGAAATAACCGACCTCAAGCGCCGCCTTTTCAACCCGGTTTCGGGTCGCCTGGGAGACTTTGTCAGGGTTCATCAATGCGCGGGACACGGTTGCTGTTGAGACTTGTGCTTTCTCGGCAACGTCTTTCATGGTCGCCGAGGCAACCTCTTTCCTGGACTTCAACGTCTTCTCCTCGCCTGAACACCGAACTGCGGACAGCACCATTTTTACAGATAGTTAATGGAATCGGTTACAGAATTTTCATAAAAAGTGTGAGGCGCATTAAATTTTTCGATCCGTCTTCAGCCTTCAATCGGATCGACGTCAAGAACCCACTTCACTTTTCGCGCTTCCGGCAGGGTATTGATCAGCGCCAGCGTGCCGCTGACGATCTGCTGTAAACGGATACGCGAGGGGTGCTGAAGTAAGAGTTGCCAGCGGAAACGGCCGCCGCGTTTCGGGGCGAGCGCGGGTACCGGGCCTAAAATCCACAGCTGATTATCCACCAGCGGGCTGGCTTGCAGAAGGTTTCTCAGCTGTTGCAGGAACAGCGGAGCCTGCTGGTTATTATGATCTTCCGCACGGATGATAACGTGGCTGGTCCATGGGGGAAGCTGCATCGTCTGACGTTCGGCCAGCGCCTGGTCCGCGAAGGCGTCATAGCCTTTGTGCAGCAGAGTTTGCAGCAGCGGATGTTCAGGGTGGTGTGTTTGCAGCACCACCTCGCCCTGCTTACCCGCTCGACCAGCGCGACCGGCAACCTGGGTATAAAGCTGGGCGAAACGCTCGGCGGAGCGAAAATCCGCGGAGAACAGCGCGCCGTCGACGTCCAGCAGGGCGACCAGCGTCACGTCCGGGAAGTGGTGCCCTTTCGCCAGCATCTGAGTACCAATCAGGATGCGCGCGCCGCCGCGATGCACTTCCGCCAGCTGCTGCTCCAGCGCCCCTTTACGGCTGGTGGTATCCCTGTCGATACGGGAGATGGGTACGTCCGGGAAGAAGGGCGCGAGCGCCTGTTCAAGCTGTTCCGTTCCCAGACCGACCGGCACGATGTGCGTTGAGCCGCAGGACGGGCATTGACGGGGGACCGGACGCTGGCTGTCGCAGTGGTGGCAGCGTAAATGGCGCTGAGCCTGGTGGAAGGTGTAGTAGTGATCGCAGCGCGGGCACTCCGCGATCCAGCCGCAGTCGTGGCACAGCAGCGCAGGCGCGAAGCCGCGGCGGTTCAGGAACAGGATCACCTGGTTGCCCGCCTGCAAATGCTGGCGCATGCGGCTAATCAGCGCAGGCGCTAACCCGGCCTGCACCTGCTGGCCTTTCAAATCCAGCACATGCTGAATGGCCGGGCGGGCATTCCCCGCACGGCGCGTCAGGCGCAGCATGTGGTATTTACGCTGGCGAACGTTGTGCAGCGTTTCAAGCGCGGGGGTGGCGGACCCGAGAATAATGGGGATTTGTTCGCTGTGGGCGCGGTACACGGCTAAGTCGCGGGCGTGATAGCGCCAGCCTTCCTGCTGTTTATAGGAGCTGTCATGCTCTTCATCGATCACGATAACGCCGAGATTTTTAAACGGCGTAAACAGCGATGAACGGGTGCCGATCACAATCGCCGCTTCGCCGTTTTTCGCTTTCAGCCAGGCGCTGAGGCGCTCGCTGTCGTTCAGGCCGGAGTGCAGAACCTCAACGGGCGCATTAAAGCGTTCACGGAAACGCGCGATGGTTTGCGGCGTCAGGCCGATTTCCGGCACCATCACCAGCGCCTGTTTGCCCTGCGCGAGCACGTTTTCCAGCACGCTCAGATACACTTCGGTTTTACCGGAGCCGGTGACGCCCGCCAGCAGCCAGGCGGAAAAATGGTCGGCGGCGCTGTGAATCGCGCCCACGGCGGTGGCCTGCTCGGTATTCAGACGCAGGCGATCGCCCGAGACGGAAAAGCCGTCGCGCCAGTCGTGAAGGGCAGGGGCTTCACTGGCCAGCTCGCTCAACCCTTTCTTCCTTAATGCCTGCAACGCGGTTTCGCTTACCTCAAGCTCGTCGACCTGATGGCGCCAGATTTTTCCCTGGCGCAGCGCGGCCAGCGCCTGCTGCTGTTTCTGCGAGCGCTTCAGGCTGTTAATGTCCACAGCCTGGCCCTGCTCGGTGGCAAACCAATACCACATTGGCGCGTGGCTGGCGCTCTTGCCCTGGCGCAGCATAATGGGCAGGGCATGGAACAGCACGTCGCCAATCGGATGATGATAATAATCTGCTGCCCACAGCAGCAGTCGCCAGGTGCTGGTGGAGTAAACCGGCTCGCTGTCCAGCACCTCAACAACCGATTTCAGCTCGTTAAGCGGCAGTTCGCTGTGTTCGCTGACGGACACCACGATCCCCACACGCTGCTGTTTGCCAAACGGCACGGTCACGCGACAGCCCGCTTTGGCGCTCATGCTGTCGGGCAGCAGGTAGTCAAAGGTGCGGGGAAGCGGAACGGGCAGGGCAACGTGAGCGACGGGCATCGAATCTTCCTGACTTGAAAAGTGGCGCGTTAGTATACACATTAGTGAAAGCGGCGTGCGGATCAGTTTGCATACGTTGGTCAAATTCTGTATGATTCGCCGCCTTTGGTGTATTTTACGCCAAAGAACTTACATTCAACATCGCGTGGTGTCTGGCGTTAGGGCTGGAAGAGCGACGCGGCCTTAACTGAGGTTCTCCCATGAAAAAAGATATTCACCCGAAATACGAAATGATTACTGCAAACTGCTCTTGCGGTAACTCTATCCAGATCCGCTCTACCGTGGGTCACGATCTGAACCTGGACGTGTGCGGCAAATGCCACCCGTTCTACACTGGTAAGCAGCGTGATGTTGCAACCGGTGGCCGTGTTGACCGCTTCAACAAGCGTTTCAGCATCCCGGGCGCTAAATAAGTTTCCCGAAAAAAAGGCACCGCAAGGTGCCTTTTTTGTATCCGCTTATCAGTATTCCCACGTATCCGGGTCGATACCCAGTTCACGCATGATCACCTTCGCCTCTTCTGGAATTTCGTCACTGCGCTCTTTGCGCAGATCGTCATCGTTCGGCAACGGTTGGCCGGTAAACGCATGCAGGAACGCTTCGCACAGCAGTTCGCTGTTGGTGGCGTGACGCAGGTTGTTCACCTGACGACGCGTACGTTCATCGGTGAGGATCTTCAACACCTTCAGAGGAATGGACACCGTGATTTTCTTGACTTGCTCACTCTTCTTACCGTGCTCAGCGTATGGGCTGATATATTCGCCGCTCCATTCAGCCATGAGATACCTTTAATCCTCTCAGTCATTAATCTAAAGGTGCAAAACCGGTAACCATCAGTTTTGAACCGTAATCTTGCGTAGTTTACCGTAGAGACGATACCGAGGCACGGATATTGCCGCTGTAGCGTGTCCTAAAGCATATAATTTTAACGGCTATTTGCGCATTGCTCAATCTATACGCAAAGAAGTTTAGATGTCCAGATGTATTGACGTCCATACTTTCAATGTTTACTCTGGTGCCTGACTTTTCACCTCATTCGCCAGGAAGCCTCACCATGACGCGTAAACAGGCCACCATCGCAGTGCGTAGCGGATTGAATGATGACGAGCAGTACGGCTGCGTTGTCCCGCCAATTCATCTCTCCAGCACCTATAATTTCACCGGATTTAATGAACCCCGCGCGCATGACTACTCGCGTCGCGGCAATCCTACGCGTGACGTCACCCAGCGCGCGCTGGCGGAACTGGAAGGCGGCGCGGGTGCGGTATTAACCAATACCGGCATGTCTGCCATTCACCTGGTGACTACGGTGTTCCTGAAACCTGGCGATCTGCTGGTGGCGCCGCACGACTGTTATGGCGGCAGCTATCGTCTGTTTGATAGCCTGGCGAAACGTGGCTGCTACCGTGTGCTGTTTGTCGATCAAAACGACGAACAGGCGCTGAAACAGGCGCTTGCCGAGCAGCCGAAGCTGGTGCTGGTGGAAAGTCCAAGCAATCCATTGTTGCGCGTAGTCGATATTGCGAAAATTTGTCAGCTCGCAAGGGATGCGGGAGCGATAAGTGTAGTGGATAATACGTTCCTCAGTCCGGCCCTTCAGAACCCACTGGCACTGGGTGCCGATCTGGTGTTGCATTCATGCACTAAATATCTGAATGGCCATTCTGACGTAGTAGCAGGTGTGGTGATTGCCAAAGATCCTGATGTAGTCACCGAACTGGCATGGTGGGCCAATAACATTGGCGTCACCGCGGGCGCCTTCGACAGCTATTTGCTGCTGCGCGGCATCCGTACGCTGTCGCCGCGTATGGACGTGGCGCAGCGTAATGCCCAGGCGATCGTGGATTTCCTGAAAACCCAGCCGCTGGTGAAGAAGCTTTATCACCCGTCGCTGCCGGAAAATCAGGGGCACGAGATTGCCGCGCGCCAACAGAAAGGATTTGGCGCGATGTTAAGTTTTGAACTGGACGGTGACGAGCAAACGCTGCGTCGCTTCCTGAGCGGGTTGTCATTGTTTACGCTGGCGGAATCCTTAGGGGGAGTAGAAAGCTTGATCTCCCACGCCGCAACCATGACGCACGCAGGTATGGCACCCGAAGCACGTGCCGCCGCCGGGATTTCCGAGACGCTGCTGCGTATCTCGACCGGTATTGAAGATTCTGAAGATTTAATTGCCGATCTGGAAAATGGCTTCCGGGTCGCAGCCAAGGGGTAATCATGAGTGTGATAGCGCAGGCAGGGACGAAGGGTCGTCAGCTGCACAAGTTTGGTGGTAGTAGTCTTGCTGATGTGAAATGTTACCTGCGTGTCGCAGGGATCATGACCGAGTATTCACAGCCGGGGGACATGATGGTTGTCTCTGCGGCGGGCAGCACCACCAACCAGTTGATTAGCTGGCTGAAACTGAGCCAGACCGATCGCCTCTCTGCGCATCAGGTGCAACAGTCCTTACGTCGTTACCAGAGCGAACTGATTGCCGGTTTGCTGCCTGCGGACGTGGCGGACGGGCTGATTAGCGCTTTTACGCACGACCTTGAGCGTCTGGCCGCTCTGCTGGACAGCGGCATTACCGATGCAGTGTATGCGGAAGTGGTTGGCCACGGTGAAGTGTGGTCTGCGCGCCTGATGGCCGCTGTGCTGCAACATCTTGGTGTGGACGCCGCCTGGCTCGACGCGCGTGATTTCCTGCGTGCCGAACGTGCCGCGCAGCCGCAGGTGGACGAAGGGTTGTCTTACCCGCTGCTGCAACAGCTGCTGGTGCAACATCCTGGTAAACGTATTGTCGTCACCGGTTTTATCAGCCGCAGCAACGCGGGCGAAACCGTTCTGCTGGGCCGTAACGGCTCTGACTACTCGGCAACGCAGATTGGCGCCCTGGCGGGCGTGTCCCGCGTCACCATCTGGAGCGACGTGGCCGGTGTCTACAGCGCGGACCCGCGCAAAGTAAAAGATGCCTGCCTGCTGCCGCTGCTGCGTCTCGACGAAGCGAGCGAACTGGCGCGTCTGGCGGCCCCGGTGCTGCACGCGCGCACGCTACAGCCGGTTTCCGGCAGCGACATCGACCTGCAACTACGCTGTAGCTACACGCCGGATCAGGGTTCCACCCGCATCGAACGCGTGCTGGCATCCGGTACGGGCGCGCGCATTGTCACCAGCCATGATGACATCTGCCTGATTGAGTTCCAGGTGCCTGCGGGCCAGGATTTCAAACTGGCACACAAAGATATCGACACCATCCTGAAACGTGCCCAGGTGCGTCCGCTGGCCGTTGGCGTACATAACGATCGTCAGCTGTTGCAGTTCTGCTATACCGCTGAAGTGGTGGACAGCGCCCTGAAAATTCTGGATGAAGCGGGCCTGCCGGGCGAGCTTCGCCTGCGTCAGGGGCTGGCGCTGGTGGCGATGGTGGGCGCGGGCGTCACCCGTAACCCGCTCCACTGCCACCGCTTCTGGCAGCAACTGAAAGGTCAGCCGGTGGAGTTCACCTGGCAGTCGGAAGAGGGCATCAGTCTGGTTGCCGTGCTGCGTAAAGGGCCAACCGAAAGCCTGATTCAGGGTCTGCACACCTCCCTGTTCCGCGCGGAAAAACGCATCGGCCTGGTACTATTCGGGAAAGGGAACATCGGTTCCCGCTGGCTGGAGCTGTTCGCCCGCGAGCAGGTGACGCTTTCGGCGCGTACCGGGTTTGAATTTATTCTGGCAGGGGTGGTGGACAGCCGCCGCAGCCTGCTGAACTACGAAGGGCTGGACGCCAGCCGGGCGCTGGCCTTCTTTAACGATGAAGCGGTTGAGCAGGATGAAGAGTCGCTGTTCCTGTGGATGCGCGCGCACCCGTACGACGATCTGGTGGTGCTGGACGTGACTGCCAGCGAACAGCTGGCCGATCAGTATCTGGATTTCGCCAGCCACGGTTTCCACGTCATCAGCGCCAACAAACTGGCGGGCGCGAGCAGCACTGATAAATACCGTCAGATCCATGACGCATTCGAAAAAACGGGCCGTCACTGGCTGTATAACGCCACCGTTGGCGCGGGCCTGCCAGTGAACCATACCGTGCGCGACCTGATTGAAAGCGGCGACAGCATTCTGGCGCTGAGCGGGATCTTCTCCGGCACGCTCTCCTGGCTGTTTTTGCAGTTTGATGGCACCGTTCCGTTCACCGACCTGGTGGATCAGGCGTGGCAGCAGGGCTTAACCGAGCCGGATCCGCGCGTTGACCTTGCCGGTAAAGATGTGATGCGTAAGCTGGTGATCCTGGCGCGTGAAGCCGGCTACGACATTGAGCCGGGTCAGGTACGCGTCGAGTCTCTGGTGCCTGCGGGCTGCGAGGAGGGGTCCGTCGATCACTTCTTCGAGAACGGTGACGAGCTGAACGAGCAGATGGTGCAACGTCTGGAAGCGGCTAACGAGATGGGCCTGGTGCTGCGTTACGTGGCGCGTTTCGAGGCGAACGGTAAAGCGCGCGTGGGCGTGGAGGCGGTGCGTCCTGAACATCCGCTGGCGGCGCTCCTGCCGTGCGATAACGTCTTCGCCATCGAAAGCCGCTGGTATCGCGATAACCCGCTGGTGATCCGTGGCCCGGGCGCGGGACGCGATGTCACCGCCGGAGCCATTCAGTCTGACATTAATCGTCTGGCTAAGCTGCTGTAATTTCGCTTGTTCCCTCTCCCCGTGGGAGAGGGTTAGGGTGAGGGCAGCAGACCGCACTCACCCCCATCATGAGCGCCCTTCATCTTCCCTGAACAAACCTCACCGTTAATGTTGATTATTTCTGTTGACGTCATCCCGCTTTTCCGTCATTTTTACATCTGGACGTCTAAACGTATAGAAGTTCACAACACAACAAACAACGACACGCGAAAGATAGAGGTAAGGTATGAGCTTTTTTCACGCCAACCAGCGGGAAGCCCTGAATCAGAGCCTGGCCGAAGTAAACGGCCAGATTAACGTCTCTTTTGAATTTTTCCCGCCGCGCACCAGTGAAATGGAGCAAACCCTGTGGAGCTCTATCGATCGTCTGAGCAGCCTCAAGCCGAAGTTCGTCTCCGTGACCTACGGCGCCAACTCCGGTGAGCGTGACCGCACGCACAGCATCATTAAGGGCATTAAAGATCGAACCGGTCTGGAAGCGGCACCGCACCTGACCTGTATCGACGCCACCCGTGATGAACTACGCGCCATTGCCCAGGACTACTGGAATAACGGCATTCGCCACATTGTGGCCCTGCGCGGCGACCTCCCGCCAGGCAGCGGCAAGCCGGAGATGTATGCCACCGATCTGGTCGGGCTGCTGAAAGACGTTGCCGACTTTGATATCTCCGTGGCCGCCTACCCTGAAGTTCACCCGGAGGCCAAAAGCGCCCAGGCGGATCTGCTCAACCTGAAGCGTAAAGTGGAGGCCGGTGCTAACCGCGCGATTACTCAGTTCTTCTTTGACGTGGAAAGCTACCTGCGCTTTCGCGACCGCTGCGTCTCGGCGGGTATTGATGTCGAAATCATTCCTGGCATTCTGCCGGTCTCGAACTTCAAACAGGCGAAGAAATTCGCTGATATGACCAACGTGCGCATTCCGCTGTGGATGTCCAAAATGTACGAAGGGCTGGACGACGATCCGGAAACCCGTAAGCTGGTGGGGGCCAATATTGCGATGGACATGGTGAAGATTTTAAGTCGCGAAGGGGTGAAAGATTTCCATTTCTATACCCTGAACCGTGCGGAAATGAGCTACGCCATTTGCCATACGCTCGGTGTTCGCCCGGCGCTGTAAAGTAAAAAACCCTCATAAAGTGAGGGTTTTTTAATCGAACGGAGAGTTAAAAGGTATTAGCTATCGAATCTGTGGATTAATTCAACTATCTCTTATCGTTAGTGGTGTATATCGTAACGGTAACACTGTAAAGGGAGCATAGCGATGAGCATGTCAGACGAGACCAATAACGCGGCATCCGCCGGCAAATGTCCGTTCCACCAGGGCGGCGTCGATCATAGCGCGGGTGCAGGTACCGGCAGCAAAGAATGGTGGCCTAAACAACTTCGCATCGATCTACTTAATCAACACTCCAGCCGTTCTAACCCTCTGGGTGAAGACTTCGACTACCGCAAAGAATTCAGCAAGCTCGACTATTCCGCCCTTAAGGGCGATCTCAAAGCACTGTTAACCGACTCACAACCGTGGTGGCCTGCCGACTGGGGCAGCTATGCGGGCCTGTTTATCCGTATGGCCTGGCACGGTGCGGGTACCTATCGCTCCGTTGACGGTCGCGGCGGCGCCGGACGCGGTCAGCAACGCTTTGCACCGCTGAACTCCTGGCCGGATAACGTCAGCCTGGATAAGGCTCGCCGCCTGCTGTGGCCAATTAAGCAAAAATACGGACAAAAAATCTCCTGGGCTGACCTCTTTATCCTCGCGGGTAACGTGGCGCTGGAGAACTCCGGCTTCCGCACCTTTGGTTTCGGTGCCGGGCGTGAAGACGTCTGGGAACCGGATCTGGACGTGAACTGGGGCGATGAAAAGGCCTGGCTGACCCACCGTGACCCGGAAGCGCTGGCGAAGCGCCCGCTTGCGGCCACCGAAATGGGCCTGATTTACGTGAACCCGGAAGGGCCGAACGCCAGCGGTGAACCGCTGTCTGCGGCGGCGGCGATCCGCGCTACCTTTGGCAACATGGGCATGAATGACGAAGAGACCGTCGCGCTGATTGCGGGCGGCCATACGCTCGGTAAAACGCACGGCGCAGGTGAAGCCACGCACGTGGGCACTGACCCGGAAGCGTCGCCGATTGAAGCGCAGGGCCTGGGCTGGGCCAGCACGCACGGCACCGGTATTGGCGCTGACGCCATCACCTCCGGGCTGGAAGTTATCTGGTCTCAAACCCCGACCCAGTGGAGCAATTACTTCTTCGAGAACCTGTTCAAATACGAATGGGTGCAGACGCGTAGCCCGGCGGGCGCCATTCAGTTTGAAGCCGTGGATGCGCCGGAAATTATGCCTGACCCGTTCGACCCGTCGAAAAAACGCAAGCCAACCATGCTGGTCACCGACCTGACGCTGCGTTTTGATCCGGAATTCGAGAAAATTTCCCGTCGCTTCCTGAACGATCCGCAGGCCTTCAACGAAGCCTTTGCGCGCGCGTGGTTCAAGCTGACCCACCGCGATATGGGGCCAAAAGCGCGGTACATCGGCCCGGAAGTACCGAAAGAAGATCTGATTTGGCAGGATCCGCTGCCTCAACCGGTGTTCCATCCGACGCAGGAAGATATTGAAAGCCTGAAAGCGGAAATCGCGGCCGCTGGTCTCTCCGTGAGCGAGCTGGTTTCCGTGGCCTGGGCGTCGGCATCGACCTTCCGCGGCGGCGACAAGCGTGGCGGCGCTAACGGCGCGCGTCTGGCGCTGGCGCCTCAGCGCGACTGGGATGTGAACGCCGCGGCGGTGCGGGCGTTACCGGCTCTGGAAGCTATCCAGCGCACCACTAATAAAGCCTCACTGGCCGATATCATCGTGCTGGCAGGTGTTGTGGGCGTTGAGCAGGCGGCGAAAGCCGCGGGCGTTTACGTCAACGTACCGTTCACCCCGGGCCGCGTGGATGCGCGTCAGGACCAGACGGACATCGAGATGTTTAACCTGCTCGAACCGGTTGCTGACGGTTTCCGCAACTACCGTGCGCAGGTGGATGTATCCACCACGGAGTCGCTGCTGATCGACAAAGCCCAGCAGCTGACCCTGACTGCGCCGGAACTGACGGTGCTGATCGGCGGTCTGCGCGTACTGGGTGCAAACTTCGATGGCAGCAAGAATGGCGTGTTTACCAACCGCGAGGGCGTGCTGAGCAACGACTTCTTCGTTAATCTGCTGGATATGAACACCCAGTGGAAAGCGACCGACGACTCAAACGAGCTGTTTGCCGGTAGCGATCGCGCCAGCGGGGAAGTGAAATACACCGCGACCCGCGCCGATCTGGTCTTCGGTTCAAACGCCGTCCTGCGTGCGCTGGCCGAAGTTTACGCCAGCAGTGATGCACACGAGAAGTTCGTTCGTGATTTTGTTGCCGCATGGGCGCGAGTGATGGATTTGGATCGGTTTGACGTGAAGTAGCCATTGTGCCGGGTGGCGGCTACGCCTTACCCGGCCTACAAATTAAAGTGCCATGTAGGCCGGGTAAGCGCAGCGCCACCCGGCTTTTTTCGTTACTCCCACTCCTGCAAGAATCGCTGTCCGTACTGGTCCGCCACCAGCAGCGCCGCATAGACCTGATCCGGCGTGACGCCGCCAGGCATGTTGTGAATGGTTTCCCCTTCGGCACAGGACGCCTCCGCGATCAGCCGCATTTTGGCCGGAATATCCTCTTTGATATTCAGCTGCGCCAGCGTGATCGGCAGCCCAACGCTGTGGCAAAGCGCGGCGACGGTCTCAATTTCTTCAACCGGCGCGTTCTCCAGTACCAGTTGCGTCAGCGTGCCGAACGCGACCTTTTCACCATGGTAGAAATGATGCGCATCCGGCACCGCCGTCATGCCGTTGTGAATGGCATGCGCCGCCGCCAGCCCGCCGCTTTCAAAGCCCACGCCGCTGAGATAGGTGTTGGCTTCGATAATGCGTTCCAGAGCCGGTGTGACCACGTGCTGTTCCGCCGCCAGCATCGCTTTCTCGCCCTCTTCAACCAGCGTGTTGTAGCACAACTCTGCCAGCGCTAACGCTGCCTGCGTGCACTTGCCGCCCGCCATGGTCGTCGCGCCGCTACGTGAGCAGGCACGCGCTTCAAACCAGGTTGCCAGGGCATCGCCAATCCCGGCGGCCAGCAGGCGCGCAGGTGCGCCCGCCACCACTTTGGTATCGACAATCACCATGTTCGGGTTGTGCGGCAGCATCAGGTAGCGATCGAACTCGCCGCTGTCGGTATAAATCACGGAAAGGGCGCTGCACGGCGCATCGGTGGAGGCAATGGTCGGGGCAATGGCCACCGGCACGTCCATAAAGTGGGCCAGCGCTTTGGCAGTATCCAGCGTTTTTCCGCCGCCGATACCCAGCACCGCCAGACAGTCAGTGCTGTCGGCCAGCTTTTTCAGGCGATCGATTTCATTTTGCGAACATTCGCCGCCAAACGGTGCAATTTCGGCATGGAGTCCGGCTTTTTTGAAACTCTGGCGCAGGGTTTCTTCAGCAAAACCCAGCACAAATTTATCGCCCACCACCAGCCAGCGATTCGCCAGCGGCTTCAGGTAGTCGCCGAGGCGAGTGAGAACATCTGCACCCTGGATGTATTTTCCCGGGGATTGAATGACACGGTCCATAACATTACTCCCTTAGTGTTTGAGGTAAATTCTGTCCTGTTCGAACTGCACTAAGAGTGACTCTACTCCCGGCGTGCCGGTCATTTGTTGCGCTACGTCTAAGGGAAACGTGATTGCCTTACCGGTGGCAAAGATTGAGGGGGAGATCAGGGAAGGGGGAAGATCGAGAAGTGCCCGGCAAGCGTAGCGCTGCCGGGCACTGAGCATTAACCGGTGTTGCGCATACCTGCCGCAACGCCTGCTATCGTTACCATCAGCGCCTGTTCAACGCGCGGATCCGGCTCTTTACCTTCCTCCTCCGCCAGACGCGAACGGTGCAGCAGTTCAGCCTGTAAAACGTTCAGCGGGTCGGTGTAGATGTTACGCAGCTGGATAGACTCGGCGATCCACGGCAGGTCTTCCATCAGGTGGGAGTCATTAGCGATATCCAGCACCACTTTAATATCGCCTTCAAGCAGCTCGCGCAGCTCTTTACCCAGCGCCCACAGCTCTGGTTTCACCAGACGCTGATCGTAGTATTCCGCCAGCCACAGGTCGGCTTTCGAGAAGACCATCTCCAGCATGCCCAGACGGGTAGAGAAGAATGGCCAGTCGCGGCACATGGTTTCCAGTTCGCTCTGCTTTCCGTCTTCCACCACTTTTTGCAGCGCCGCACCGGCACCCAGCCAGGCCGGCAGCATCAGACGGTTTTGCGTCCAGGCGAAGATCCACGGAATGGCGCGCAGGGATTCAACGCCGCCGGTCGGGCGACGCTTGGCCGGGCGCGAACCCAGAGGCAGTTTACCCAGCTCCTGCTCAGGCGTGGCTGAGCGGAAGTAAGGCACAAAGTCTTTGTTTTCACGCACGTAGCCGCGATAGAGGTCGCAGGAGATGTCAGACAGCTCATCCATGATCCGGCACCAGGACTCTTTTGGCTCCGGCGGCGGCAGCAGGTTGGCTTCCAGGATCGCACTGGTATAGAGCGACAGGCTGCTGATGGTCACTTCCGGCAGGCCGTACTTGAAGCGGATCATCTCACCCTGCTCGGTCACGCGCAGGCCGCCTTTCAGGCTTCCTGGTGGTTGAGAGAGCAACGCTGCGTGTGCAGGCGCACCGCCACGACCAATGGAGCCGCCGCGTCCGTGGAACAGGGTCAGTTCAATACCGGCTTTTTCGCAGGTTTTGATTAGCGCATCCTGCGCCTGATATTGCGCCCAGGAGGCTGCCATCACGCCCGCATCTTTCGCGGAGTCGGAATAGCCAATCATCACCATCTGTTTGCCCTGAATAAAGCCGCGATACCAGTCGATGTTCAGCAACTGGGTCATCACGTCGTTAGCGTTGTTCAGGTCGTCGAGGGTCTCAAACAGCGGGGCCACTGGCAGAGCATAGTCAATGCCCGCTTCTTTCAGCAGAAGGTGAACGCCCAGCACGTCGGACGGGGTCTTCGCCATGGAGATCACATAGGCGGCCACCGATCCTTTCGGCGCATCCACGATCGCTTTACAGGTGTTGAGCACTTCGCGGGTGTCGTTGCTTGGCTCCCAGTTGCGCGGCAGCAGCGGGCGCTTGGAGTTCAGCTCGCGGATCAGGAACGCCTGTTTGTCGGCTTCTGACCAGCTTTCATAGTCGCCGATGCCGAGGTAGCGGGTCAGCTCGCCCAGTGCTTCGGTATGACGGGTACTTTCCTGACGAACGTCGATACGCACCAGCGGCACGCCGAAACACTTCACGCGGCGCAGGGTGTCGAGCAGTTCGCCGTTGGCAATGATGCCCATCCCACAGGCCTGGAGCGATTTATAGCAGGCGTACAGCGGCTCCCAGAGCTGTTCGTTCTGGCTCAGCAGACCTTCCGGCTTCGGCAGGCGCTGGCCTTTCAGGCGCGCTTCCAGCCAGGCCTGAGTGGCCATCAGCTGACCGCGCAGTTTTTTCATCAGGAAACGGTACGGTTCGCTGGCGCCTTCTTCACCGGCCAGCGCGCGCAGTTCCGGCGTCGCTTCCACCATCGACAACTCGGAGATCAGCACCTGAATATCTTTCAGGAACAGGTCGGTCGCTTTCCAGCGGCTCAGCAGCAGGACGTGACGGGTGATTTCCGCCGTCACGTTCGGGTTGCCGTCGCGGTCGCCGCCCATCCAGGAGGTGAAGCGTACCGGAACAAAATCAACCGGCAGGCGGTAGCCCAGGTTCTCTTCCAGCTGTTCGTTCAGCTCGCGCAGGTAGTTGGGGACCCCTTCCCACAGGCTGTTTTCCACCACCGCAAAGCCCCATTTGGCTTCGTCTACCGGGCTTGGGCGATGCTTACGAATTTCATCGGTGTGCCAGGACTGGGCAATCAGCTGGCGCAGACGGCGCATAAGCTGGTTACGTTCGTAGTCGGCAATGTCTTTGTTATCCAGTTGCTTCAGACAGTTGTTCACTTCCACCATTTTGTGGATCAGCGTACGACGGGTGATTTCAGTTGGGTGTGCGGTCAGCACCAGCTCCAGCGAAAGGGATTCTACCGCTTTTTTGATGGTCGCTTCGTTGAGGTCGGGCTGGTCTTTGAGTTTACGAAGGGTGCGGGCAATGACTTCCGGGTTGCTGGCCGCTTCGCCTTTTGGCGAAATGCTGTGGTATTGCTCAGCGGTGTTTGCCAGGTTCAGAAACTGGCTGAAGGCGCGGGCAACGGGCAGCAGCTCATCGTTAGAGAGGTTCTGCAAGGTGGTGAGCAGCTCCTGACGATTGGCCTCGTTACCGGCGCGGGAAGATTTGGACAGCTTGCGGATGGTTTCAACGCGGTCGAGGATGTTCTCCCCCAGTGCGTCTTTGATGGTATCTCCAAGCACTTTGCCGAGCATACTGACATTACTACGCAACGCGGAATATTGTTCGTTCATAAAAACCCAGTCACCCCATCATTTTTGTTTATGCCCATGCGAAAATCTTCTGGACATTATTTTGTCATCTCCCTTTATAAAGCCACGTAAAACCCCCGTCGTCAATTGCTGCGAAAACGGTTCAGCAAACGAATAAATGTGGGCAATTTACGAAATTTAATTCGTATTGCGTCAGATAAGAGATGCTTATGGGAATGTGACGAAGATCATGCGATTTGTTGCCCTCACCCTAACCCTCTCCCACAGGGAGAGGGGACTGTTCGGTGCGTTTTTAATGCCAGCAGAAGTGATGCACAACCTGGGTAATGAGTTCGCGAGTGGGCTTGATGAAGCGGGTTTCGAGATATTCGTCCGGCTGGTGGGCCTGGTTGATGGAGCCAGGGCCCAGAACCAGCGTCGGGCACAGCGTCTGAATAAACGGCGCTTCGGTGCAATAGTTCACCACGTCGGTTTTCTCGCCGAGCAGTTTTTCCACCACCTGAACCAGCTGATGGTCAGGCGGACATTCGTAGCCTGGAATCGGCGGATGCAGTTCGGAGACCGTCAGACGGCCCGGCCAGCGCTCGCTGACCGGTGCCAGCGCTTCGTTCAGTAAGCCATCCAGATCGCTCAGCGTCATGCCCGGCAGAGGACGGATATCCATATGCAGTTCGCAGCAGGCGCAGATACGGTTGGACGCATCACCGCCGTGCAGGCTGCCGAGGTTTAGCGTCGGATACGGCACGGTGAACGCCTCGTAGTGATAGCGCTCTTTCAGATCGTCGCGCAGGGTCATGATGCGGCCAATGGCGTCATGCATCAGCTCGATGGCGTTCACGCCGCGCGCCGGATCGCTGGAGTGGCCGGACTGTCCGAGCACGCGCACCGCGGTAGAAATATGGCCTTTGTGCGCCCGAATCGGTTGCAGAGAGGTCGGTTCGCCGATGATCGCGCAGTCAGGACGAATCGATGTGTTTTCAGAGAAATAACGTGCGCCCGCCATGCTAGTCTCTTCATCGGCGGTCGCCAGAATGTAGAGCGGCTTTTTCAGGGTTGTCACGTCCACGTCACGCAGCGCGTCGAGGATAAAGGCGAAAAAGCCTTTCATGTCGGCGGTGCCCAAACCGTAGAGTTTGTTGTCATGTTCGGTCAGCGTGAACGGATCGCGCGTCCAGCGGCCATCATCAAACGGCACGGTGTCAGTGTGGCCAGCCAGCAGCAGGCCGCCCGCGCCATGTCCGGTACTGGCGAGCAGGTTAAATTTGTGGCGTGTTCCGGGGACGGGCTGAACCTCAACGTTAAACCCAAGATCGCTAAACCAACCCGCCAGCAGATTGATTAAAGACTCATTGCTCTGATCCAGGGCTTCTTCCGTCGCGCTGATGGAGGGTGTGGCAATCAGAGCGCGGTAAATCTCGATAAATGGCGGTAAGTTCATTTTCATTGTTGACACACCTTAGGTCGTGATAGTATCAATATTCATGCAATAAATGTGAATAAAAATACATTATCGTTGAGCATAAAGGAACCCGATGTTGAATACGCTGATTGTAGGCGCTAGCGGTTATGCGGGCGCAGAGCTTGTAAGCTACGTAAATCGCCACCCTCATATGACCATAACCGCTTTGACCGTGTCAGCGCAAAGCAATGATGCCGGAAAGTTAATTTCCGATTTGCATCCACAGCTTAAGGGCATTGTCGATCTGCCGTTGCAGCCCATGTCTGACATCAGCGAGTTCACCGACGGCGTTGACGTTGTGTTTTTAGCCACGGCGCATGAAGTTAGCCACGACCTGGCACCGCAATTTTTAGCGGCCGGCTGCGTGGTCTTTGATCTCTCCGGCGCGTTTCGCGTTAACGACAGCGCGTTCTACGAAAAATATTATGGTTTCACCCATCAGCACCCGGATCTGCTCGAAAAAGCGGTGTATGGCCTGGCGGAGTGGAGCGCTGACAAACTGAAAGAAGCGGATCTGATTGCCGTGCCGGGCTGCTACCCGACGGCGGCGCAGCTTTCCCTGAAGCCGCTGATCGACGCGGGTCTGCTGGATCTGAATCAGTGGCCGGTGATCAACGCCACCAGTGGCGTGAGCGGCGCCGGGCGCAAAGCGGCGATCTCCAACAGCTTCTGCGAAGTGAGCCTTCAGCCGTATGGCGTGTTTAATCACCGCCATCACCCTGAAATCACCACCCATCTGGGCGCGGACGTGATTTTCACCCCGCACCTCGGCAGCTTCCCGCGTGGGATCCTCGAAACCATTACCTGCCGCCTGAAACCGGGTGTGACCAAAGAACAGGTGAGCGAGGTCTTCACGCAGGCGTATGCGGATAAACCGCTGGTGCGCCTGTATGACAAAGGCGTGCCGGCGTTGAAAAACGTGGTTGGCCTGCCGTTCTGTGACATCGGCTTTGCCGTGCAGGGCGAGCATCTGATTGTGGTCGCCGCAGAAGACAACTTACTCAAAGGCGCTGCCGCACAGGCAATGCAGTGTGCAAATATTCGTTTCGGCTTCCCTGAAACGCAGGCTCTTATTTAAGGTGTGATGATGAATCCATTAATTATCAAACTCGGTGGTGTACTGCTGGACAGCGAAGAAGCGCTGGAGCGCCTGTTTACCGCACTGGTGAACTATCGTGAATCACACCAACGTCCGCTGGTGATTGTGCACGGCGGCGGCTGCGTGGTGGATGAGCTGATGAAAGGGCTCAACCTGCCGGTGAAAAAGAAAAATGGCCTGCGCGTGACGCCTGCGGACCAGATTGACATCATTACCGGCGCGCTGGCGGGCACGGCGAACAAAACGCTGCTGGCGTGGGCGAAGAAACACCATATCGCCTCCGTTGGCCTCTGTCTGGGCGATGGCGATAGCGTGAAAGTGACCCAGCTCGACGAAGAGCTTGGCCATGTTGGACTCGCGCAGCCAGGTTCGCCTAAGCTGATTAACACCCTGCTGGAAGGCGGTTTCCTGCCGGTGGTGAGCTCAATCGGCGTGACCGAAGAGGGCGAACTGATGAACGTCAATGCGGACCAGGCGGCGACGGCGCTGGCGGCAACGCTGGGCGCAGACCTGATCCTGCTCTCCGACGTGAGCGGCATTCTGGACGGCAAAGGCCAGCGCATTGCGGAAATGACCGCCGCAAAAGCCGAGCAGCTGATCGATCAGGGCATTATCACCGACGGCATGATCGTTAAAGTTAACGCCGCGCTGGATGCGGCCCGCACGCTGGGCCGCCCGGTGGATATCGCCTCCTGGCGTCATGCAGAGCAGCTTCCGGCGCTGTTTAACGGCACGCCGATTGGCACGCGTATTCTGGCTTAAGATTCTGTGCCGGATGGCGCTTCGCTTATCCGGCCTACGTGAATTTTGTAGGCCCGGTAAGCGCAGCGCCACCGGGCAAAAATATCATCATTAAGGAAATTCGTTATGGCACTTTGGGGTGGGCGTTTTACACAGGCAGCGGATCAGCGGTTCAAACAGTTCAACGACTCTTTGCGCTTCGACTACCGCCTGGCCGAACAGGATATTGTCGGCTCTGTGGCCTGGTCCAAAGCGCTGGTGACCGTTGGCGTGCTGACCGCAGACGAACAGCAGCAGCTGGAAGAGGCGCTGAACAACCTGCTGGAAGAGGTGCGTCTGGATCCGGAGCAAATCCTCCAGAGCGATGCCGAAGATATTCACAGCTGGGTGGAAGGCAAACTGATCGACAAAGTCGGCCAGTTGGGTAAAAAGCTCCATACCGGGCGTAGCCGTAATGACCAGGTGGCGACCGACCTGAAGCTGTGGTGCAAAGAGACCATCGGCGAACTGCTGGCGGCGAATCGTCAGTTGCAGAGCGCACTGGTGGACACCGCGCAGCGCAATCAGGATGCGGTGATGCCGGGTTATACCCACCTGCAACGCGCGCAGCCGGTGACGTTCGCACACTGGTGTCTGGCCTACGTTGAGATGCTGGCGCGTGATGAGAGCCGTTTACAGGATACCTTAAAGCGTCTGGACGTCAGCCCGCTGGGCAGCGGCGCGCTGGCCGGTACGGCGTATGAAATCGACCGTGAGCAGTTGGCAGGCTGGCTGGGCTTTGCCTCCGCCACCCGCAACAGCCTGGACAGCGTCTCTGACCGTGACCACGTGCTGGAGCTGCTCTCGAATGCCTCTATCGGGATGGTGCACCTGTCGCGCTTTGCCGAAGACCTGATCTTCTTTAACTCTGGCGAAGCGGGCTTTGTAGAGCTGTCCGACCGCGTGACGTCCGGCTCCTCCCTGATGCCGCAGAAGAAAAACCCGGATGCGCTGGAGCTGATCCGCGGTAAGTGTGGCCGTGTGCAGGGCGCGCTGACCGGTATGATGATGACCCTGAAAGGGCTGCCGCTGGCATACAACAAAGACATGCAGGAAGACAAAGAGGGGCTGTTCGACGCGCTCGACACCTGGCTGGACTGTCTGCATATGGGCGCGCTGGTGCTGGACGGCATTCAGGTGAAACGTCCGCGCTGCCAGGAAGCGGCGCAGCAGGGGTATGCTAACTCTACCGAGCTGGCGGACTACCTGGTGGCGAAAGGCGTACCGTTCCGCGAGGCGCACCATATTGTGGGTGAAGCAGTGGTGGAAGCGATTCGTCAGGGTAAAGCCCTTGAAGAGCTGGCGCTTGCCGACCTGCAAAAATTCAGCGCGGTTATCGGGGATGATGTCTACCCGATTCTGGCCCTGCAATCCTGCCTGGATAAGCGTGCAGCGAAAGGTGGCGTGTCGCCGAAGCAGGTAGCGCAGGCGATTGCGGATGCGAAAAACCGGTTGGTTTGAATAGTGCGGGCTGGTGCCCTCACCCCGGCCCTCTCCCACAGGGAGAGGGAGAAAAACGGAGCCTGGCTTAGTGCTGGGCTTTTTTTTACGCAAAAAAAAGCGGACCACGGGGTCCGCAAAAGTTCACGTTGGCTTTAGTTTTTCGAGTTTTGAGAGAAACTCGCTGACGGTGCGGGGACGTCAAGGGTCAAACACGTGCCGCCTCGTCTATGTGATGTATTATTCAACAGAATGCTTGATAGGGATAATCGTTCGTTGCTATGCTATCTATCGCCATGAACTATCGTGGCGACGGAGGATGAATAATGAATATTCGTGATCTTGAATACCTGGTAGCGTTAGCTGAGCATCGCCATTTTCGCCGCGCGGCAGACTCCTGCCACGTCAGCCAGCCAACGCTGAGCGGTCAGATCCGCAAGCTGGAAGATGAGCTGGGCGTGATGCTGCTGGAGCGCACCAGTCGTAAGGTACTGTTCACGCAGGCAGGTCTGCTGCTGGTGGATCAGGCGCGCACCGTACTGCGCGAGGTCAAAGTGCTCAAGGAAATGGCAAGCCAGCAGGGGGAAGCGATGTCCGGCCCGCTGCATATTGGCCTGATCCCAACCGTTGGCCCGTACCTGTTGCCGCAAATCATTCCGATGCTGCACCAGACGTTCCCGAAACTCGAAATGTACCTGCATGAAGCGCAAACCCATCAGCTGCTGGCGCAGCTGGACAGCGGCAAGCTCGACTGCGCGATCCTGGCGCTGGTCAAAGAGAGTGAAGCGTTTATTGAAGTACCGCTGTTCGATGAGCCGATGGTGCTGGCGATCTATGAAGATCACCCGTGGGCGAACCGCGATCGCGTGCCGATGGCCGATCTGGCCGGGGAAAAGCTGCTGATGCTGGAAGACGGCCACTGTCTGCGCGATCAGGCGATGGGCTTCTGCTTCGAAGCGGGTGCCGATGAAGATACCCATTTCCGCGCAACCAGCCTGGAAACGCTGCGTAATATGGTGGCGGCGGGAAGCGGCATTACGCTGCTGCCGGCGCTGGCGGTGCCGCACGAGCGTAAACGTGATGGCGTGGTCTATCTGCCGTGTATTAAGCCGGAGCCGCGTCGCACCATTGGTCTGGTTTACCGTCCGGGGTCACCGCTGCGCAGCCGCTATGAGCAGCTGGCAGAGGCCATCCGGGGTGCGATGGATGGCCATTTCGACAGCGCGTTAAAACAGGCGGTTTAAGCCGTTCAGCGCAGCTACACGATAGGCTTCCGCCATGGTCGGGTAGTTAAAGGTGGTGTTAACGAAGTACTCAATGGTGTTGCCACCACCTTTTTGCTCCATGATCGCCTGGCCGATATGAATGATTTCCGCCGCGCGTTCACCGAAGCAGTGAATACCGAGGATCTCTTTCGTCTCGCGATGGAACAGGATCTTAAGCGTACCTACGCTCATTCCCACGATTTGCGCCCGCGCCAGATGTTTAAACTGGGCACGACCCACCTCGTAAGGCACCTTCATGGCTGTCAGCTGCTGCTCGGTTTTGCCGACAGAACTGATTTCCGGAATGGTGTAGATGCCCGTCGGGATATCTTCAATCAGATGCGCCGTCGCTTCACCTTTCACCAGCGCCTGTGCGGCGATGCGGCCCTGATCGTAAGCGGCGGAGGCCAGGCTTGGGTAACCAATCACGTCGCCCACCGCGTAAACGTGCGGCAGCGCAGTCTGGTACATGCTGTTGACCTTGAGCTGACCGCGGCTGTCGGTTTCAAGCCCGATATTCTCCAGCTGCAATGAATCGGTGTTGCCGGTACGGCCGTTGGCGTACAGCAGGCAGTCCGCCTTCAGCTTCTTACCAGATTTCAGGTGCATGATCACACCGTCGTCGCAGCCTTCGATTTTCTCGTACTCTTCGTTGTGGCGAATCACCACGCCGCTGTTCCAGAAGTGGTAGGAGAGAGAGTCTGACATCTCCTGATCGAGGAACGCCAGCAGGCGGTCGCGGGTGTTAATCAGGTCAACTTTGACCTCCATTCCCCGGAAGATCGATGCATATTCACAGCCAATCACCCCCGCACCGTAGATGATCACATGGCGTGGCTCGTGGTGCAGGCTGAGGATGGAGTCGCTGTCGTAAATGCGCGGGTGCGAGAAATCCACGTCTGCCGGATGGTAAGGACGGGAGCCGCAGGCGATCACAAATTTTTCAGCGGTGAGCGTCTCAACCGAACCGTCGTGGCACTCCAGCGCCAGGGTGTGCTCATCCACAAAATGCGCGTTCCCTTGCAGAATTTCACAGTGGTTGCGCTCATAGAAACCCTGACGCATGCGCGTCTGCTGGTTAATGACCGTGTCTGCGTGATTCAGGATATCGGCAAAGGAGGAACGAAGAAGTCGGGAGTGGTCGCTGTAAAGTGGGTTCTGGTTAAATTCGATAATGCGGCTAACGGCGTGGCGGAGGGCTTTCGAAGGGATGGTGCCCCAGTGGGTGCAACCGCCGCCGACATTATGGTAGCGCTCAATAACCGCTACTCTGGCTCCCTGTTTTACCAGACCCATAGCAGCACCTTCGCCGCCGGGGCCGGAACCAATAACTATTGCGTCGTAATCGTAGGAATGTGGCATGGCAAGGCTTACCTGTTCTTATACATAAAAGCAACAGAATCATAACATCATTGCCAGGGTAACCCAATTATCGTTGTGCTTTTTTCGGGCAGTGGAGCACAAACCGCCCGTAAACAATCATTCACAAAGCCAGGTAAACAGATTAATTTTATTCTCTGGTATAGTGCCAACGGGCCTTTGGAAGGATTCAACTATCGTGATGGGCGTAAGAGCACAACAAAAAGAGAAAACCCGGCGTTCGCTGGTGGAAGCCGCATTCAGTCAACTGAGTGCTGAGCGGAGTTTTGCCAGTTTGAGCCTGCGTGAAGTGGCGCGCGAGGCCGGGATTGCGCCGACGTCCTTCTATCGTCATTTCCGTGATGTGGATGAACTGGGCCTGACCATGGTCGACGAGAGCGGTTTGATGCTGCGTCAGCTTATGCGTCAGGCGCGTCAGCGTATCGCCAAGGGCGGTAGCGTGATCCGCACCTCCGTGTCGACATTTATGGAATTTATCGGCAATAACCCTAACGCGTTTCGCCTGCTGTTGCGTGAGCGTTCCGGAACGTCAGCCGCGTTTCGTGCCGCCGTCGCGCGTGAAATTCAGCATTTCATCGCGGAACTTGCCGACTATCTTGAACTCGAAAACCATATGCCGCGTGCGTTTACTGAAGCACAGGCCGAGGCGATGGTGACGATTGTTTTCAGCGCGGGTGCCGAAGCGCTGGATGTCAGCATTGAACAACGTAAGCAACTCGAAGAGCGACTGGTATTGCAGCTGCGGATGATTTCTAAAGGTGCGTACTACTGGTATCGCCGTGAACAAGAGAAGTTGGCACATCAAAACGATGAGTGAAGGTGAGTAATGAAACAGTCAGGTCAGGATAAAGGAACGCTGTTGCTGGCATTGATCGCTGGCTTATCCATTAATGGTACGTTTGCGGCGGTTTTTAGCTCAATTGTACCGTTCTCGATTTTCCCGATTATCGCGCTGGTGCTGACGGTGTACTGCCTGCATCAACGTTATCTGAACCGCACCATGCCGGTTGGGTTACCGGGACTGGCCGCAGCCTGTTTTATTCTGGGTGTACTGTTGTACAGCACCGTGGTGCGCGCAGAGTATCCGGATATTGGCTCTAACTTCCTGCCTGCGGTACTGTCTGTGGCGCTGGTGTTCTGGATTGGCTCGCGCATGCGTAGCCGCAAGAGCCAGTTGCCGGAGTAATGAATTATTTGTAGGGCAGGTAAGCGTAGCGCCACCTGCCAAAAACGCCGGATGGCGCTACGCTTATCCGGCCTACAGATCACCGTGCGGTAAGTAAAACGCCGCACTCCATATGGTGCGTATACGGGAACTGATCGAACAGCGCCAGACGTTCAACCTTGTGCGTCTGGCTTAATGTTTCCAGATTCTTGCACAGCGTCTCCGGGTTACAGGAGATGTACAAAATACGCGGGTACGCCTGCACCATCTTCTCGGTTTCGCTGTCCAGGCCACTGCGCGGCGGGTCGACAAAAATTGTCTCACACTGGTAGCTCTTCAAATCAATCCCTTGCAGGCGGTTAAACTCGCGTACGCCGTTCATCGCCTGGGTAAATTCTTCTGCCGCCATACGAATAATTTGTACGTTATCAATATGGTTAGCGGCGATGTTGTACTGCGCGGCGGCCACCGACGGTTTGGCGATTTCCGTCGCCAGCACGCGCTCGAAATTACGCGCCAGCGCCAGCGAGAAGTTGCCGTTACCGCAGTAGAGCTCCAGCAGATCGCCCGTCGACCCTTCCGTCGCGTTCAACGCCCACTCCAGCATCTGCACGTTCATGGCGGCATTCGGCTGGGTGAAGCTGTTCTCCACCTGACGGTAAATCATCTCTTTACCTGCCACCGGCAGACGCTCGTCGATGTAATCCTGGTCCAGCATGATTTTGGTTTTGGTCGCGCGGCCAATCAGGTGCACGTTGATGTTCTGCGCGCGCAGCGCATCGCGCAGGGCTTCTGCCTGCTCGCGCCACTCGTCGGTCAGCGCTTTGTGATAGAGCAGAGAGACAATGGCCTGATTGCTTTGAGTGGTCAGGTAGTCAATCTGGAACAGCTTGTTGCGCAGCACCGGATTATTGCGTACACCGTCGATCATCAGCGTCATCAGCTGGTTGATGAGCTCACTCGCCGCCGGAAAACTGTCTACGCGAATGCGGGATTTCGTCTGCTGATCGAAAATGATGTGGTACAGGTCATCGCCATCGTGCCAGATGCGGAACTCAGCGCGCATACGGTAGTGGCTGACCGGAGAACGAAACACCTCGGGAACCGGCGCGTTGAAAGGCGTCATCATACTTTGCAGGCGGACAACTTTTTCTGCCAGCTGTGCGTCGTACTGTTCTGTCGGGAGGTGTTCGGGGGTCATGATGCGTCCTGAGTGATAAAGAATTACGCGGGGATTGTAGGGATTGTGCAGTGGATGTCCAGATTTAATGGCTAATAGCTATCTGGACATCTATACGTGTCTAATTGTAGCATTCTGTTTCCGGTCTCCTGAGAGTGAAAAGGGAATCCAGTGCAAATCTGGAGCTGACGCGCAGCGGTAAAGACTGGCGGGATGAGAGTTGTAGACACTGTGAAAATGGGAAGTCTTCATCCGTATAACGCCACCCAGCCCGAAGACCTGCCGGGATCACGTCGCATTTGGTTTCATCATCGCGTGCTATCGATGAGGCCTGCGGCATCCTTCTTATATTGTGGATGCTTTAACAATGATTAAAAAAGTATCGCTGTTGACGGCGTTTTCCGTCACGGCATTTTCGGGCTGGGCGCAGGAAAGCGCCGACTCGTTGGTGGTGACAGCAAACCGTTTCGAACAACCAGCAAAAACCGTTCTGGCTCCGACCTCCGTCGTGACCCGTGAGGATATTGAACGCTGGCAGGCAACGAGTGTTGTGGAAATCATGTCACGCCTGCCGGGTGTGGACATCGCACAAAGCGGCGGGATGGGGTCGACCTCTTCAACGTTTATTCGCGGTACGGAATCCCGCCATGTTCTGGTACTGATTGATGGTATCCCCCTGAATAATGCCGGGATCAGCAATGTTCCTGATTTAAGCCAAATTCCGACGTCGCTGATTCAGCGTATTGAGTACATTCGCGGCCCACGTTCGGCGCTGTATGGCTCCGACGCGATTGGCGGTGTGATTAACATCATTACCGGGCGCGACAAGCCGGGTGCGGAAATTTCTGCGGGTGTCAGTTCAAAGGGGTATCAAAACTATAACGGTGCCTTTCAGCAGGTGTTCGATAAAACCAAAATCACCATGGCCGGTGATTATACCTATACCCGTGGTTTTGATATTGCCGCAAAAGATGCCCCGCGCCAGCCAGACCGCGATGGTTTTATGAGTAAATCGCTGTTTGGCTCGGTGGAGCAGCAGTTTACCGACAGCGTCAGCGGGTTCTTCCGTGGCTTTGGCTACGATAACCGCTCCGCGTATGACGGTTACGATCACTATGGCGCGACCGGCATTGATGGGCGGCCGGACACGCGTCAGGTTTACAGCCAGAACTGGGACACCGGGTTGCGCTATAACCAGGGTATTTTCCAGTCACAGCTGGTGGCAGGGTATGGCCGTAGCAAAGATCAGAACTATGATCCGAAAAAAGGCCGCTACGCTGACTCCGCAACCATGGATGACGTGAAGCAGTACACCACCCAGTGGCTGAATACGGTTGAAGTGGGTCACGGCAATATCGGCGCGGGTCTGGACTGGCAGAAGCAGAAAACCCAGGCGGGTACGGGCTATCTGGAAAAAGGTTACGAACAACGTAATACCGGCGTGTTCCTTTCGGCGATGCAGCAGTTCAACAGCGTGACGCTGGAAGCGGCGGCGCGTAATGACGATAACTCTAATTTTGGCAATCACGCCACCTGGCAGACCAGCGCCGCATGGGAGTTCATCGAGGGGTATCGCATCATCGGTTCTTACGGTACAGCGTATAAAGCACCGACCATGAGCCAGATCCACAGTAAAGATTACGGTAATCCGGATCTGAAGCCAGAAGAGAGTAAGCAGTGGGAAGGCGGCTTTGAAGGTCTGACGGGGCCGGTAAACTGGCGTGTGACGGGCTATCGTAATGATATCGATAACCTCATTAATAGCGACCCGCGGACTTACCGTTATTACAACGTCGATGAAGCCCGTATTAAAGGAATCGAGGCGACGGCCCAGTTCGACACTGGCCCGGTAGGGCATCAGATTTCTTACGACTACGTCGACCCGCGTAATGCGAAAACTAACGAAGTCCTGGCTCGTCGCTCAAAGCAACAGGTTAAGTATCAGCTTGACTGGCAGGTGTGGGATCTCGACTGGAATCTGGCGTACCGTTATCTGGGCACTCGCTATGACGTTGCCGTTGATCCGAATACCTATGCAACAGAACGCGTGAAAATGGGCGGCGTCAGCCTGTGGGACGTCGCGGTTTCATATCCTGTCACCTCTCATCTCACAGTTCGTGGTAAAATAGCCAACCTGTTCGATAAAGATTACGAGACAGTTTATGGCTACCAAACTGCAGGACGGGAATACACCTTGTCTGGCAGCTACACCTTCTGATCCGCGTCCCACCGTGCTGGTGTTTGATTCCGGCGTCGGTGGGCTTTCGGTCTATGATGAGATTCGGCAGCTCCTGCCGGATCTCCATTACATCTACGCCTTCGATAACGTCGCGTTCCCGTATGGGGAAAAGAGTGAAGACTTTATTGTTGAGCGCGTGGTTGAAATCGTCACCGCGGTACAAAAGCGTTATCCCCTGGCGCTGGCGGTCATTGCCTGTAATACGGCAAGCACGGTCTCTCTTCCTGCCCTGCGCGAAAAATTTCCGTTCCCGGTTGTGGGCGTTGTTCCGGCAATCAAACCCGCGGCGCGTCTGACGGCGAACGGCATTGTGGGGTTGCTGGCTACGCGCGGTACGGTAAAACGTCCTTATACGCGTGAGCTTATAGAGCGCTTTGCCAATGAATGCCAGATCGCCATGCTCGGCTCCGCGGAGCTGGTGGAAATGGCGGAAGCGAAACTGCACGGCGAGACGGTATCGCTTGAAGAGCTGCGTCGTATTCTGCGTCCATGGCTGCGGATGCAGGAACCACCGGATACGGTTGTTCTTGGCTGCACCCATTTCCCGCTATTACAGGAAGAGCTGTTAAAGGTTCTGCCTGAAGGGACCCGGCTGGTGGATTCCGGTGCTGCGATTGCGCGTCGGACGGCCTGGCTGCTGGAACACGAGGCGCCGGATGCGAAATCAGCGGATGCGAACATCGCTTTCTGTATGGCGATAACAAAAGAAACCGAACAACTTTTGCCCGTTTTGCGTCGTTATGGCTTCGAAACGCTTGAAAAACTAGCGCTGTAGCACGGTTTTGAGCAAAAAAGAGACGGTTGAACGTTTTTTTTCAAAGAGGGGTTGTCAACGTCGGAGAACTCCCTATAATGCGCCTCCACTGACACGGAACAACGGCTTACAAGCCGCCGGGACAGCGGGGTTCAGAGATGAACGCCAACAGAGAAAAGTGAAAATAATTGCTTGACTCTGAAAGAGGAAAGCGTAATATACGCCACCTCGCAACGATGAGCTGAAAGCCGCGTTGCAACTGCTCTTTAACAATTTATCAGACAATCTGTGTGGGCACTCAAAGTGACATGGATTCTTAATGTCTTCGGACACTAAATGAATACCAAGTCTCAACGAGTGAACACGTAATTCATTACGAAGTTTAATTCATTGAGCATCAAACTTTTAAATTGAAGAGTTTGATC